>NZ_CP101125.1:5727282-6028586 GCF_024296925.1 Pseudomonas nunensis
GATCACCGCGCGGTCGCCGGAGGCACTGGCGTTAACAAACTGCACCGGAGTCGCGAAATCCTTGACGTCCAGGCGCACCCGTAACGGGTCGGGCAATTGGGTCTTGGCGAAACCGAGGATGATCTTGCCCTCGCGCTCCTGAATATCCGGTGCAATGGACGGATCCGACAAGTCGATCACCACATTGCCTTCGCCCTGAGTGCCGCGCTGAAAATCCACGCCGCGAATGGCCTTGCCGACGGGCGCATAGGCCTTGGCGGGCGCCGGTTTTGCGGTAGCTGGGCGGGGTGCGCTGGCGACGGGTTTGGCTGTCGTGCCTTTCGCGCCTTGCCCAACGACCACGAACAGATTGTTGCCTTCAACCCTGGAGCTGTAGGGCGTGAGTTGAGTCAGGTTGATGATCAGTCGCGTGCGGTCCTTGGCCTCGACCACTGTGGCGCTGCGGGCATTGCCGCCACCCAGGTCACGGTTTTTGTTGGTCAGTTTGCTGACTACACCCGGCAGATCCAGCGCGATGCGCGCCGGTGATTCGGTGGTGTAGCCGTGGGGCGGTGGTGGCGGCCCGTCGAAGGTCAACTTCAACTCGACGCGGTCACCCGGCAGCGCGGCGACATCCAGCGCGTTGAGGGTGGCCGCTTGTACCATCGGCGACAGCAGCGCTATCCATAGCGAAATACCGAGGGTTGAGAAAATCCTGTTCATTATTCGAGTTCCACTATGAGTGCTCTTTCAAAGGGATGGTCCGCGGCCGTTCCAGCCAGGCGCCTTCGCCGTCGGGAACGATTTCGACCACATCGACTTGCGAGCCGCTGATGGCGACGATCCGCCCATCGTTACGCCCCAGGTAATCGCCGACTTTCAACCGGTGCACCCCGCCCGCTCCGCGCAGCAGCGCAAAGGAACCGGAGGCATTCGAGATCGTGCCGACCATTTCAAACTGCTCGATGTTGAAACCTTCGAGGTACTGCTTGACCCGATTGGGGTCGGGCTTGACGTTGCGCGAGCCGTGCTTCTGGCCGGCCACGTCGTTCCTGACTTGTCGGGAAAACGGGCTGCGCAGGTTGGCGGCGCTGTAGGTGAATGTTGGGTAAGACCGGAATGTCGGCGTTGGTTCAATCTTGCCCGGTGGACGCAGGCGCACTTCGTTCAGGTAAGCGTCCAGATCGCCGAAGCCATTGTCGCCGCCGCAACCGCCCAGACCGGCCAACAACACGACCATAGGTAAACAACGAATCGGGGTCATTTCTGCAACCCCTTGTCGTTGTAGCGGTAAGTCTTGGCGAGGATGCTCATGCGCAGCTTCGTACCGCCGTCGGGGTTGGCCGGCGCAAGGTCGAAGTCATGCAGGGTGACGATGCGCGGCAGCCCGGCCACGCCACTGACGAAGGTCGCCAGGTCGTGATAGGCACCTGTGACGGTGATCTGGATCGGCAGCTCGATGTAGAACTGCTGGGTGACTTCCGGCAGCAATTTGATCTCTTCGAATTCCAGGCCGCTGCCCAGGCCGGTGCGGGTGATGTCTTCCAGCAGACCGGGCACTTCGGTGTCGCTGGGCAATTGCCGCAACAGCACGCCGAACGAGTTCTCCATCTCCTTCATCTGCTGGGTGTAGAGCTCCAGGTTCGCCGCCATGCCGGCCTTGCTGGCGAACTGATCCTTGAGCGTCGATTCTTCCGCACGCTTGAGGTCGAGTTCGTTCTGCATGTCGCTGATGTAAAAGTTGTAGCCCAGCCCCAGCACCAGAACCATCAGCAGAATGCCCGCCAACGCCTTGATTGCCGGGGGCCAGGAGCCGATGTTGTTGGTGTCCAGATCATTGATGTCGATCTTGCGCAGCCCCTCGAACCATTCGGACGGCCTCATTTAGCGACCTCCATCGTGGCTGGCTGAGTCTGACGAACGGTCAGCTGAAACACGTTGGCCTGATCCAACTGACCGGCAGTCGTCGCCTTGACCTCGGTCAGGCTTGGCGCGTCGAACCAGTCCGAGGCATCGAGATTGCGCATCAACTCCGACACCTTGTTGTTCGACTCTGCCGCACCGGTGATCGCCAGGGTCTTGCCCTGCATTTTCACTTCGGTGAAATACACCCCGTCCGGCAGGGTACGTGCCAACTGGTCGAAGATTCGACCGCTGATCTGCCGGTTGCCTTGCAGGTCCTGGATGATGCGCATGCGCTCCACCAGTTGCTGGCGCCGGGCCTTGAGCTCGCTGATTTGCTTGATGCGCTCATCGACGACGGCAATCTGTTTGCCAAGGTAATCGTTGCGGGCCACTTGCTGGCTGATGGCGCCGCTGATGATCTGGTCGCCAATCAGCACCAAGCCCACCGAACCGACCAGCACGCCCACCAGCACCAGCAGAAAGCGCTTGCGACGCTCTTCGCGCAGTTCTTCACGCCAGGGTAAAAGGTTGATCCGCGCCATCAGTCGAAACTCCTGAGGGCCAGGCCGCAGGCAATCATCAAGGCAGGGGCATCGCTGGCGAGTGCGCCGGCGTTGACCTTGCTGCTCAGCGCCATGTCCGCGAATGGGTTGGCGACCTGGGTCGGCGTGCCCAGCCGCTGCTCGATCAATCGATCAAGCCCGGGCACCGAGGCGGTGCCGCCGGCCAGCAGGATATGGTCGACCGCGTTGTACTGGCCGGACGCAAAGAAAAACTGCAATGAGCGAGAGACCTGCTGCACAAGGGCTTCACGAAACGGCTGCAACACCTCGCTGACATAGTCGTCCGGCAAACCGCCCTGCTTCTTTGCCAGCCCGGCCTGCTCAGTGGTCAGGCCATAGCGGCGCTGGATTTCTTCAGTGAGTTGTCGGCCGCCGAACAATTGTTCGCGGGTGTAGATGATCCGGCCGTTATGCAGCACGCTCAGGGTGGTCATGGTCGCGCCGATGTCCACCACCGCGACGGTCGGGCGCTCTTGATTGGAGGCCAGTTGGGTCGCCAGCAGGCCAAAGGAACGTTCGAGGGCATAGGCTTCGACGTCCACCACCTTGGCGGTCAGCCCGGCGAGCGCCAGTGCCGCCTCGCGGACCTCGACGTTTTCTTTCCGACAGGCGGCCAGCAGCACATTGACCCGCTCGGGGTTGCGCACCGATACACCCTGGACTTCGAAATCGATGGCAACTTCGTCCAATGGATAAGGAATGTATTGGTCGGCTTCGATCTTGAGCTGGTTTTCCATCTCCTCGTCGGACAGCCCGGCGTCCATCTCGATGGTCTTGGTAATCACCGCCGAACCGGCCACCGCAACCGCGACGTTCCGGATACCGGTCCGAGCCTTGAGAAGCACGCGTGACAACGCCTGGCCCACACCTTCGAGCTCGGCGATGTTTTTCTCGATGACCGCGCTGGCCGGCAGCGGTTCGACCGCGTAGGCCTCGACCCGGTAGCGGTCGCCCTGGCGGCTGAGCTCCAGAAGCTTCACCGACGTGGAGCTGATGTCGATCCCCAGAAGCGTTCTGGTCTTTTTATTGAAGAGTCCTAGCACTACCAATTCCCTATGACTATCCGTGAGTTACGGACTCTGTAATGTGCATTGCGTTCAATCACCCCGTCTTGACAGAAGCGCAAATGACGCCCACCACGGAAAAATGCTTATAATGCCCAGCGTTTTTTTCCGCTTTTACTGCCAGCGCGGGTCGTTCTCTGTGTAACCGGGACCCTGACGCCAAATTCATTCTTTACCCTGGATGTTCAAACGCCTTGATTCGTCTGCTGAAATTTTTCGGTTGGTCCATCGTCGCCGTTTTCTGCGGACTGCTTTTAGGTCTCAGTGGCGCCTATCTTTACCTTAGTCCGGGTTTGCCGTCCGTGGAGGCGCTGAGAAGCATTCAGTTGCAGATTCCTCTGCGGGTCTACAGCAGCGATAACAAGTTGATCGCAGAATTTGGCGAAATGCGCCGGACTCCGATCCGTTTCGCCGACATTCCGCCCAATTTCATCAATGCGTTACTAAGTGCTGAAGACGACAACTTCGCCAACCACTATGGCGTCGATCCGAGCAGCCTGATGCGTGCCGCGACCCAACTGGTCAAAAGCGGCCACATCCAGTCCGGCGGCAGCACCATCACCATGCAGGTGGCGAAGAACTTCTTCCTGACCAGCGAACGCAGCTTCTCGCGCAAAACCACCGAAATTCTTCTGGCCCTGCAGATCGAACGGCAGCTGACCAAGGACGAAATCCTTGAGCTGTACGTCAACAAGATCTACCTGGGTAACCGCGCCTACGGCATCGAGGCAGCGGCACAGGTCTACTACGGCAAATCAATTCGAGATGTGAGCCTGGCGCAGATGGCGATGATCGCCGGCCTGCCGAAAGCCCCGTCGCGCTTCAACCCGCTGGCCAACCCGGCCCGCAGCAAGGAACGTCGCGACTGGATCCTGGGGCGCATGTACAAGCTCGGGAAAATCACCGAAGCCGACTACACCACCGCGATCAACGAACCGCTGAACGCCAGCTATCACGTGCCGACCCCGGAGGTGAACGCGCCGTACATCGCCGAAATGGCCCGCGCCGAAATGGTCGGTCGTTATGGCAGCGACGCCTACACCGAAGGTTTCCGCGTCACCACCACCGTGCCGAGCAATCTGCAGGAAATGGCCAACACCGCGGTCCACGAAGGCTTGATGACCTACGACCAGCGTCACGGTTATCGCGGTCCTGAGTCGCGCCTGCCGGGCAAGACCCGTGAAGCCTGGGCCACCGAACTGACCAAACAGCGCACCATCAGCAGCCTGGAGCCGGCCATCGTTACCCAGGTCGACAAGAACGGCCTGCAAGTGATGACCCGCACCGGCGACGAACATGTTGCCTGGGACAGCATGAAGTGGGCCCGCCCCTTCCTGAACACCAACAGCATGGGCGCCAATCCGAAGCAGCCGGCGGACGTGGCCCAGGTCGGCGACTTGATCCGCGTACAACGCCAGCCGGACAACTCGCTGAAGTTCAGCCAGATTCCACAGGCACAAGGCGCATTGGTCTCCCTGGATCCGCAGAACGGTGCGATCCGCTCGCTGGTCGGCGGCTTCGCGTTCGAGCAGAGCAACTACAACCGTGCCCTGCAGGCCAAGCGTCAGCCGGGCTCGAGCTTCAAGCCGTTCGTCTACAGCGCCGCCCTGGATAACGGCTACACCGCCGCGACCCTGGTGAACGACGCGCCGATCGTGTTTGTCGACGAGTATCTGGACAAGGTCTGGCGTCCGAAGAACGACACCAACACCTTCCTCGGCCCGATCCGCTTGCGTGAAGGTCTGTACAAGTCGCGTAACCTGGTGTCGATCCGGTTGGTGCAGGCGTTGGGCGTTGATCGCACCATCGACTACATCAGCAAGTTCGGCTTCAACAAGCAGGACCTGCCGCGCAACCTGTCCCTGGCCCTGGGCACCGCGACCCTGACGCCGATGGAGATTGCCACCGGCTGGAGCACCTTCGCCAACGGCGGCTACAAGATCACCCCGTACATCATCGACAAGATTGAAAGCCGCAACGGTGACACGCTGTTCGTCGCCAACCCGCCGAGCGTGCCTCAGGGCGACACGGCGACCGCTGGCCTGGCCGCACCGGTTGCGCAGCCGTTCACGGTCAACGCGACCCCGGGCGAAGCGCCAGCCGCACCTGGCACGCTGCCGCAAACCCCGGCCCTGGCTGAGCGGATTGTCGATGGCCGCACCACGTTCATCCTCAACAGCATGCTTGAGGACGTGATCAAGCTCGGCACCGGTCGCCGCGCGCTGGCCTTGGGCCGCCCCGATATCGCGGGCAAGACCGGTACGACCAACGAATCCAAGGATGCCTGGTTCTCCGGCTACAACGCCGATTACGTGACCACGGTCTGGACCGGTTTCGACCAGCCAGAGAGCCTGGGTCGCAAGGAGTTCGGCGGCACCGTCGCGCTGCCGATCTGGATGAACTACATGGCCGCCGCGCTCAAAGGCAAGCCGCCGCATACGCAAGCGGAGCCGGAAGGCATCCTCAGCCTGCGGGTTGACCCGGTCAGCGGCCGTGCGGCCACGCCAAGCACGCCTGGGGCCTACTTCGAGCTATTCAAGGCCGAAGACACGCCACCGTCGGTGAACGAGCTGGGCAACGGCACTGCGCCGGGCAGCCCATTGCCAGCGGATGAAGCGGCACCGATCGATTTGTTCTGATCGGCTGATGCAACAAAAAGCCCCGCCTTCGAAAGAAGTGCGGGGCTTTTTTTGCTTTGTTGCGTCTGTCAGGACGCCTTCGCGATGTAGAAACGGACACATCCTTTACGATTGAAACCGGGGACGTCCTTTACGTTTCTGCTGGCTTGAAAGGCGGGTTTCGCCGCTTTTCAGCCTGCCTAAAAGGTAGTTACAAAGGTAAATATCCCACACATCATCGTCCACTTCCTTGAGCCCTAACGCCTCACCTGCCAGGGATTCACTGACGAAAATCATCTTACCTTTCCATTTCATCGACCCATTCTGCCTGACCATGCGGATCGTCATGTCCGAAGCGTAAACGGCCTCGGGCACGTGTCCGTCGTACTGCCGTTGAGATGGCTCGTAGAGGGCCGCAGGAACTTTCATCTCTAAAGCCTTGTGTGGTCTTACGAAATTGAACTCCTGTCGAAACTGTTCGAATGCCAACTGTTGCTCCACCAGATTACGTTCCGGTGCGTGAAGCAATGCAGCCTTGAGCGTTCGGTGCATGCGTTCATGACGGCCATTCTGGTCAGGGCGCCCCGGCTGGATTCTCTCCGGATAGATCCCTAGTCGTATCCACCACGCCGCCAGACTGGATATGCGTGAAATACCGGTGGAGGCAAAGGGGGAGCCATTATCTGTGCGGATTACGTCAGGCAAACCGAACTCTCGAAATGCCCAGTCAAATCCTTCGCGGGCACCGGCAACGCTACTCTGAGCCCTGCACAGCAATAAAAATCGGCTGACATGATCGGTAATGGTCAGTGGGTAACAACGTTGGCCGTTCTGAAGTGCGAAGTCTCCTTTGAAGTCCGCAGCCCATGTCTGATTAGGCGCAGTGGCATCGCGCAGCGGATTTTTCCCTGCTGGCGGACGATTGAGAAAGCGGCGTTTCTGCACCAGGCCTGCTCGTTTAAGCCACTCGCCTGCCGTGCTGACAGCTGGCCAAGACAACTCTGGGTGATCGATCCTGAGGTTATGCACCAGCTTCTCAGGCCCCCAACTGTGGTGCTCGCGCTTGTACGCGATTAGCAACTCAAGCACCTCGTCGCTGATTTTGAAGGGGCTCGTATGCGGGCGCCGTGACAACTCCTTTAACCCATCAACGCCATGTGCCTCGTAGCGTGCAAGCCATTTGTCCAACGTAGGCCGGCTGAGCCCGTAGTGACGGGCCAGCTCGATTTTTGAGTAGCTGCCTTGCAGCCAGTCGCCTATGAGTTTGATTCGTTGATCCATCGGGGACTCTCGATTCCAGGGCATGGTCAGGCACCTCCTGACCGTATTTCACACCTGTAAAGGATGTCTCCGGTTTAAAACGTAAAGGATGTCTCCGGTTTCTACCCGAGCAAGCCCGCTCCCACAGGGGAAACGCATTCCAAGGTGGGAGCGGGCTTGCTCGCGAAGAGGCCGGCAAGACCGCCGCAAAACCCTTCAGGCATAAAAAAGCCCCGACTCAATAGAGCCAGGGCTTCTCGGTTGAACGCTACAACGGCTTAGCCGTTGAACACGTCATCCACGCTTTTCAGCGGGTAGTTCTTCGGATACGGCAGGGTCGCTACGCCGGTCTCGATGGCGGCTTTTGCCACGGCATCGGAGATCACGGTGATCAGGCGGGCATCCATTGGTTTCGGGATGATGTACTCACGACCGAATTCCAGTTTGATACCGCCGTAGGCGTCGCACACTTCCTGAGGAACCGGCAGCTTGGCCAGTTCGCGCAGGGCGTTGGCCGCGGCCACTTTCATTTCTTCGTTGATGCGCTTGGCGCGAACGTCCAGGGCACCGCGGAAGATGAACGGGAAGCCCAGAACGTTGTTGACCTGGTTCGGGTAGTCCGAACGGCCGGTGGCCATGATCACGTCGTCACGGGTGGCGTGAGCCAGTTCCGGGGCGATTTCCGGGTCCGGGTTCGAGCATGCGAACACGATCGGGTTGGCCGCCATGGATTTCAGGCCTTCAGCGCTCAGCAGGTTCGGGCCGGACAGGCCGACGAACACGTCTGCACCGGTCAGGGCGTCAGCCAAGGTGCGCTTTTCAGTCGCGTGAGCGAAGACAGCCTTGTACTGGTTCAGGTCGTCACGGCCGGAGTGGATCACGCCGGTACGGTCAACCATGAAGATGTTTTCGATGTTGGCGCCCATGCTCACCAACAATTTCATGCAGGAGATGGCGGCCGCACCAGCGCCAAGGCAGACGATCTTGGCGTCAGCCAGGGTTTTGCCAGCGATTTCCAGGGCGTTGATCATGCCGGCCGCAGTAACGATCGCGGTGCCGTGCTGGTCATCGTGGAATACCGGAATGTCGCACTGCTCGATCAGAGCACGTTCGATCTCAAAGCACTCAGGTGCCTTGATGTCTTCCAGGTTGATGCCACCGAAAGTGATGGAGATGCGCTTGACGGTGTCGATGAAGGCTTGCGGGCTTTCGGAGTCGACTTCGATGTCGAAAACGTCGATGCCGGCAAAGCGCTTGAACAGCACGCCTTTACCTTCCATCACTGGCTTGGAAGCCAATGGGCCGAGGTTACCCAGGCCGAGAATCGCGGTGCCATCGGAAATGACTGCAACCAGGTTGCCTTTACCGGTGTATTTGTAGGCCAGTTCAGGATCGCGGGCGATTTCGCGTACTGGTTCGGCTACGCCGGGGCTGTAGGCCAGCGACAGATCGCGGGCGGTAGCGGTGGCCTTGGTGAGCTCGACACTCAGCTTCCCTGGACGAGGATGGGCGTGATATTCGAGAGCGGCAGTTTTCAAATCAGACATGTGGGCATTCCGCTTTTTACTGTTGGACAGACGGACCGCCGAGGATACGCGTGTCGTAAAGTCCCTACAAGACTGACCGGTCACCCCTGTCAAGCGCCCTGCCCTACGACTTTGGGCCAAGAGCCACGGAACACAAGGGCTAGACTGTTCACAATCCATCTAAAAAATGTCTACAACTTTTTATCACTGCCCTGCTTGAAGCATCGAAGGGTCGCTTAGTGGGAGCAGCCAGCGCGCCTGACCGTCATCCAGTCCACCACGGCGCGAACGGTCCAGCACCCAGCCGCGAGCCTCGATTTGCTTGCCCTTCAGCCGTTCCAGCGATCTGACATCGAACTGCCCGAGCACATTGGGTGCAACGCGCAATACAACCGAATCCTGCAACTCGATCCAAACCCCGCCGCGATTGCGCTGAACCTTGCTCACACGACCACTGAGCACAGCAAAACCGGAGACCTGGATCTGATCCGCTTTCAGCACAGGTGACTGGCGCCACAGCCCGAGGCCGGCCTGTCGAGCCGCGCGTTCCGCTGATTGCTGGCAACTCACCAAATCGATATTCGGCGCAATCGCGACCTGAAAACCGAGGCCTTCGGCGAGCATCTGCGCTTCCAGGTTGGCGCCATTGGCGCTATAGACATGCGCTAAGGTGCGGCCGTAGCGATCCTTGGCCTCTTTACCCGGCAACAATCCCACCCGGTCATTACTGGCCGCGACCAGCGCTTCGAGGCGTTTGCGCGCCGCCACGGCGAACGGCTCGTCGGTGCGCCCCTGTCGACCCAGTTCCGGGGTGTTCAAGCCGATCATGCGCACACTGCGGCCATCGCTCAGGCGCAGAGTGTCACCGTCCACCACCCGCTGCACGGTGGCTAGCGTCAAACCGCTAGGCGCCGGGCAAAAGGCCTGGGCGCCGGAAAGCCAAATCGCAGACACAAAAAAGGCGCCCGCAAGGGACGCCTTTTTCGTTAGCAAGGTAAAGCCCATAGGGCTTTGGAACCTTACTCTGCTGCAGCAGCAGGTTTCTTGCCGAAGGCACCGAAACGGTCTGCGAAGCGCTGTACACGGCCGCCAGTATCCAGAGTCTTCTGCTTACCGGTGTAGAACGGGTGGCACTCATTGCATACGTCGATCGCCAGAGGCTTGGCCAGGTTCGAACGAGTTTCGAACTTGTTGCCACAGCTGCAGGTAACTGCGGTGACTTCGTATGTTGGATGGATATCGGCTTTCATGGTGTATTCCTCGGGCTAGCGTGCCGCCACTCAACACTATTGTTGAATACCGCACGTAATTAGGCCGCGGATTCTACCAGACAATGACAATCACGCAAGCTGTCCCTTCTACCGACCGTCTGCTAGGCTCCCGACCCAAAGCACACTCAACCTGTGGGAGCGGGCTTGCTCGCGAAGGCGGTGTGTCAGCCACTCAGATGTTGAATGACAGTCCGCTTTCGCGAGCAAGCCCGCTCCCACAGGTATGTGCGCAGCCTTTCATTTATTGCCCGTCCAAAGAGAATCCCCCGCGTGCCCGACGCCATTTTGCGCCTCGCCCTGCCCTCGCCGCTGCGCCGCCTGTTCGATTACCGTGCCCCGGCCGGGGTCCTGCGCGCCCAGTTGCAACCGGGCATGCGCTTGCGGGTGCCGTTTGGTCGGCGGGAGATGATCGGCATTCTGGTAGAAGTCACCGACACCAGCGAAGTCCCGGTGGAAAAGCTCAAACCAGCCCTGGCCCTGCTCGATGCCACGCCACCACTGCCGCCCGCGCTGTTCAAGCTGTGCCTGTGGACGTCCCAGTATTACCAGCACAGCCTCGGCGACACCTTGAGCTGGGCGCTGCCGGTATTACTGCGCCAGGGTGAATTGGCTGAAGCACGCCAGGAACGGTTCTGGTCGGCAGCGCCCGGCGCCAGCCTCGATGATCCGCGCATTGCCCGCGCCCCGCGTCAGCGAGAAGCCCTGGCGACGTTGGCCCAGCATCCCCACGGCGTGGCCCATCAGTTGCTGAGCAAACTGATGCTGAGCAAAGACAGTCTCGACCTGCTGCTGGCCAAGGACCTGGTGCAAGTGGAAATCCGCAAGCACGCACCCGACGCCCGCCATGAGCATTGGCTGGCCCAGCCGGAGTTGCCGCTCAACCCGGAACAACGCGCCGCTTATGAAGCAATCCGCGCCGGGTTCGACAGTTATCACGCGTTCCTGCTCGCGGGCGTCACCGGCAGCGGCAAGACCGAAGTCTATTTGCAACTGATCCGCGAAACCCTTGAGGCCGGCAAGCAAGCGCTGGTGCTGATCCCGGAGATCAACCTAGGCCCGCAAACCCTGGCGCGCTTCGAGCAGCGCTTCAATGCACGCATTGCGCTGATCCACTCGGCGGTCAACGATCGCGAACGCCTGGAAGCCTGGCTTGCCGCCCGGGACGGCGACGCCGACATTATTATCGGCACTCGTTCGGCACTGTTCACGCCGATGAAAAACCCCGGCCTGATCATCATCGACGAAGAGCACGACGGCTCTTATAAGCAGCAGGAAGGCCTGCGCTATCACGCCCGGGATCTGGCGCTGGTCCGCGCGCGGCAGGAAAACATCCCGATCGTGCTCGGATCCGCCACGCCTTCGCTGGAAAGCCTGCACAACGCCTACACCGGGCGTTACGGCCTCCTACGTCTGAATGAGCGTGCGGGTGGCGCCAAGCAACCGCGATTCCTGCGTCTGGATGTGAAAAGTCGCCCGCTGGACAGCGGTATTTCCGGGCCGATGCAGCAAGCCATCGGCCAGACCCTGGCGGCTGGCCAGCAAGTCCTGGTCTTTCTCAACCGCCGTGGCTTCGCGCCGACCCTGCTTTGCCACGATTGCGGCTGGATGTCCGAATGCCAGCGCTGCGATGCGCGGATGACCGTGCACCAGCGCTCCGGCGAATTGCGCTGCCACCACTGCGGCTACGTCGAGCGCGTGCCCCGGCATTGCCCGAAATGCGGCAAGGTCGATTTGCGACCCGTGGGTGCCGGCACCGAGCGTGCCGAGGAACGCTTGGCGATCCTGTTCCCGGATGTGCCGGTGCTGCGGGTTGACCGCGACAGCACCTCGCGCAAGGACGCGATGAATCAGCTGTTCGCGACAATTCAGAAAGGCCAGCCGTGCATTCTGGTCGGCACACAGATGCTTGCCAAAGGGCACCACTTTCCCCGGGTGACGCTGGTGTCGATTCTCGATGCCGACGGCGGGCTGTTCTCTGGCGACTTCCGCGCCAGCGAGCGCATGGCGCAGTTGATCGTCCAGGTCGCCGGCCGCGCAGGTCGGGCCGAAGAGCCGGGGCGAGTGATCATCCAGACCCACTTGGCCGACCATCCATTGCTGGTGCAACTGACAGAACAGGGTTACTTCGCCTTTGCCGAACAGGCTTTGAGCGAGCGTCGCGCCGCCGGTCTGCCGCCGTTTGCGCATCTGGCGCTGCTGCGAGCCGAAGCGCACAAACCGGGGCAAGCTGAAGGTTTTCTCGATGAAGCGTGCAGCGAGGCGGAACGATTGCTGGCCGAGCAGAATCTGAGCGGTATCGAGTTGCTCGGGCCGGTGCCAGCACCGATGGAGCGTCGGGCCGGGCGTTATCGCGCGCAATTGTTGTTGCAGGCGACAGCGCGGGCGCCACTGCATCGGTTGCTGAGCAGTTGGTTGCTGGCGCTGGAGCAGATGCCGAGTGGGCGGGCGGTGCGCTGGTCTTTGGATGTTGATCCTGTGGATTTATATTGAAAGATCGCCACCGCGTGTAGGAGCGAGGCTTGCCCGCGATAGGGCCCTTGAGATTGCCATCGCGGGCAAGCCTCGCTCCTACACGCGATGGCGGCCTAATTGTCACCACATATCCATAACCTGCCCGCTATAGTTGGCAAGCACGTCTATGCCACGGATAATGCCCAGTTTTTCCACTAGCGCATCCAGGCGCCGCCGCGCTTGCGGTCGAAAGAGAACACCATGAAAGACACCATTCGCCAGCTGATCCAACAAGCCATCACCCAACTCGTCAACGAAGGTGTGTTGCCTGAAGGCCTGTCGCCGGCGATCCAGGTGGAAAACTCCCGCGACAAGAAGAACGGCGACTTCGCCAGCAATATCGCGATGATGCTGGCCAAACCGGCAGGCATGAAGCCTCGCGACCTGGCCGAGAAAATCATCGCCGCCCTGCCGGCTGACGAAAACGTCACCAAGACCGAAATCGCCGGCCCGGGCTTCCTGAACTTCTTCCAGAACACCCAAGCCTTGGCCGCGCGCCTGGACGCCGCCCTGGCCGACGACCATGTCGGTGTGCGCAAGGCTGGCCCGGTGCAGCGCACTGTGGTTGATCTGTCCGCACCCAACCTGGCCAAAGAGATGCACGTCGGCCACTTGCGCTCGACCATCATCGGCGACGGCGTGGCGCGGGTGCTGGAGTTCCTCGGCGACACCGTGATCCGCCAGAACCACGTGGGCGACTGGGGCACCCAGTTCGGCATGCTGATGGCGTACCTGCAAGAAAACCCGATCACCAGCGACGAGCTGTCGGACCTGGAAAACTTCTACCGCGCCGCCAAGCAGCGCTTCGACGGCTCTGAAGAGTTCGCCGACCGCGCCCGTGGCCTGGTGGTCAAGCTGCAGGCCGGTGACGCCGAGTGCCTGGCGCTGTGGTCGCGCTTCCGCGATATCTCGCTGTCCCACTGCCAGGCGATTTACGAACAACTGAACGTCAAACTGACCATGGCCGACGTGATGGGCGAAAGCGCCTATAACGATGATCTGATCAACGTGGTCAACGACCTCAAGGCTGCCGGCCTGCTGGTCGAGAGCAACGGCGCCCAGTGCGTGTTCCTCGACGAATTCAAGAACGCCGACGGCGACCCGCTGCCAGTGATCATCGTCAAGGCTGACGGCGGCTACCTCTACGCCACCACCGACCTGGCGGCTGTGCGTTATCGCAGCGGCAAACTGAAGGCTGATCGCGCGCTGTACTTCGTCGACCAGCGTCAGGCCCTGCACTTCCAGCAAGTGTTCCAGGTCGCGCGCCTGGCCGGTTTCGTCACGCACCCGATGGAAATGGAGCACATGGGCTTCGGCACCATGAACGGCGCCGACGGCCGTCCGTTCAAGACCCGTGATGGCGGCACCGTGAAACTGGTGGACCTGCTGAACGAAGCCAAGGACCGTGCCTACACCCTGGTGAAAGAGAAGAACCCGGAGCTGGCCGAAGACGATCTGCGCAACATCGCCAAGGTCGTGGGCATTGGCGCGGTGAAATACGCCGACCTCTCGAAGCATCGCACCAGTGACTACAGCTTCAACTTCGACCAGATGCTGAACTTCGAAGGCAACACCGCGCCGTACTTGCTTTATGCCTACACCCGCGTGGCCGGCGTGTTCCGCAAGCTCGGCAAGGACTTCAGCGAAGTCGAAGGCCAGATCGTCCTTGAAGCCGCGCACGAACATGAACTGGCGGCCAAACTGGCACAATTCGGCGAAGTGCTGAACAGCGTTTCCGACAAAGGAACGCCGCACATCCTGTGCACCTACCTGTACGATGTCGCCGGCCTGTTCTCCAGCTTCTACGAGAACTGCCCGATCCTCACTGCCGACACCCCGGCGCAAATGCAAAGCCGTCTGCGCCTTGCCGCGCTGACCGGTCGCACACTCAAGCAAGGCCTGGAACTCTTGGGTCTGGAAACTCTGGAGCGTATGTAAGTTGGCTGCCAAGAAAAAACCTGCACCCAAGCGCGGCGCCAGTCGTTACACCGCTCCTGCCAAGCAGCCGATTCCGGGCTGGCTGTGGATGGCCATCGGCCTGACGGTCGGCGCCTTCATCGTGTTCCTGATGAAACTGGAGCCGGGCAAGGGCAGCGAAAGCGTCAAGCGCGAAAAAATCGAACAACAGAAAGCCACCAAGATCGCCGAGGCCAACAAGACTCCGCCGAGTCCGACGCAACCGGTGAAGCCGAAGTACGACTTCTACACCTTGCTGCCGGAATCGGAAGTGATCGTGCCGCCAGACGCGGTACCGGAAAAAACCCTGCCGACACCACAAGTGCCGACCGTGCCGACGACCCCGGTGACGCCGGAGCAGGCGGCGAAGATCGACACCGCGCGGGCGCAGGCAGCGCTGGCGGGGATTACTCCGCCACCACCGCCGCCGGTTTCCAAAGCGGCGCCAGTGACCAAGTTCTTCTTGCAGGCCGGTTCGTTCCGCAAGGAAGCCGATGCCGACAAGGTACGTGCGCAGATCATCTTGCTCGGTCAGGCGGTGGCGGTTGAGTCCGGCATGGTCAAGGACGAGACCTGGTATCGCGTATTGGTCGGGCCGTTCAGCAACCGCGAACAACTGACCACGGCGCAGAAACAACTGGCCGGCAGCGGTTTCAGCAACCTGTTGTTACAACAACGCCAGAGCCGCTGATTTAGCAGAAATACTCTGTCTTTGTGGCGAGGGAGCTTGCTCCCGCTGGAGTGCGCAGCACTCCCAAACCCGGCAACCGCGATCCATCAGACAGACCGCGATGGCCGGGTTTACGACTGCTGCGCAGCCGAACGGGAGCAAGCTCCCTCGCCACAGAGATTCACCTACACCCTCCTTCGCAATTGACACACCGCTCGTCCCCTCTCCCGCCCCGCAGTTGAAAAATTCTCCACCACCCCCATATGAGTTGGCATAAGGCATTTTCGCCCCGCTGCGTGGAGACTCTCCCTTGACCACCATCGTTTCAGTTCGCCGCCACGGCAAAGTCGTCATGGGCGGCGACGGCCAGGTTTCTCTCGGCAATACCGTGATGAAAGGCAACGCGAAGAAAGTTCGTCGCCTGTACCACGGCCAGGTCATCGCCGGTTTTGCCGGGGCCACCGCCGACGCCTTCACCCTGTTCGAGCGTTTTGAAGGCCAACTCGAAAAACACCAGGGTCACCTGGTTCGCGCGGCCGTCGAACTCGCCAAAGAATGGCGCACCGACCGTTCCCTGAGCCGCCTCGAAGCCATGCTCGCGGTCGCCAACAAAGACGCCTCCCTGATCATCACCGGCAACGGTGACGTGGTCGAACCCGAAGAAGGCCTGATCGCCATGGGTTCCGGCGGCGGTTACGCTCAAGCGGCAGCCAGTGCCTTGCTGAAGAAGACCGATCTGTCGGCCCGGGAAATCGTCGAAACCGCGCTCGGCATCGCCGGCGACATCTGTGTATTCACCAACCACACCTTCACCATTGAGGAGCAGGACCTCGCCGAGTAAGCCTGTTTCGGCCCAGTGCCACGGCTCGCTTTTGACAGAGGACCGCCAATTACTATGTCCATGACTCCCCGTGAAATCGTCCACGAACTCAATCGCCATATCATCGGCCAGGACGATGCCAAGCGCGCCGTCGCCATCGCGCTGCGTAACCGCTGGCGCCGGATGCAGCTGCCGGAAGAGCTGCGTGTTGAAGTAACACCAAAGAACATCCTGATGATCGGCCCGACCGGTGTCGGTAAAACCGAAATCGCCCGGCGCCTGGCAAAACTGGCCAACGCGCCGTTCATCAAGGTCGAAGCGACCAAGTTCACCGAAGTCGGCTATGTCGGCCGTGACGTCGAATCGATCATTCGTGACCTCGCAGACGCCGCGATCAAGCTGCTGCGCGAACAGGAAATGACCAAGGTTCGCCACCGCGCCGAAGACGCCGCCGAAGACCGTATTCTCGACGCGCTGCTGCCACCGCCACGCATGGGTTTCAGCAACGAGGACTCGGCCTCCGCGTCCGACTCCAACACCCGTCAGCTGTTCCGCAAGCGCTTGCGTGAAGGGCAGCTGGATGACAAAGAGATCGAAATCGAAATCGCCGAAGTGGCGGGTGTCGATATCTCCGCGCCGCCGGGCATGGAAGAGATGACCAACCAGTTGCAGAGCCTGTTTGCCAACATGGGCAAGGGCAAGAAAAAATCGCGCAAGCTCAAGGTCAAGGAAGCGCTGAAACTGGTGCGTGACGAAGAAGCCGGGCGCCTGGTCAACGAAGAAGAGTTGAAGGCCAAGGCCTTGGAAGCGGTCGAGCAGCACGGCATCGTGTTTATCGACGAAATCGACAAGGTCGCCAAGCGCGGCAACTCCGGTGGCGTCGATGTGTCCCGTGAAGGTGTGCAGCGTGACTTGCTGCCGCTGATCGAAGGCTGCACCGTCAACACCAAGCTGGGCATGGTCAAGACTGACCACATCCTGTTCATTGCCTCCGGTGCGTTCCACCTGAGCAAGCCGAGTGATCTGGTGCCTGAGCTGCAAGGTCGCCTGCCGATCCGCGTTGAACTGAAGGCGCTGACCCCGGAAGACTTCGAGCGCATTCTCAGCGAACCGCACGCGTCGCTCACCGAGCAATATTGCGCACTGCTGAAAACCGAAGGCCTGGCGATCGAATTCCAGCCGGACGGGATCAAGCGCATCGCCGAGATCGCCTGGCAGGTCAACGAGAAAACCGAGAACATCGGCGCCCGTCGCCTGCACACGCTGCTTGAGCGTCTGCTGGAAGAGGTGTCGTTCAGCGCCGGTGATCTGGCCAGCGCGCATGACGACAAGGTGATCCTGATCGACGCCGACTACGTCAACAGCCACCTCGGCGAATTGGCGCAGAACGAAGACCTGTCCCGTTATATCCTGTAAGCCATACTTACGGGCAAACGCGGACCCTGTGGGAGCGGGCTTGCTCGCGAAGAGGGCGTAACATTCAACATCAATGTTGGGTGTTACACCGCTTTCGCGAGCAAGCCCGCTCCCACATTTGAACCGAGGTCTCCCACACAGACGGACTCCAGGTCATGACCCAACTCCCCACCGACATCAAGCTGCACAAAGCCTCGAAAACCCTGTCGCTGAAATACGCGTCCGGCGAGGAATTTCACCTGCCCGCCGAGTTCTTGCGCGTGCACTCTCCTTCCGCCGAGGTCCAGGGCCACGGCAAACCTATCCTGCAATTTGGCAAGATCGCCGTTGGCCTGAGCAAGGTAGAACCGGCCGGTCAGTACGCACTGAAATTGACCTTCGATGACGGCCACGACAGCGGCCTGTTCACTTGGGAATATCTCTATCAGTTGGCGGTGCGCCAAGAGGATCTCTGGAACGATTATCTTGCCGAGCTCAAAGCGGCCGGCAAAACCCGCGATCCGAGCCAGTCCGTCGTCAAGCTGATGCTCTAGGTCAGGCCTCTTGCTCTTTAGAGGGCATTTTCTAATTTCATCTGTTTGAATGCTCCGCTGCGGCGTCGAGGATCGGCCCGCTTGCGAAAAAAATTAAACTCGGGTAACCAATGGAACTGGCAAGTTCCCTGCAGTGCTCGTTGTGTTGAAAAAGCAGCGATGCAGTATTAACGGTCACCCGAGCAGCAGTACCTGGTATTGGTTGTGTGACTACACGGCTGGGCCCGGGTACTCGTCTCAGGACAATGGAGCGTCGTAGATGAGTAACAAGAACAACGATGACCTGAAGTATCAAGCCTCGGAAAACACCCTGGGGCTTAATCCTGTTGTTGGACTGCGTGGCAAGGATCTACTGGCTTCTGCTCGGATGGTGCTCAGGCAGGCCATCAAACAACCGATTCACAGCGTCAAGCATGTCGCTCATTTCGGCCTCGAACTCAAGAACGTGCTGTTCGGCAAATCCGAGCTGCAACCGCCGGGCGATGACCGTCGCTTCAACGATCCGGCCTGGAGCCAGAACCCGCTCTACAAACGTTATCTGCAAACTTACCTGGCGTGGCGCAAGGAACTCCACGACTGGATCGACGACAGCAGCCTGTCGCCCAAAGACGTCGCTCGCGGGCACTTCGTGATCAACCTCATGACCGAAGCCATGGCCCCGACCAACAGTGCGGCCAACCCTGCGGCAGTCAAACGCTTCTTCGAAACCGGCGGCAAGAGCCTGCTCGACGGTCTCTCCCACCTGGCCAAGGACATCGTGCACAACGGCGGCATGCCGAGCCAGGTCAACATGGGCGCGTTCGAAGTCGGCAAGAGCCTGGGCGTGACCGAAGGCGCGGTGGTATTCCGCAATGATGTGCTGGAACTGATCCAGTACCGGCCGATCACCGAGCAGGTGCACGAGCGCCCATTGCTGGTGGTACCGCCGCAGATCAACAAGTTCTACGTATTCGACCTGAGCCCGGACAAGAGCCTGGCGCGCTTCTGCCTGCGCAACAATGTGCAGACCTTCATCGTCAGTTGGCGTAACCCGACCAAGGAACAACGCGAGTGGGGCCTTTCCACTTACATTGAGGCGCTCAAGGAAGCGGTCGATGTGGTCATGGCGATCACTGGCAGCAAAGATGTGAACATGCTCGGCGCCTGCTCCGGTGGCATCACCTGCACCGCCCTGCTGGGCCACTACGCCGCGATCGGCGAGAAGAAGGTCAACGCCCTGACCTTGCTGGTGAGCGTGCTGGACACCACTCTGGACAGCGACGTGGCCCTGTTCGTCGACGAGCAGACCCTCGAAGCCGCCAAGCGCCATTCCTACCAGGCCGGTGTGCTGGAAGGCCGCGACATGGCGAAAGTCTTCGCCTGGATGCGCCCCAACGACCTGATCTGGAACTACTGGGTCAACAACTACCTGCTGGGCAATGAACCTCCGGTGTTCGACATCCTGTTCTGGAACAACGACACCACACGATTACCGGCGGCGTTTCACGGCGACTTGATCGAGATGTTCAAGAGCAATCCGCTGATCCGCCCCAACGCTCTGGAAGTGTGCGGCACAGCGATTGACCTGAAGCAGGTCACCGCCGACATCTTTTCCCTGGCCGGCACCAACGACCACATCACACCGTGGAAGTCTTGCTACAAGTCAGCGCAGTTGTTTGGCGGCAAGGTTGAGTTCGTGCTGTCCAGCAGCGGGCATATCCAAAGCATTCTGAACCCGCCAGGTAATCCGAAGTCACGCTATATGACCAGCACCGAGATGCCGGTGAAGGCCGAGGACTGGCAAGAGAACTCCACCAAACACACGGATTCCTGGTGGCTGCACTGGCAGGCATGGCAAGCCGAGCGTTCGGGCAAGCTGAAGAAATCCCCGACCACACTGGGCAACAAAACCTACACGGCGGGCGAAGCTGCGCCGGGTACCTACGTGCATGAGCGGTAACTGACACACCCCATCACCCCTGTGGTGGCGGGCTTGTGTGGCGAGGGGTCTTGTCGGAATGCCGCATCACCCCGTTCGATTGCGAAGCAGTCGTAAACCAGTCTTCACTTTCTGACCATAGATCGTGCTGACTGGTTTTAGGTGCGCTTCGCACCCCAACGGGGGCAAGCCCCCTCGCCACAGGCCCGCTCCCACATGGGATTGGGGATGAATTAACCCACAGGGCCTGAAGCATGCCGCAACCGTTCATTTTTCGTACCGTCGACCTGGATGGCCAGACCCTCCGAACCGCGGTACGCCCCGGCAAGCCTCACTTGACGCCCTTGCTGATTTTCAACGGCATCGGCGCCAACCTGGAGCTGGTGTTTCCGTTCGTCGCGGCGCTGGACCCGGACCTGGAGGTCATTGCCTTCGACGTTCCCGGTGTCGGCGGCTCGTCGACACCGAATCGGCCCTATCGCTTTCCGGGATTGGCGAAACTGACGGCACGGATGCTCGACTATCTGGACTATGGACAGGTCAACGTGATCGGCGTGTCGTGGGGCGGCGCGCTGGCGCAGCAATTCGCCTACGACTACCCCGAGCGCTGCAAAAAACTGGTGCTCGCTGCTACCGCCGCTGGTGCGGTGATGGTGCCGGGCAAGCCAAAAGTGCTGTGGATGATGGCCAGTCCCCGACGCTACATCCAGCCATCCCACGTGATTCGGATTGCGCCGATGATCTACGGCGGTTCATTCCGCCGCGATCCGACGCTGGCCGCCAGTCACGCGGCGAAAGTGCGTTCGGCGGGCAAGCTCGGTTACTACTGGCAGCTGTTCGCCGGTCTCGGCTGGACCAGCATTCACTGGTTGCACAAGATTCACCAGCCGACGCTGGTGCTGGCCGGCGACGACGATCCGCTGATCCCGCTGATCAACATGCGCATGCTTGCCTGGCGAATCCCCAACGCCCAATTGCACATCATCGATGACGGGCATCTGTTCCTGATCACCCGCGCCGAAGCGGTGGCGCCGATCATCATGAAATTCCTCGAGGAAGAGCGTCAGCGGGCAGTGATGCATCCGCAGCCGTCACCATTGGGCAGCTAATCAACCCAATGTCGGACGGCAGGACGCCGTTCCGCGCAACAACCCGTAACAGCGTCTATGGTGTTCTGGTTCGGTGTGTTTGTTTTTGGCCTGAAGACGAAGGAGTGTTGATTCATGCGCGAAAAGCCAGCGAGGGATTTTTTACCCACTCCCGCCGCGTTCATCAACGCACAGAGTGCGATTACCGGCCTGCGCGGCCGGGATCTGTTTTCGACCCTGCGTAGCGTGGCCGCCCACGGTTTGCGCAACCCGGTGCACAGTGCCCGGCACGCCCTGAAACTGGGTGGCCAGTTGGGCCGCGTGTTGCTGGGCGAAACCCTGCATCCGACCAACCCGCAGGACAGTCGTTTTGCCGACCCGTCATGGAGCCTCAACCCGTTTTACCGGCGCAGTTTGCAGGCGTACCTGAGCTGGCAGAAACAGGTCAAAAGCTGGATCGACGAGAGCAACATGAGCCCGGACGATCGCGCCCGCGCCCACTTCGCCTTCGCCCTGCTCAACGATGCCGTGTCGCCCTCCAACACCCTGCTCAATCCGCTGGCGATCAAGGAGATCTTCAACTCCGGCGGTCATAGCCTGGTGCGCGGTGTCGGGCACCTGATCGATGATTTCCTGCACAACGATGGCCTGCCCCGGCAGGTCACCAAGCAAGCCTTCGAGGTCGGTAAAACTGTCGCCACCACCACCGGCTCCGTGGTGTTTCGCAACGAGTTGCTGGAGCTGATCCAGTACAAACCGATGAGCGAAAAACAGTATTCCAAGCCGCTGCTGGTGGTGCCGCCGCAGATCAATAAGTACTACATTTTCGACCTGAGCCCGCACAACAGCTTCGTCCAGTTCGCCCTGAAGAACGGCCTGCAAACCTTCATGATCAGTTGGCGCAACCCGGATGTGCGCCATCGCGAATGGGGACTTTCGACTTACGTTGAAGCGGTTGAGGAAGCGATGAACGTATGCCGGGCGATCACCGGCGCGCGGGAAGTGAACTTGATGGGCGCCTGCGCTGGCGGGCTGACGATTGCCGCGTTGCAGGGGCATCTGCAGGCCAAGCGACAACTGCGACGAGTGTCGAGCGCGACTTACCTGGTGAGCCTGCTCGATAGCCAGATGGACAGCCCCGCCACGTTGTTCGCCGACGAGCAGACTTTGGAAGCAGCCAAGCGCCGCTCTTATCAGAAGGGTGTGCTGGACGGTCGCGACATGGCCAAGGTGTTCGCCTGGATGCGTCCCAATGATTTGATCTGGAGTTATTTCGTCAACAACTACCTGCTCGGCAAAGAGCCGCCGGCGTTCGACATTCTCTACTGGAATAACGACAACACGCGGCTGCCCGCAGCGTTCCATGGCGACCTGCTGGACTTCTTCAAGCACAACCCGCTGAGCCACCCGGGCGGCCTGGAAGTTTGCGGCACGCCGATCGATTTGCAGAAAGTCACGGTCGACAGTTTCAGCGTGGCCGGCATCAACGATCACATCACTCCGTGGGACGCGGTGTATCGCTCGACCCTGCTGCTGGGTGGCGAGCGGCGCTTTGTGCTGTCCAACAGCGGTCATGTACAGAGCATTCTCAACCCGCCTTCCAACCCGAAAGCCAACTTCGTCGAAAGCCCGAAACTGAGCAGCGACCCACGGGCCTGGTATTACGACGCCAAGCAAACCGATGGCAGTTGGTGGACGCAATGGCTGACCTGGATTCAGGAACGCTCCGGCGCGCAAAAAGAAACCCACATGGCCCTCGGCAACCCGAACTATCCACCGATGGAAGCCGCACCCGGCACTTACGTCCGCGTGCGCTGACGCTCAACCAACCACGGCCTACGTCGGCCGTGGCATGACTCGACCATTAAGAAGACTGGATGAAAACCCGCGACCGGATCCTCGAATGTGCCCTGCAATTGTTCAACTGCAAGGGCGAACCGAACGTTTCCACCATGGAAGTTGCCAATGAAATGGGGATCAGCCCCGGCAACCTCTACTACCACTTCCACGGCAAGGAACCGCTGATTCTGGGGCTGTTCGAACGCTTCCAGAATGAGCTGGCGCCGCTGCTCGATCCACCCTCCGATGTGGAACTGGGCCCCGAAGATTACTGGTTGTTCCTGCACCTGATCGTCGAGCGCCTGGCGCATTACCGGTTCCTGTTCCAGGACCTGTCGAACCTGGCCGGACGCCTGCCGAAACTGGCCAAGGGCATACGCAATTTGCTCAATGCCTTGAAGCGCACACTGGCCTCGTTGCTGGCGCGGCTCCAGGCTCAGGGGCAGTTGGTCAGCGACACCCAGGCGTTGGGGCAACTGGTGGAACAGATCACCATGACGTTGCTGTTCTCGCTGGACTATCAGCGGATTCTGGATCGCGAGGGGGAAGTCAGGTTGGTGGTGTATCAGATCATGATGCTGGTGGCGCCGCATCTGCTGCCACCGATCAAGGCTGCGACTGAGCAGCTGGCTTTGCAGTATCTAGAGGAGCACGACTAACCCCTGTGGGAGCGGGCTTGCTCGCGAATGCGGCGTGTCATTGGCATAGATGGCGACTGACACGCCGCATTCGCGAGCAAGCCCGCTCCCACATGAGGATCTGCGGTGTTCATGGAATCGTGCATAAAAAAACGCCCGACCTTTACAGGCCGGGCGTTTTCTTGAGCCCTGAGAATCAGGACTGACTGGTTGGCGTCGATGGAGCTGGCGCGGCAGTCGGGGTCACAGCAGGGGTCGGCGCTGCAGCGGAGTTCGCTGAAGTGGCCGGGGTTGCCGGTTTGGCGGCAGCCACTGCTGGTTTTGGTGCGGCGGCTTTTGGAGCGGCCGGTTTTTTCACTGCAGGCTTTTTAGCGGCGGCAGGTTTTGCCGCTGGCTTGGCTGCAGGTTTGGCTGCTGCGGTTTTGGCAGCCGGTTTAGCCGCAGGTTTTGCTGCAGGTTTTGCGGCGGCCTTGGCGGCGGCGACCGGTTTGGCGGCTGCTTTGGTCACTGCCTTGGCGGCCGGTTTAGCGGCAGCGGTTTTGGCAGCGACTTTAGCAGCAGGCTTGGCAACTGCTTTGGCAGCGGCCTTCACCAGTGGCTTGGCAGCGGTTTTGGCTGCCGGTTTAGCGGCCGCAGTTTTAGCAGCAGGTTTGGCCGCAGCGGTTTTCGCCGCAACTGGCGCAACCTTGGCACCGGTGAGTTTTTCAATTTGCTTGGTCAGGGTATCGACCTTGCTGTGCAGCGCTTTGACTTCGTTGCGGCTCGGAACACCGAGGCGCGAAATGGCGCTGTTCAGACGCTTGTCGAAAGCACCTTCCAGCTCATCCCACTTGCCCAGTGCGCGATCTTTCACGCCGCTGATGCGCGACTTGGCCGACGAAGCGGAATCCTTGACGTCATCGACTTTCTTGCCGACAGCGCTCTTGGTGAGCTTCTCGGCTTTCTCGCCGTCTTTAACCAATGTATCGAAGAGCTTGCTGCCGTCAGTGTCGATCTTCGAGTACACGCCTAAACCAGCCAGCCAGATTTTGCGGGAGTAGTCTTCGACTTTCCCGATCCACGAGCTGCCTTCTTTTTCGGTGTTCTTTTTACCAGCCATCCCGTTCTCCTTAAGATTTACGCGCGACGCGTTCGAGCAATGCCGTCAGCTCATCGAGCTTAGCAGAGAGTGTCTCAACGTCATGTTTAGACGGAATGCCGATACGATTCAAGGCACTTGCGACACGCGAGTCAAAAGCCTTCTCGACCTTGTCGAGTTGAAGTTCGACCTTGCCTTTGAAAGTGCTCACTTCACTCTTGGCTTCTTCGATCTCTGAGTTAGCGGCTTCAAGTTTCTCGGCAACTGCTTTTTTGCCTTTGGTTTCAACAGCTTGACCAGCCTTGATCAACTCTTGAAAGTACTCGCTGCCCTCTTGGCCGACCTTGGTGTAGGCCCCCAGGCCTGCCAGCCAGATCTTGCGGGCATAGGATTTGACGTCGCCCAGAGCAGTGGTCGATGCGTCGATTTTTTTCTTCAAAATAACTTTGGCCATGGTGCACCTCACGCGCAGAAGGTTTGAGGAACTGCCCGCGAAAGTGTCGGGCTCATGCACAAAGTAGGGAGAAAAATTAGAAACGGCACCCTAACAACTGACATAAACAGATGGTGCCCGATGGAAGAGATCGCAGCCTCGTTTCACTCGACAGCTCCTACAGAGGGTGGCGGCGTGCATCTGTAGGAGCTGTCGAGTGAAACGAGGCTGCGATCTTTTCGGCGTCACACCAACGCTTTATCCAGCGCCTTTTCGATTTCCGATTTGATCGTGCCGCTCATGGCCGACATCAACAGGCCCAGCTCGACATCGATCTTGATCGAATCCTCGCCCACCAACACCGCGCCTTTCACACCCGAACGCTTGAGGTTCAAGGTGTCGCCGGACCACGACGGCTCCAGTCCATATTGCTCGGACAGTTTCTGCGCCAACAGATTGGCCTTCTCGCGGGCTGCTTCCTTGCCCAGGCTGTGGGCACGTTCAACACTAATTCGGGCCATCGAATGACTCCTGCTTTATGGATACTTTCCTGAAGCATCTTGACCGTCTCTGCGGCAAAACGTCCCGGCGGTTGCCTATCTTACCTTCAGTGTTGCCAAGACAAAGCAGGCCACCGGGATTAGAATGTCCCGCATTCTCTTCTGGTGACAGCGATATGACTGATCAGCGCAAAGGCAGCGATGCCGAACCCACCACTCACTTCGGTTTCAAAAACGTTCCGGAAAGCCAAAAAGCGGAAAAAGTCGCTGAGGTTTTCCACTCGGTAGCCGCCAAGTACGACTTGATGAACGACCTCCTGTCGGGCGGCATGCACCGTCTGTGGAAGCGTTTCGCGATCGAACTGTCGGGCGTTCGCACCGGTAACCGCGTGCTGGACATTGCCGGCGGTACCGGCGACCTGACCAAGAAGTTCTCGCACCTCGTCGGCCCGACCGGCCAAGTGGTGTTGGCCGACATCAACGAATCCATGCTCAAGGTCGGTCGCGACCGCCTGCTGGACCTCGGTGTGGCCGGCAATGTCGAATTCGTCCAGGCCGACGCGGAAAAGCTGCCGTTCCCGGACAACCACTTCGACTGCGTGACCATCGCTTTTGGTCTGCGCAATGTCACCCATAAAGAAGATGCACTGCGCTCGATGCTGCGTGTGCTGAAACCGGGCGGCCGTTTGCTGGTGCTGGAATTCTCCAAACCGACCAACGCGCTGATGTCCAAAGCCTACGACGCCTACTCGTTCGCCTTCATGCCGTTGATGGGCAAGCTGATCACCAACGACTCGGAAAGCTATCGCTACCTGGCCGAATCGATCCGCATGCACCCGAATCAGGAAACCCTGAAGTCGATGATGGTCGAGGCCGGTTTCGACCGCGTGACCTACCACAACATGACCGCAGGCATCGTCGCCCTGCACCGCGGCATCAAACCCTGATGTTGCTGGCCGGCCTGCTCGCCAGCGTTGAACTCGGTCTGAACCGGGTGCTGCGTCTCGACAGCACGGCGCTGCCGCGGCTGGCGCATTTGAGCGGCCGCGTGATTGCCGTCGATTGCCGCAGCCCGGCATTGCAGCTGTTCATCCTGCCCAGCGATGAAGGCCTGATGCTCGCTTCCCAGTGGGAAACCGGCGCCGATTGCACCTTGCGCGCACCGGCCTCGAGCCTGTTGAAACTGGCGCTGAGCAAGGACAAGACTTCGGTGCTGCACGGCCCGGAAGTCGAGCTCGATGGCGACAGCGGCGTGCTGCTGGAGCTGGCGGCGATCCTGCAAGACCTTGAGCTGGACTGGGAGTACGAACTCTCGCGCTGGCTCGGTCCGGTGGCCACGCAACTGGTCGGCGGTCACCTGCGCAGCCGCGCGCGTTTTTATCAGCAAGGGTTCGCCAGCCTGAACCAGAACCTTGGCGAATACCTGGCCGAAGAATCGCGCACCCTCGTCGGGCAGCGCGAAGCCGAAGCCCGTTTCAGTGAACTGGACCAGATCAAACTCGATCTGGAACGTCTCGAGGCGCGTTTCGAGCGCCTTTCCCGATCCCTCGACCCAAGCGATAACGCATGAAGCTGCTTGCCGTCCGCCGTTTGTTGCGCATCCAGCGCGTCGTGATCCGCTACCGCCTCGATGACCTGCTGTTCGCCCTGCCGCTGCCCTGGTTTCTGCTGGCGCTGCGCTATGCCTTGCCGTGGCGCTGGTTCCCGCGCAAGACCCTGGACCTGAGCCGTGGCGCGCGATTGCGCCTGGCCTTGCAGGACCTGGGGCCGATTTTCATCAAGTTCGGGCAAATCCTGTCCACCCGCCGCGACCTGCTGCCGGAGGACATCGCCGATGAGCTGATGAAACTGCAGGACCGGGTGCCGCCATTCGACTCGCAGGTGTCGATCAAACTGATCGAAGAGCAGCTCGGCAAAAAGATCAGCGAAGTGTTCAGCCGTTTCGACGTTGAACCGCTGGCCTCTGCCTCGGTGGCACAGGTGCATGCCGCGCAACTGAAAACCGGCGAAGAAGTCGTCGTCAAAGTGATCCGCCCCGGCCTGAAACCGATCATCGCCCAGGACCTCGCGTGGCTGTTCATCCTCGCCCGCGCCGCTGAAAAGCTTTCGGCCGATGCGCGTCTGCTGCACCCGGTGGACGTGGTCCAGGACTACGAAAAAACCATCTACGACGAACTCGACCTATTGCGCGAGGCGGCCAACGCCAGCCAGTTGAAGCGCAACTTCGAAGGTTCAGACCTACTTTACGTACCGCAAGTCTATTGGGACTGGTGCCGCCCGAAAGTGCTGGTGATGGAGCGCATCTACGGAATCCAGGTCACCGACCTCGCGACCCTGGCCGACCAGCGCACCGACATGAAAATGCTCGCCGAACGCGGCGTGGAAATCTTCTTCACCCAGGTGTTCCGCGACAGTTTCTTCCACGCCGACATGCACCCGGGCAACATCTTCGTCAGCACCGTCAACCCGTGGAGCCCGCAGTACATTGCGATCGACTGCGGCATCGTCGGCAGCCTGACGCCGGAAGACCAGGATTATCTGGCGCGCAACCTGTTCGCCTTCTTCAAGCGTGATTACCGGCGTGTGGCGCAACTGCACATCGATTCGGGCTGGGTGCCGGCGGAAACCAAACTCAACGAATTCGAAGCGGCGATTCGTACCGTTTGCGAGCCAATTTTCGAAAAACCGTTAAAAGATATTTCCTTCGGCCAGGTGCTGATGCGCCTGTTCCAGACCGCTCGACGCTTCAATATGGAAGTGCAGCCGCAACTCGTGCTGCTGCAGAAAACCCTGTTGAACATCGAAGGCCTCGGCCGTCAGCTGTACCCGGACCTGGATCTTTGGAACACCGCCCAGCCGTTCCTCGAACGCTGGATGCGCGAGCGCGTCAGCCCGAAAGCCTTGATCGGCAACGTGCAGAGCCAGTTCGAACAACTGCCGCACCTGGCCAACATGGCCCGTGACCTGCTGGAACGCATGTCCCAACCCCACGCCTATGACCCGCCGCCACCGTGGCATCGACGCAAGGACGACTGGTTCCTGCGCCTGCTCGGTTGCGCGCACCTGGGCGGTGGCGCGGTACTCGCCGCCGGTGGCCCGCTGAATGAACTGGGGCATTGGCCGGCCGGGATCATGATGATTGTCGGTTTGTATCTGGTCGTTCGCCGATAGCCAGAGCCATCGCACGCTGGCACACTGTTTGAACGCCTGCCCGACTAATGAAGTGTCGGGCCCGCTGTCGGAGTCGAAGATGAAAAACTGGCTGGACGAGATCAAGTGGGATGCTGACGGCCTGGTGCCGGCGATTGCCCAGGACCACAAGACCGGGCGCGTCCTGATGATGGCCTGGATGAACCGCGAAGCGCTGGAACTGAGCGCTGCCGAGAACCGCGCCATTTACTGGTCGCGTTCGCGTGGCAAGCTGTGGCGCAAGGGCGAAGAGTCCGGCCACGTACAGACCCTGCATGAGATGCGCCTGGACTGCGACGCCGACGTGATCATCCTGATGGTCGAGCAGATCGGCGACATCGCCTGCCATACCGGCCGCCAGAGCTGCTTCTACCGCGTCTTCGAGAACGGCGACTGGAAAACCGTCGACCCGATCCTGAAAGATCCGCACGCCATCTATTCCGCAGGACACACACATGAGTGACACTCTGACCCGTCTGGCTCAAGTGCTGGAAGAGCGCAAAGGCGCCGCTGCCGACAGCTCGTATGTCGCCAGCCTGTACCACAAGGGCTTGAACAAGATTCTGGAAAAAGTCGGCGAAGAGTCGGTCGAGACCATCATTGCCGCCAAGGACGCCGCGATCAGCGGTGACTGCAGCGACGTGATCTACGAGACCGCCGATTTGTGGTTCCACAGCATGGTCATGCTCGCCCAACTGGGGCAGCATCCACAGGCTGTGCTCGATGAACTGGACCGTCGCTTCGGTCTGTCCGGACACGCCGAGAAAGCCTCGCGTCCGTCCGCCTGAATAACTATTTGAGAGGAGCAGTAACATGGGCATTTTTGACTGGAAACACTGGATCGTCATCCTGGTTGTCGTGGTGCTGGTGTTCGGCACCAAGAAACTGAAAAACCTCGGCACTGACGTCGGCGAGTCGATCAAGGGCTTCCGCAAAGCCATGAACGATGATGAAAAACCGGCCGACCCGACCGTGACCCCGGCCCAACCGGTGCCACCGGCTCAACCAACCACGACCTCGCCACTGAACCAGCCGCACACCATCGACGTGCAGGCACAGAAAGTCGAAGAGCCGATCCGCAAAGACGTGTGAGCACTGACTAATGTTTGGTATCAGCTTCTCTGAACTGCTGCTCGTCGGCCTCGTTGCCCTGCTGGTGCTGGGCCCCGAGCGTTTGCCGGGCGCTGCGCGCACCGCCGGTCTGTGGATCGGGCGGCTGAAGCGCAGCTTCAACGCGATCAAACAGGAAGTTGAACGTGAAATCGGTGCCGACGAGATTCGTCGGCAACTGCACAACGAGCACATTCTGTCGCTGGAGCAGGAGGCGCGGAAGATCTTCACGCCGACCCAGCAGGAGCCCACGCCGGTGCCACCGGTTGAACCGGTGGCCGAGCCGACGATTCATGCGCCGGGCACCGAATCCGTGCCTACCATGGGTGGCGTCGAGCCCGCGCCTGTGATCCCCACGCCAACGCCCGTAGAACCTGTTGCGCCTGCCGCCGCGCCGACAACGCCGGCTCCTCACGACCCAACACTGCCGCCGCGAGCCCCATGAGCGAACTTCCTGAAAACGACCAGCACATGCCGCTGGTTTCGCACCTCACCGAGTTGCGTACCCGCCTGCTGCGCTGTGTAGCGGCGATTTTCATCATCTTCGCCGGGTTGTTCGCGTTCACCCAGCAGATCTACACGTTCGTCTCGACGCCCCTGCGGGCGTACCTGCCTGCCGGCGCGACGATGATCGCCACCGACGTTTCATCGCCGTTCCTGACGCCGCTGAAACTGACGATGATGGTTTCGCTGTTCCTGGCGATCCCGGTGATCCTGCACCAGATCTGGGGCTTCATCGCGCCGGGCCTGTACAAGCATGAGAAGCGCATCGCCGTGCCGCTGTTGATCTCCAGCATCATGCTGTTCTACACCGGCATGGCGTTCGCCTATTACCTGGTGTTCCCGCTGATCTTCAAATTCTTCGCCGCCGCCACCCCGGCCGGCGTGGAAATGATGACCGACATCACCAGCTACCTCGATTTCGTCATGACGCTGTTCTTCGCCTTCGGCGTGGCGTTCGAGATCCCGGTGGCCGTGGTGCTGCTGGTGTGGATCGGCGTGGTCGACGTCAAATACCTGAAGAAGATCCGCCCGTACGTGGTCATCGGCTGCTTCGTGGTCGGCATGATCCTGACCCCGCCGGACATCTTCTCCCAGACGCTGTTGGCCGTACCGATGTGGTTGCTGTTCGAGATCGGCATCCTGTTCGGTGGCCTGGTCAGCAAACGCGGCGAACACCCGGACGACCAGCCTGCTGACGATCACAACGACCAGCCGCCAGCGACCCAGCCGTGAACCTGCTGCTTCTCGAAGAAGCCGATTTCATTGCGGCAGACCGGGTGATCCTGCGTGATCGGCGGCTGACGCATATGCAGGAAGTTCACCGCTGCGAAGTCGGCGACAGCATGCGCGTTGGCCGGATCGGCGGGTTGATGGGCTCAGCCGAGGTGCTGCGCCTGGACGCCGGTGAAGCCGAATTGCGCGTCGTTCTGGATCAACCACCACCGACCAAGCTGCCACTGACCCTGGTGTTGGCCCTGCCACGCCCGAAAATGCTGCGTAGGGTTTTTCAGACCGTGGCCGCCATGGGTGTGCCGCGCATCGTGCTGGTGAACAGCTATCGCGTCGAGAAGAGCTTCTGGCAAACGCCATTCCTGGAGCCCGAAGCGATTCGCGAGCAATTGATCCTTGGGCTGGAGCAGGCCCGGGATAGCGTGTTGCCGGAAGTGGTCATCGAGAAACGCTTCAAGCCGTTTGTTGAAGACCGTTTGCCCGCAATTACTGAAGGCACACTCGGTCTGGTTGGCCATCCCGGCAACTACCCGCCCTGCCCCCGTGGCCTGGACGAACCGGTGACGCTGGCGATTGGCCCGGAAGGTGGCTGGATCCCTTACGAAATCGAATTGCTGGGCAAATCCGGTTTGCAGCCGGTGCAACTCGGCGATCGCATCCTGCGGGTCGAAACCGCCGTTACCGCCCTGCTCGCCCGCCTCTTCTAAAGCCAGACACAGAACCTTGTGGGAGCGGGCTTGCTCGCGAAAGCGGTGTGTCAGTCGACATCTCAGTCAACTGGCAGACTGCATTCGCGAGCAAGCCCGCTCCCACAGGAAATTTCGTCGTCCCGACCAACGTTTACGCCTACAGATCCCCATTTCTCAGCCGATAACATCCCCATAAAACCAAATTGTGGTTCAGGGGAGTAGCAGCATGCACCGTTGGCTAGCCGAGAAACTGGGAAACGTAAGTGTTAATCGCAAACTGGGTGTCGGCTTCGGTCTCGTCCTGCTCCTGACCCTATTGATTACCTTCACCGGCTGGACCGGCCTGACGGGTGTGATGAGCCGTGGCGACAAGCTCGGGTTCATCGCCAGCCTGAATGACCTGACCAAGGACTTGCGCCTGGCGCGCCTGGACTACGAAATGCGCCGTGGCGAGCAAGGCCCCGGGGCGGTCAACGACTTGCTGGGCCAACTCGACGCCGGCCTGCAAACCGCACGCAAGCTGATCGAACAACCCGCCGACATCGCGATGATCGACCAGCAACTGGCAGCGGTCAGCCAGTACAAGCAAGCCTTCATCGCCATGACCCAGGCCGGTGCCAATCGCGAAGACGCGCGCAGCAAACTCGGCGCCACCGCTGACAACGCCGTGGCCAAGGTATCGGAAGTGGAGAAGGCCCTGCTGCAAGGCGACAACGTCGTCCAGTTCAACAGCGTGGTCGACCTGAGCAAACTGATCCAGCAAGCGCGCTTCCAGGTACGCGGCTACACCTACAGTGCCAAGACCGAGGCCGAACAGCCTGCGCTGGACGCCATCGATAACGCCCTTAAAAACCTCGAAAGCCTGCCGGGCAAAGTGCCGGAACAGTTCGCCGCCAACCTGCAACAGGCCACCGAATCCCTCAAGGCTTATCGCGCCGCCGTCAGCCAGTACCGTGACTCCCAGGTGGCCAGCACCGCCGCCCTCAAGCGCATGACCGAACAGGGCGAGATCCTGGCCGACGTGAGCAAGAAGCTGACCGTGTCGCAAACCGTCGTGCGTGACACCGATGCAGCCCACGCCAAGAACCTGCTGCTGATGGCCAGCGTCCTCGCCCTGGCGTTTGGATTGCTCGCGGCCTGGGCGATCACCCGCCAGATCGTCATTCCCCTGAGCCAGACCCTTAAAGTGGCCGAGCGCGTGGCCGCGGGCGACCTGACTCACAACCTGATCTCCGAACGCCAGGACGAACTCGGCCAACTCCAGCGCGCCATGCAGAGCATGACCCTGGGCCTGCGCGAGTTGATCGGCGGCATCAGCGACGGCGTCACGCAGATCGCCAGCGCCGCCGAAGAACTGTCCGCAGTCACCGAGCAAACCAGCGCCGGGGTCAACAGCCAGAAGGTGGAAACCGACCAGGTCGCCACCGCCATGCACGAGATGACTGCCACCGTGCAGGAAGTCGCGCGTAACGCCGAAGAAGCGTCCGAAGCTGCGGTCGCCGCCGATCAACAGGCTCGAGAAGGTGACAAGGTTGTCGGTGAAGCCATCGCACAGATCGAGCGCCTGGCCGTCGAAGTCGGCAACTCCACCGTCGCCATGAGTGACCTGAAGCGCGAAAGCGACAAGATCGGCAGCGTGCTCGACGTGATCAAGTCCGTGGCGCAACAGACCAACCTGCTGGCACTCAACGCCGCCATCGAAGCCGCGCGTGCCGGTGAAGCCGGACGTGGTTTTGCGGTGGTCGCCGACGAAGTTCGCAGCCTGGCCCAACGCACCCAGAAGTCCACCGAAGAAATCGAAGAGCTGATCGTCGGCCTGCAAACCGGCACCCAGCAAGTCGCGACCATCATGGACAACAGCCGCAGCCTGACCGACAGCAGCGTCGAATTGACCCGCCGCGCCGGTGGCTCACTGGCAAGCATCACCCGCACGGTGTCGGCGATCCAGTCGATGAACCAGCAGATCGCCGCAGCGGCTGAGCAACAGAGTGCCGTGGCTGAAGAGATCAACCGCAGCGTGCTGAACGTGCGCGACGTGTCCGAGCAGACCTCGGCGGCGAGTGAAGAGACCGCGGCGTCCAGCGTTGAGCTGGCGCGGCTGGGCACGCATTTGCAGATGTTGGTGGGGCGGTTCAAGGTTTAAGACCGAGTCGGCCCATTCGCAGGCAAGCCTCGCTCCTACAGGGTTGTGTGTGCCGCGTAATTGCGTAACACCTCAAATCTGTAGGAGCGAGGCTTGCCCGCGAAGGCGTCAGGACGGACGCCGAAGCTACAAAACTTGCCGCAAAAACGCCTGCGCCCGAGGATCCTTCGGCGCATCGAAGAACTCGGCCGGCGAGGCGTCTTCCAGCAATTTGCCGTGATCGAAGAACAGCACCCGATCCGCCACTTCCCGGGCAAAGCCCATTTCGTGGGTGACGCAGACCATGGTCATGCCTTCCACGGCCAGGGTTTTCATCACGTCCAGCACTTCACCGACCATTTCCGGGTCCAGCGCCGAGGTCGGCTCATCGAACAACATGACCTTCGGCTCCATCGCCAGCGCCCGCGCGATGGCAACACGCTGTTGCTGGCCGCCGGACAAACGTGACGGAAACTCGTTGGCCTTCTGCGCGATACCGACCTTTTTCAGCAGTTCCATGGCCTTGGCCTCGCGCTCTTTCTTGCCGCGCTTGCGCACGACTTTCTGGGCCAGGCAGAGGTTTTCCAGCACGGTCATGTGCGGGAACAGGTTGAAGTGCTGGAACACCATGCCGACTTCCCGGCGATAGGCATTCACGTCGGTTTTCGGATCGGCCAGTTGCAAGCCGTCGATGCTCACAGAGCCCGAATCGAATTCTTCCAGGCCATTGAGGCAGCGCAGGAAGGTCGATTTGCCGGAGCCGGACGGGCCGATCACCACCAGCACTTCGCCCTTGGCCACGGTCGTGGACACGTTATCCACCGCGCGCACCACCTGGCCACGGGTGTCGAAGACTTTTACCAGATCGCGGACTTCAATCACTTTGCGCGAGCCTCCGCTCAAGCCGGCTGGCGATTTTCGACAGCGGCAGGTTGATCAACAGGTACAGCCCGGCCACGCAGAACAGGATTTCGAACGGCGAGAACGAAGTAGTGATGACTTCGCGGCCGCTTTTCAGCAGCTCGGTAATCGCGATCACCGACACCAGCGAGGTGTCTTTCACCAGACTGATGAACTGCCCGGCCAGCGGCGGCAGCACGCGTTTCAACGCTTGCGGCAGAACCACGTGGCGCATGGATTGGCCGGCGCTCAAACCCAGGGAGCGCGCCGCTTCGTTCTGGCCACGGGCAATCGACTGCACGCCGGAACGGATGATCTCCGCCACATAGGCGCCAGTGAACAGCGACAACGCGGCGATCCCGGCAAACTCCCGGGACAGATTCATCACGGTGCCGATGAAGAAGTAGAAAATGAAGATCTGCACCAGCAACGGCGTACCGCGCACCAGCTCGACGTAAATGGTCGAGAGGTCGCGCAAGGTCGGGTTGTTCGAGAGCCGGCACAGGCCGGTGGCCAGACCGATCAACAGCCCGAGCACGCCAGACACCACGGAGAGCCACAACGTGGTCCACAGGCCCCACAGCAGCGGTCCGGCGGCCCAATGCCGAGTGACACCGATCACGTCGCCTTCCGCCACATCATCGCCTTGAGTGACTTGCAGACTGTTTTCGTCGACGGTCAGGTGTTGTTCGTCGCCGGCGTCATTGCGCAGGGTGACTTCGGCCTTCTCGCCCTGGCGCACCAGTTCGCTGACCGTGGAGATGTCGGCGGCGCGCTGGGATTCTTCGGCGTGGTAGGCGAAGTATTGCGGCACACGGTTCCAGCGCCATTCGTAGGACATCAGCGAGGTGGCGTAATACAACGCGCCGGCCAGGCCTATGAGCACGAGCACGGTCAGGACGTGCCAGGGCAGTTGGGATTTTTTATGTTTCATTTGCGTTGGAGGTTCCGAATTCTGTGTCGCCGGGGAGGACGCCTTCGCGGGCAAGCCTCGCTCCTACACTGGAATGCGATTCTCTGTAGGAGCGAGGCTTGCCCGCGAATGAGGGCGACGCGGTCTATCTGACAGGGCCCTTATTCCATGTCCTTGAGCCAGGCGGTGTCTTTAAACCACTTGTCATGAATGCGGTCGTAGGTGCCGTCTTCGTGGATCTGGTGCAGGAAGTTGTTGATGAAGTTGATGCTGTCGTAATCGCCCTTCTTCAGGCCGAAGGCCAGCGGCTCGTAGGTGAACGGCTTGTCGAGGAACACCAGTTTGCCGGCGCCGACCTTGTTCACTGCCACAACGTTGTACGGAGCGTCGTAGATGAAGGCGTCGGCCTTGCCGTTGACCACGTCGAGCACGGCTTCCTGCTCGTTGTCATAGCCGTGGTACTTGGCTTTGGAGATCAGCTTCTTGGCGACCATCTCGCCGGTGGTGCCGAGTTTGGAGGTGATGCGGTAGTCGTCGGTGTTCAGGTCTTTATAGGACTTGATGGTGCCTTCCAGGTCCTTGCGGATCAGCAGAGTCTGGCCGACTACGATGAACGGTTCGCTGAAGTTCAGGCGCAGGTTGCGTTCCTGGGTCAGGGTCATGCCGCTGCCGATCATGTCGAACTTGTCGGTCATCAGGGCCGGGATGATGCCGTCGTAGCCAGTGGACACCAGCTCCAGCTTGACGCCCATGGCCTTGGTCATGGCCTTGAGGATGTCGACTTCGAAACCGATGATCTCGCCGCGCTTGTTGGTCATTTCGAAGGGCATGTAGGTCGGGTCCATGCCGACTTTCAGCGTGCCACGCTTGACCGCGTCATCAATGGCGCCGGCCTGCGCCGCGTTGACTGCAACCAATGCCGTGACGCCGACCAGCAGCATCGACAGATACTTCTTCATCTTCAAGCCCCCAAAACCATTGCGTTGTGAGGCGCGCAATCGACGATTTTCCTTGGAAAACCGACAGATACGAACAGAAAGCTGCCCGGGCGCACCAATTCGGGGACGGATGCTAACGCACTGGGTTGTTTGCACAAGGGTTTACGGAGGAATTTGATCGTCCCACGCTCCGCGTGGGACGATCGGCCACCCCACAAACAAAAAACCCCGCTTTCGCGGGGTTTTTCGTTATGCCAACTGAGGCTGTGCGCTCAGTGGCTTGAGCGGTAGCAGTGGCGCATGCGGATCGGCTTTCACCGATTGTCGCCAGGCGTCCAGCCACTCGGCGTGGCCTTCGCTCCAGACTTGCTCATGCAGGCGACCCAATGCTACCGGGTCACTCAGCAATTGCAGGCGCTCATGGTTGTTCAGCCCGGCAGGCCCGACCTTCAACGCATGACGAACCCGCTCCACACGCAACCACTCGATCGGCTCGGCCTGACCGTGACGGGACGTCGCCAGCGAGCACGCCAGGGCGTTCTGCTGTGGATCGACCACGGCGCGGATGAAGCCGTCTTTCAACTGGTGATAACGGTTTTCGTGGGTGTATTGATCAGTAGCCAGCAGCGCTTGTGGCGGATTGTATTCCTCAGGGATCAGGAACAGGCTCTCGTCACGGGACTTCAGGCCCAGGCCGACACGGCTGGAGATCACCGACACCGGGATCGACAGCATCAGCGAACCGACGATCGGCACCAGCCACCAGAGGAAACTCGGGTTCAGCCAGATAACCAGCAGGGCCCAGAAGAAGCCCAGCAAGGTTTGCGGACCGTGGCGCTTGACCGCTTCGCTCCATGGCGTGGAGTCGTCGTCACGTTGCGGCGAGTTCCACGTCGCGGCCCAGCCGAGGAACGCGGCGAGTACGAAACGGGTGTGGAAAATCATCCGCACCGGCGCCAGCAGCATGGAGAACAGCATCTCCAGCAGCATCGAGAACGTCACCTTGAACTTGCCACCGAACTCTTTCGCGCCCTTGGCCCAGATCAGGATGATGCTCAACAGTTTCGGCAGGAACAGCAGCACGATGGTCGTCGAGAACAACGCCACGGCCTTGTCCGGATGCCATTGCGGCCACAGCGGATACAGCTGTCGCGGCTCCATGAAGTACTGCGGCTCCATCAACGTGTTCACCGCCAGCAACGCCGTCGACAACACGAGGAAGAAGAACCACAACGGCGCCGACAGGTAAGACATCACGCCGGTCAGGAACACCGCACGGTGTACCGGGTGCATGCCCTTGACCAGGAACAGGCGGAAGTTCATCAGGTTACCGTGGCACCAGCGACGGTCACGCTTGAGTTCGTCCAGCAGGTTCGGCGGCAGTTCTTCGTAGCTGCCTGGCAAGTCGTAGGCAATCCACACGCCCCAGCCGGCACGGCGCATCAGCGCAGCTTCGACGAAGTCGTGGGACAGAATCGCACCGGCAAACGCACCTTTACCCGGCAACGGCGCCAAGGCGCAGTGCTCGATAAACGGCTTCATGCGGATGATCGCGTTGTGGCCCCAGTAGTGGGATTCGCCCAACTGCCAGAAGTGCAAACCGGCGGTGAACAGCGGACCGTACACACGGGTCGCAAACTGCTGCATGCGCGCATAAAGGGTGTCCATGCCCGACGCACGTGGCGCGGTCTGGATGATCCCGGCGTCCGGCGTGGCTTCCATCAAGCGCACCAGACTGGTCAGGCATTCGCCGCTCATCACGGAGTCCGCGTCGAGCACGACCATGTACTTGTAATCACCGCCCCAACGACGGCAGAAGTCGTCGAGGTTGCCGCTTTTACGTTTGACGCGACGGCGACGGCGGCGATAGAAGATCTTGCCAAAGCCCTTGGCTTCGCGACAGACGTCCAGCCAGGCCTGTTGCTCGGCCACGCAGATATCGGTTTCGTTACTGTCGCTGAGGACGAAGAAGTCGAAACGGTCCAAATCACCCGTGGCCGCAACCGACTCGAAAGTCGCCCGCAGACCGGCAAATACACGCGGCACGTCTTCGTTGCAGATCGGCATCACCAGTGCGGTACGTGCGTCCTTGGCAATCGGTTCGTTACCGGCGCTTTTACCGGAGATACGGTATTTATCGTGACCGGTGAGCAACTCGAGGAAGCCCATCAGTGCGGTCCAGAAACCGGCCGACACCCAGCAGAACAGAATCCCGAACAGAATCAGGATGCTGGTTTGCAGCGCATACGGCAGCACTTGCGTAGCAGTTTGCAGCAGCGGTTGATGCAGCACTTCGTTCAGGTCGACGAACGACCAGCCCTGGTACGGCATGATGCCTTTCATGTACCAGCCAGCCACGATGGTCTGGCCGAGCATCAGCACCAGCAGAATGTAGCGACGGATCGAACCGACGGTGCGCCAGCGAGCTGCCGGCAACACACGTTCATCCTTCGGCGGCGCCGGCGGATTGGTGCGACCGGTCATCCGGCGCCAGCCACGCACCAGAATATTGGTGCGCCACGGCTCCGGCACGACTTTGGTCCGGCGAATCGGCGGGGTCGCTTTCAGTACGACACGACCGCTGGCGTCAACCGCCAGCATCTCCGCTTCTTCCAGCTCTTCGGCACTGTTGAGGAGCAGGCGCTTGCCCACCGAGGCTTGCACAGCCTCGGTCGGCGCGTCGAATGTCGAGGACGAAAGACGCTGGTGCAGTTCACTGAAGGACTGGCAGCCCGCGAGTTCCGCGCGCTGCTCGTCGGTCATCGGTAAATGCGCCAGATACTCCGACAGAGTCTCTGGCTTTACTTGAGAATTACTCATCGGCAGGCAACTGGTAGCTCCAGGTTTCGGTCAGGACTTCTTCAGTCGCCGCCGAATCCGGTGTGGCTGGGGCCGCGTCCGCAGCAGCAGGCTGCTTGGCGTCTTTGTTGTCCTTGTCCTTGGTATCGGCAACCGGCTTGGCATCGGCCTGTTTGGCGTCAGCCTGCTTGGCGTCCTTGGCTTCCTTGTCCGCTTTCTCCTGTTGCTTGGCGGCGACTTTGTCGGCCTTGGCAACGGAAGAATTGGAGGCTGGAATCGAAGACTTGGCCAGATCTTCAGGCACGATTTTCTCGACCAGGGATGCACGCATCTCGGTGGCCTTGCTCGCGTCTTTGATCTTCATGCGCAGCGTCAGGCGCCAGCCCTTGGTTTCAGGGTTGTAGCGCACGGTGTTCTCGACCAGTTCGGCATTGTCGCCAACGCTGACCTGGCTGCGCACATCGGCAGTTTCCGGCAAAGCGGCCAGGGACGGACCTTCGAAGTCCACCAGATAGGCAACGGTGCCGTCCGGCTGACGGATCAGGTTCGACTGTTTCACGTCGCCAGTGGAACGCAGGGTCTGTTTGACCCAAGCGCTGTCTGGAGCGTGGATAGCTGCTTCGTCGATGGTCCAGTGCATGCGATAGGCGACGTCAAGCGGTTGGCCTGGCTCCGGCAGTTTTTCCGGGCTCCAGAAAGCAACGATGTTGTCGTTGGTTTCGTCGGCGGTCGGAATTTCCACCAGGTCTACAGAACCCTTGCCCCAATCGCCTTTTGGCTCGATCCAGGCACTTGGGCGCTTGTCGTAGCGGTCGTCGAGGTCTTCGTAGTGGCTGAAGTCACGGCCACGTTGCAGCAAGCCGAAGCCACGCGGGTTCTCGATGGCGAAGTTGCTTACCGCCAAGTGTTTCGGGTTGTTCAATGGACGCCAGATCCACTCGCCGTTGCCGGCATGGATCGACAGACCGCTGGAGTCGTGCAGCTCGCGGCGATAGTTCAGCACTTTGGAAGGCTGGTTCGCGCCGAACAGGAACATGCTGGTCAACGGCGCAACGCCGAGCTTGGTGACCTTGTCACGCAGGAACATGCGGGCTTTAACGTCAACTACGGTGTCGCTGCCTGGACGCAGGGTCAGGCGATAGGCACCGGTGGCACGCGGCGAATCCAGCAGCGCGAAAATCACCAGGTGCTTGTCACCCGGTTTTGGCTGTTGAATCCAGAACTCGGTGAAACGCGGGAATTCTTCGCCGGACGGCAATGCGGTATCGATGGCCATGCCGCGAGCGGACAAGCCATAGGTGTGACCCTTGCCGACAACGCGGAAATAACTCGCGCCGAGCATGGTCATGATTTCGTCTTGCTTGTCAGCCTTGTTGATCGGGTACAGCACACGGAAACCGGCATAACCCAGTTGTTCGGTGGCTTTAGGATCGAACTTGACGTCGCCGAAATCGAAACGACTTGGGTCGTATTTGATCTCTTCGACGTTGTTGGCCGTGATTTCGTTGATTTTCACCGGGGTGTCGAAGTGCATGCCCTGGTGATAGAACGAAAGCTTGAACGGGGTTTTCTGATCGGCCCACTCGGCTTTTTCAGTGCGGAAACGAATTTTCTGATAATCCGCGAATTTCATTTCGCGGAATTCGTTCGGCAGGTTACTGCGCGGGGCTTCGAATTTCTGCCCGGCCAGCTCTTTCGCCTTGACCGACACATCATCCAGGTTGAATGCCCAAAGCTGGCCGGCGCTGAGCAGACACAGCAGTGCAGAGCCCGCTACCAGAGCGCTTCGGAACCGTTGGGCAGACAATTTTGGTGCATTACAGGGACTAACAATCACGAGCAACCCTCGCCGAAAACAGATCAAAAAACCAACGGCCAGCTATCTATATGCCAGGTTGGCGAGCATTGTTCCGACTCCTCTGGGGCTAAATGATTCCCCAACAGGTTCCGGGCAAGTCTCTACCTAAGTCAAAATGGGCCAACGAACGCTGATCCCCGTAGCGCGCGATTATCTAGTAGGCCGCGTTACAACGCATCAGGGGTAACAAAGTATTTATCGCGAAAAACCCCTGTTTTCAGTCGAAATGCCCTTAAAAACATGTTTCAGGGGCTTTCAGGTCTGTAACAGGAAGGTTACCGGGCCATCATTGACCAGGTGCACCTGCATATCCGCGCCGAATCTACCTGATGCCACAGTGCCATGCACCTCTTTCGCTCTGCCTAATAGATAGTCGAAAAGTTCTTCACCGAGGGCCGGAGGCGCCGCCGTCGAAAAACTCGGGCGCAACCCGCTCTTGGTGTCCGCCGCCAGGGTGAACTGCGAGACCAACAGCAGGCCACCACCGACATCCGCCAGGGACAGATTCATCTTGCCTTCTGTATCACTGAATACACGATAGTTAAGCAGTTTATGCAGAAGTTTGTCGGCGCTGGCCCGAGTGTCCTCGGGCTCGACCGCCACCAGAACCAGCAAACCCTGGTCCACCGCGCCAACCACCTCCCCCGCTACCTCGACTCGCGCGCCACGCACGCGTTGCAGCAGGCCCTTCATGCTTCTTCAGGCGGCAGATCAAGCAAGCGCCGGGCCATCTGACCAGCGGCACGCACCAAGGCATCGGTGATACCCGGTTCGGACGCCGCGTGGCCGGCATCGCGGATCACCTGCAGCTCGCTGTTCGGCCAGGCTTGATGCAATTCCCAGGCATTGTCCAACGGGCAGATCACGTCGTAACGGCCATGCACGATCACGCCGGGCAAATGGGCGATCTTGCCCATGTCGCGAATCAGCTGGTTCGGTTCAAGGAACGCATTGTTGGTGAAGTAGTGACATTCGATCCGGGCGATCGACAGCGCGCGCTGCGGCTCGGAGAAACGATCGACCACCAGCGGATTCGGGCGCAGGGTCGCGGTCCGGCCTTCCCAAGTGGACCAGGCCTTGGCCGCGTGCATCTGAGCGATCTGATCGTTGCCGGTCAGGCGCTTGTGGAAAGCCGTGAGCAAGTCGCCGCGCTCGTCCAGCGGGATCGGCGCGATGTAGTCCTGCCAGTAGTCGGGAAACAGACGACTGGCGCCGGCCTGATAGAACCACTCGATTTCCTGCGGACGGCAAAGAAAAATCCCGCGCAGGATCAGACCGTGCACACGCTCCGGGTGGGTTTGCGCGTAGGCCAAGGCCAGGGTCGAACCCCAGGAGCCGCCAAACAGCACCCATTTTTCGATGTTCAGGTGTTTGCGGATCCGCTCAAGGTCGGCGACCAGATCCCAGGTGGTGTTGTTTTCAAGATTGGCGTGGGGCGTGGAGCGACCGCAACCGCGCTGGTCGAAGGTGACAATGCGATACAGGTTGGGATCGAAGTACCGACGGCTCTGTGCATCACACCCGGCGCCGGGGCCGCCGTGGATGAACACCACCGGCAAACCTTCCGGTGAACCGCTTTCGTCGACATACAGCGTGTGGGTTTTATCGACGGCCAGATCGTGCCGGGCGTAGGGTTTGATCTGCGGGTACAAAGTCTGCATTGCACGCTCCGTAAGGGGTCGAGGTCATCCCTGGGGGGACTTCAATTATTCTGCCGTCCGGCATCATAAACCCGAATTACGTCAATGAGCATGCACTTGCAACGTCAGAGTCTGTCAGCCAGAAACCCGAGCAGGTTTTCATAGAGCCGGTCGACCTCCGCGACCTGCCTGCGGCCGCGTAAACAGCCGTGAACCAGCCCTTCGCCGTAGTACAACTTCGCGCTCACGCCAGCGGCGTTGAGTTGCTCGGCATAGCGCACACCGTCGTCGCGCAACGGGTCGAATTGCGCCACGGCGATCAGTGCGGGGGGCAAACTGATGAAATCGTCGGCGAGCAATGGCATGGCATAGGCGCTCGATTGTCCGGCACCACGCAAATAGAGCGCGTGATAACAATCCACATCGCTGCTGCTGAGTAACGGCGCGTCGGCGCATTCGCTGCGCGACGGTGAGTGGTGATCGCCGCCCAGCCCCGGATAAATCAGCACTTGAGCGCAGGGCATCGGCTCGCCCGTATCGCGCAAGGCCAGGCATAACGCGGCGGCCAGGTTGCCGCCGGCGCTGTCCCCGGCGACCAGCATCCGCTCCGGATCAAACCAGAACGGTCCCGAGCGCAAGGCGCGCCAGACTTTCAGGCAATCTTCAAAACCTGCCGGGAATGGATGCTCGGGCGCCAGCCGATAATCCACGGCCACCACCATCGTCCCCAGTTCCGAAGCCAGTTCCGCGCAGATGAAGTCATGGGAGTCCAGATCCCCGACCACCCAGCCGCCACCGTGCAGATACAAAATGCACGGCCAGCCGCTGGTCGGTGGCGTCACCGGCGGTCGATAGGAGCGAACCGCCACACCCGCCAGCGTGAAGTCGGTGACCTCCAGCCCAGCAGGACGCGGCGGGGTAAACGCCCGGCACATCGTGCTGTAAGCCTGGCGCAACCCGATGAGGCTGCTGTCGGTGCTGTTGAAGCCGAGGGTTTTCTCGACGAAGGCCGACATTTGGTCAGAGAGGGGGTAAGTGGACATGAGCCTGCCGCCAATTCTTCAAGGGTTTGAGATAACCCTGTGGGAGCGGGCTTGCTCGCGAAGGCGTCGTGTCAGTCGATACAACTGTTGCCTGACACCCCGACTTCGCGAGCAAGCCCGCTCCCACAGGTTCTTCATTCCAAGTCAGTTTTTCAGGCTGGCCTGCACGGTCGCCACGCCATCCTTGCCATCAAAACTGCTGACACCGGCCAACCAGCGCTGAAGGTCTTGCGGATGATCACGCAGCCAGGCCTTGGCAACGTCCTGAGGCGTTTTGCGCTCCATGATCGGCACCATCAACTGGCTTTCCTGGGACGCGGTAAACGTCAGGTTTTGCAGCAGGCGATTCACGTTCGGGCAGCGTTCGGCGTAGTCCGGGGCGGTCACCGTGGAGACAGTCGCGGCACCTTCGTTCGGGCCGTACACATCTTCACTGCCGGTCAGGTAGGCGATTTTCATGTTGATGTTCATCGGGTGCGGGGTCCAGCCGACGAACACTACGAACTCCTTGCGATTCACCGCCCGTTGCACGGCGGCGAGCATGCCGGCCTCACCGGACTCGATCAGTTTGAAATCCTTCAGGCCGAAGTGGTTGGTCTCGATCATGGTCTTGATGGTGGTGTTGGCGCCGCTGCCCGGCTCGATGCCATAGATCTTGCCGCCGAGCTGATCCTTGAACTTGGTGATATCGGCGAAGGTTTTCAGCCCGGCCGCAGCCACGTAGTCAGGTACGGCGAGGGTGGCCTGGGCGTCGGCCAGGCTCGGTTTGTCCATGACCTTGACTTGATTGGCGGCGACGAACGGGGCGATGTTCTTGTCCATCGCCGGTTTCCAGTAACCGAGGAAAATATCGAGGCGCTTGTCGCGGATGCCGGCGAAGATGATCTGCTGCACGGCGCTGGTTTGTTTGCTTTCGTAGCCCAGGCCATTGAGCAACACATCGGCCATGCCGCTGGTGGCGATCACGTCGGTCCAGTTGACCACGCCCATGCGCACGGCTTTGCAGGAAGGGTCTTCACTGGCCAGGACGCTGGTGCTCAAAAGAGCGGAGCCGCAGAGGATGGAGAGACAGCGGGTGAACAAACCTTTGGTGCTTGTCATGGAGGGCGTTCTCGTGCGGCAGATTATTGTCGGGGCCGGTGTCTTCACGCACCGTGCCCGGAACATTACGCAGCGTCGAGAAGGTAAAAGCGAACTGTAGCGACCGAGATTTGCACGGTGGCGACTTGCTGGCACAGCGCCGTACCTGTGGGAGCGGGCTTGCTCGCGAAAGCGGTGTGTCATTCCACGCTGATGGCGACTGACACGGCCTCTTCGCGAGCAAGCCCGATCCCACAAGGGTTATGCGTTGTAGTGCTTTTGGCCCCACGCCAACAGCCCTTGCAACAACTCCTTGAGCACCACTTGCGTCGGCGCCGCCAGATCAGGCCGATAACGGAACGGCTCAAACTCTTCCATGTACGTGCACTGCCCCAGCTCCAGCTGCACCGCGTGGATGTTTTCGGCCGGGTTGCCGTAATGCCGGGTGATGTGGCCGCCCTTGAAGCGGCCGTTCAGCACGTGGCTGTAATCGGTGTGTTTCGCGCAGATGGCTTCCAGTTGCGTGGCCAACTGAGGATCGCAACTGGCGCCGTTGAAGGTGCCGAGGTTGAAGTCCGGCAGTTTGCCGTCGAACAGGTGCGGGATGATGGAGCGGATCGAGTGCGCATCGAACAACAGCGCGTAGCCGAATTCGGCTTTGAGTCGCGCCAGCTCGTTCTGCAACGTGCTGTGATACGGCGTCCAGATTTGCTCCAGATAGGTCGCGCGCTCGGCTGCTGACGGTTCCATGCCCTCGCGAAACAACGGAATGCCGTCGAACAGGATCGATGGGTACAGACCGGTGGTGGCGCCGACGTACATCGGTTTGTCGTCGGACGGTCGGTTCAGGTCGATGACAAACCGCGAGTACTCGGCGGCCAGGGTGCTGGCGCCCAGTTCTGCGGCAAATTCGTAAAGCTGCGGAATGTGCCAATCGGTATCGGGCAAGCTGCGTGCGTCGGGGATCAACCCGGCCTCGACCGCCGGGGTCAGGCGCAGACCGGCGTGGGGCATGCTGATCAGCAGCGGCACGCGGCCTTGTTTGAAGTTCAGAACCTTATCCACAACCGTTCTCCTAAACGCTAATTTCGACGCCGTGACGCACGACGCGTTTTTCCAGGTCACCGCCCAGCCAGTACGACAAGTCGGCGGGACGATCGATTTGCCAGGCCACAAAGTCTGCGACCTTGCCGACTTCCAGCGAACCGTGAGTCTCGGCCATGCCCAGTGCGGTGGCGGCATGAATCGTCGCGCCGGCCAGGGCTTCTTCCGGGGTCATGCGGAAACAGGTGCAGGCCATGTTCAGCATCAGGCGCAGCGACAGCGCCGGCGAAGTGCCGGGGTTGAGGTCGCTGGCGATGGCGATTTTCACGCCGTGTTTGCGCAAGGCGTCCATCGGCGGCAATTGGGTTTCGCGCAGGAAATAGAACGCCCCCGGCAGCAACACCGCGACGGTGCCGGACGCGGCCATGGCGATGGCGTCGTCTTCGTCCATGAATTCCAGGTGATCGGCGGACAGCGCGTGGTAACGCGCGGCCAGGCTCGAACCGTGGAGGGACGACAACTGCTCGGCATGCAGCTTCACCGGCAAACCGAGTTCCTGTGCGGTGATGAAGACGCGCTCGACTTGTGCCGGCGAGAACGCCAGGTATTCGCAGAACGCATCTACCGCATCCACTAGCCCTTCGGCCGCCAGGGCCGGGAGCATTTCAGCGCAGATGTGATCGATGTAGTCGTCGGCGCGATCCTTGTATTCCGGCGGCAAGGCGTGGGCCGCCAGGCATGTGCTGCGCACGCTGACCGGCAGCTCGGCGCCGAGGCGACGGATGACCCGCAGGATCTTGCGTTCGCTGGCCAGGTCCAGGCCGTAGCCGGATTTCATCTCGACCGTGGTTACGCCGTCGCGCAGGAGGCTTTTCAGGCGCTTGGCGGCGCTGGCGAACAGTTCGTCTTCACTGGCGGCGCGGGTGGCGCGCACGGTGCTGGCGATGCCGCCACCGGCCGCGGCGATTTCCGAATAGCTGACGCCTTGCAGGCGCTGCTCGAATTCACCGCTGCGGTTACCGCCGAACACCGTATGTGTGTGGCAGTCGATCAGGCCCGGGGTAACCCAGGCCCCTTTCAAATCGTTGACCGCCGGGTATTCACCGGACGGCAGTTCAGCACGTGGGCCGATCCACTCAATGTGCGCACCGGACGTCACGATGGCCGCATCCTCGATGATCGAGTAGACGCCTTGCGCCATGGTTGCGACGTGGCAGTGTTGCCAGAGAGTTTTCATCCCTTAGTCTCCACAAAATTCAAAATCGATTCGCGAGCAAGCCCGCTCCCACATGGGAATGCGTACTCCTGTGGGAGCGGGCTTGCTCGCGAAGAGGCCATTACAGGCTAGGCAACAACTTCGCCGACACCAGCTCATTCAGGCAGCGGGTCGCCAACAACTCGCTCGCCGCATTGATGTCCGGGGCAAAGAACCGGTCCTTCTCATAGAACGGCACTTCAGCGCGCAGGATGGCCCGAGCCTTTTCCAGTTTGGTCGACGTCTTCAGGCCTTCACGCAGATCCAGGCCCTGGCACGCCGCCAGCCATTCCACGGCCAGCACGCCGCGGGTGTTCTCGGCCATTTCCCACAGACGCTTGCCGGCGGCCGGGGCCATCGACACGTGGTCTTCCTGGTTGGCGGAAGTCGGCAGGCTGTCCACCGAATGCGGATGGGACAACGCCTTGTTCTCGCTGGCGAGTGCCGCTGCGGTCACTTGGGCGATCATGAAACCGGAGTTCACGCCGCCATTGGCCACCAGGAACGGCGGCAGTTGCGACATGTGCTTGTCCATCATCAGCGAGATGCGGCGTTCGCTCAGGGAACCGATTTCGGCGATGGCCAACGCCATGTTGTCAGCGGCCATGGCCACCGGTTCGGCGTGGAAGTTACCACCAGAGATCACATCGCCTTCAGCGGCGAAAACCAATGGGTTGTCGGAAACGGCGTTGGCTTCGACGGCCAGCACTTCGGCAGCCTGGCGGAACTGAGTCAGGCAGGCGCCCATGACTTGCGGCTGGCAGCGCAGGGAGTACGGGTCCTGAACCTTCTCGCAGTTCTCGTGGGAAGCGGACACTTCACTGCGCTCACCGAGCAAATCGCGATAAGCGGCAGCGGCGTCGATCTGGCCTTTCTGGCCGCGAGCCGCATGAATGCGCGCGTCGAACGGCGAGCGCGAACCCAATACCGCTTCAACCGTCATGCCACCAATGGCCAAGGCACCGGCGAACAAGTCTTCGCCTTCGAACAGACCGCGCAGGGCGTAAGCGGTAGAAACCTGAGTGCCGTTGAGCAGCGCCAGGCCTTCTTTCGCAGCCAGGGTCAGCGGAGTCAGACCGGCGACTTTCAGCGCTTCGGTGGCTTCCATCCACTCGCCCTTGTAGCGAGCCTTGCCTTCGCCCAGCAGCACCAGGGACATATGGGCCAAAGGCGCGAGGTCACCGGAAGCCCCCACCGAACCTTTCAATGGAATGTGCGGGTAAACCTCGGCGTTGATCAGCGCGATCAACGCGTCGATCACCACGCGACGAATCCCGGAGAACCCACGGCTCAGGCTGTTGACCTTGAGCACCATGACCAAGCGTACCAGCGCGTCGCTGATTGGCTCGCCGACACCGGCGGCGTGGGACAACACCAGCGAGCGCTGCAGGTTTTCCAGGTCTTCACTGGCGATGCGGGTCGAGGCCAGCAGGCCGAAACCGGTGTTAATGCCATAGGCAGTGCGGTTCTCGGCGAGGATCTGTTCCACGCAGGCAACGCTGGCTTCAATCTGGGCCGAAGCGCTGTTGTCGAGGGTGATTTTGACCGGTTGCTGATAGATATCACGCAGTTGGGCAAGGCTCAGTTGGCCGGGAATCAAATTTAGCGCAGTCACTTTTATTCTCCTTTTGAGAGTTTTTATTAACTAACCAGACGCTCCGGATAATTCCGTTGTCCGTCGCTTCCCGACTTTGTGAGAGGGGCTGGCGCCTTGGCACGCTGGTGTTGTGGATTTCAGTTCAGATTGGGTAAAGCCTTGTGCAGCAAAATCGGGTCTTTCAACACGCTGGCAGCGGCGGCGATATCCGGCGCCAGCCAACGATCCTGGTCGTAGGCCGGAACGCGTTCGCGCAGCAGACGCCACGCCGAATCGGTACCCGCGCCAAAACGCTGCTCTTTCAAGAATTCAAACGCCTGTGCCGCCAACAGGTACTCGATGGCGAGGATCTGCGTGACGTTTTCAAGGGCGCGATGCAGCTTCAGCGCGGCGTTGGTGCCCAGGCTCAAATGGTCTTCCTGCAGGCCCGAAGTCACGTAGTTGTCGAGCACCGCCGGTTGCGCTAATTGGCGGTTTTCCGCACACAACGAAGCGGCGACATACTGGACGATCATCATCCCGGAGTTAACCCCCGGATTGGCCACCAGGAATGCCGGCAAGCCACTGACGTGCGGGTTGATCAAACGGTCCAGGCGACGCTCGGCGATGGAGCCGATTTCGGCCATGGCAATCGCCAGCAAATCCGCCGCCATTGCCACGGATTGACCGTGGGGGTTGGCCTGGGACATCACGCGATAGTTGTCCGGCGTGCCCAGCAGCATCGGGTTATCGGTGACCGAGTTGAGTTCAATTTCGATCTGCTGCCGGGCGTGCTCCAGTTGATCGCGAGCGGCGCCGTGGACTTGCGGGATCGAACGGATGCTCAGCGCATCCTGGGTGCGAATGCCTTTGCTCGAAGCAATCACTTCACTGCCATCAAGCAACGCCCGCAGGTTGATGCCGACTTGCTGCATGCCCGGGTGCGGTTTGAGCGCGATGATCTCGGCGTCGAACGCGGCGATCTGACCGCGCTGGGCTTCGAAACTCATGGCACCGATCACGTCGGCCCATTGCACCAGACGCGTCGCGTCGGCCAGCGCCAGGCAACTTAGGCCGGTCATGCACGGCGTGCCGTTGACCAGGCACAAACCGTCCTTGGCACCGAGTTGAACCGGCTCCAGGCCTTCTTCGGCCAGGGCTTGTTGCGCGGAGACGATCTGCCCGCGATAGCTGACGTTGCCGACACCCAAAAGCGCGATGCTGATGTGGGCCATGTGGGTCAGGTAACCCACCGAACCCTGGGACGGCACTTGCGGGGTGATGCCGCGATTGAGCAGCGCCAGCAAGGCTTCGACGACCCGGCGATGGATGCCGGATTTGCCATGGCTGTAGTTGCGAATGGCAGCGCAGATGATTGCGCGAGTCTGCTCGTCGGCCAATGGCACGCCAACGCCACAGGCGTGACTGAGCAAGGTGTTGCGGGACAACTGGCTGAGTTGTTCGTCTTTCAGCGAGACATTGCACAAAGCGCCGAGGCCGGTGTTGACGCCATACGCACGCTCGCCGCTGGCGACGATGCGCTGGACGATGGCCTGGGCATTGTCGATCCGCGCCCAGGTCGCGGTCGACAGCTCAAGCTGCGCGCCATGACGGGCGACGGCCACCACATCCTGCCAACGCAACGGGGCGTCGGCGATAACGATTTTTTCAGCCTGGGACATCTTTGACCTCATACAAAATTCTTGAACGCATGACACCTGTGGCGAGGGAGCTTGCTCCCGCTGGGCTGCGAAGCTGCCCCAAAAAATCTGCGACCGCTTCGCGCTCGAGCGGGAGCAAGCTCCCTCGCCACAAAAGCAATCTCGCCATCATTCATTGTCAAACCACCGCCGCCCGCCGCTGCACGAACCGGTCGACATACTCATCCGCCGGCGAGTGCAGGATCTCTCTTGGCGTGCCGACCTGGATCAGGCGCCCGTCCTTGAGAATCGCAATGCGATTGCCGATGCGCACGGCCTCGTCGAGGTCGTGGGTGATGAAGACGATGGTCTTGTGCAGGGTCTTTTGCAGTTCCAGCAACTGGTCCTGCATCTCGGCGCGAATCAGCGGGTCGAGGGCGCTGAACGCTTCGTCCATCAGGATGATGTCGGTGTCCGCCGCCAGGGCGCGGGCCAGGCCTACACGTTGGCGCATGCCGCCCGAGAGCTGGTGCGGGTATTTGTTTTCGTAGCCCTTGAGGCCCACGGTGTTGATCCAGTGCAGCGCGCGTTCGGAGCACATTTGCTTGCTCTCGCCACGCACTTTCAAGCCGTAGGCGACGTTGTCCACCACGGTCTTGTGCGGCAGCAGGCCGAAGCTCTGGAACACCATGCTGATCTTGTGCCGGCGAAATTCGCGCAGGGCTTCCATGTCGTATTGCAGGATGTCCACGCCGTCCACCAGGATCGCGCCGCTGGTCGGGTCGATCAGGCGGTTGAAGTGACGCACCAGGGTCGATTTGCCGGAACCCGACAGGCCCATGATCACGAAGATCTCGCCAGTGCCGATGCTCAGGGACAAGTCATTCACGCCGACCACGCAGCCGGTTTCGGCCAGCACCTGGTCCTTGGTCTTGCCCTGGCCAATCATGCCCAGCGCTTCCTTGGAACGGTTGCCGAAAATCTTGAAGACGTTTTTGACTTCGATTTTGCTCACGGTTGCGTCGTTCATTTGCTCACCTCATGCCGTGGCCGACCATACGCTTGAGTAATGCGGTCGATCACCACTGCCAGAATCACGATCGCCAGACCGGCCTCAAGGCCACGTCCGACGTTGAGGGTCTGAATCCCCACCAACACGTCTTCGCCCAGGCCACGGGCACCGATCATCGAGGCGATAACTACCATCGACAGGGCCATCATGGTGGTCTGGTTGATCCCGGCCATGATGCTCGGCAGGGCCAGCGGCAGTTGCACGCCGAACAGTTGCTGCCAACGGTTGGCACCGAAGGCGTTGATCGCTTCCATCACTTCACCGTCTACCTGGCGGATGCCCAGGTCGGTCAGGCGGATCAGCGGTGGCGCGGCGTAGATCACGGTGGCGAAAATCGCCGGGACCTTGCCCAGGCCGAACAGCATCAGCACCGGGATCAGGTACACGAAACTCGGCATGGTCTGCATGATGTCCAGCAACGGCATCAGCACCGAACGCAGGCGATTGCTGCGCGCCGAGAGAATGCCCAGCGGAATGCCGATCAGCACCGAAATGACCGTCGCCACCATCATCAGCGCGAGGGTCTGCATCAGCTTGTCCCACAGGCCGACCGCACCCACCAGAAACAGCAGCCCGACGATCACGGCGGTGGTCAGCACTTTACGGGTCGCGTGCCAGGCAATGCCGGCCACGATGGCGAGCATCAGCCACCACGGTGCGGCACGCAGCATGCCTTCAAGATTGACGATGGCCCACAACAGGGTGTCGGAGATGTGCCGGAACACGTCGCCGTAGTTGGTGACCAGCGAATCGACCCAACCGTTGACCCAGTCGGCGATGGAAAAGGTAAAGCTTTCGGGAAACATAAGAGACTCTCAATCAAGGGGTTGCGATCAAGCGTCCGACTGCCGTTGCCGACAGTCGGAGAGGCCTAACCTACAAGGCCGCGTCGATTTTCTTGGCTGCGTCTTCGCTCACCCACGCGTGCCAAACTTCAGGATGTTCCTTCAAGAAGATCTTGGCCAGTTTTGGCGATTCGATCCGCTCTTTGGTCATGCGCCCGAGGTTCTGGTTGAGGATGTCGATCGGCAGGTTGACCTTTTCCAGCACGGCCACCAGTTCCGGGGCTTCGTCGTGGAAGGTCTTGGACAGGCCGACCTTGATGGTCACGCTTTTGTCCACGCCTGGCTTCTCTTCGAGTTTGACCAGGTCAACCTGACCCATCAGCGGTGTTGGCGACCAGTAGTAGAACAGGATCGGCTCGCCACGCTTGTAGCTCGACAGCACCGCCGCATCCAGCGCCGGACCAGTGCCTGGGCGGAAGTTGGTGTAGGTGCTTTCCAGACCGTAGCTTTTCAGCATTTCGCTGTTGTCGAGTTCACAGGTCCAGCCGGCCGGGCAGTTGTAGAAACGCCCCTTGGATGGCTCTTCCTGATCCTTGAACACGGCCGAATATTTGGCCAGGTCAGCGATGTTTTTCAGGTCCGGTGCCTTGGGTTCCAGCTTGCGCTTGGCATCGCCTTCGATCACGTAGCGCGGCACGTACCAACCTTCGATTGCCCCCACAACCGGAGCGCCGACGCCGACGACTTTGCCGGCCTTCTCAGCCTTGTTCCAGACTTCGCTGCGGCCGACCCACTCTTCGGCAAACACTTGGATGTCGTTGCTGCTCAGGGCGTTTTCCATAGTGATGGAGTTGCCAGGCAAGCTGTCGGTCTTGCAGTCGTAGCCTTTCTCCAACACGACTTGCAGCACGTCGGTCAGCAGCATGGCGCTTTCCCAGTTCAGGCCGGCGAATTTCACCGGTTTGCCCGACTCGCACCAACCGGCTGCCTGGGTGGCTCCGGCGCTGGCCAGCAGGCCCATGGAAAGCAATGTGGTCAGCAGGGTCTTGTTCGATTTCATTGTTGTGACGCTCCTAATCATGAGTTGGCTTACGGCAGTCAAGAGGCATCCAGCCCTGTCCACGTCCAATCAGGCCTGCGCCGCAGCGCGACCGGCCCCGCTTGTTTTAGGTTGTACAACGCTGTCCTGCTCGACCGGCAGAATCAGTTGATCGGGCACGGTGCCGTGCCATTTTTTGGCGCACACGTAATAAAGGGCTGCGGGAAGCACCAGACCGATGATCCAGGAAATATCCACATCGCCCAAAGCTGCCACCAGCGGACCGGTATAGAACTTGGTGGAAATGAACGGCAACTGCACCAGCACGCCGAACACATAGATGCTGATACCGAGCATGTTCCAGCGGCCGTAGCGACCGTTTGGATCGGCCAGCGCCGGCACGTCATAGCGCTCACGGGTGATGCAGTAGTAGTCCACCAGGTTGATCGCGCTCCATGGTGTAAAGAATGCGAGCAGGAACAGGATGAAGGACTTGAACGCACCGAGGAACGAGTGCTGACCGAGCAGCGCCATCAGGGTCGCAGCACCGACGATGACCAGCACGAAGACCAGACGCTGCAAGCGCGTGACCTTCAGCTCACCACGGAAGCCGCTGATGATGGTCGCAATGCACATGAAGCTGCCGTAGGAGTTCAGCGTGGAGATGGTGACCTTGCCGAACGCGATGCTGAAATACAGCAACGCAGCAGTGGCACCGGTACCGCCAAGACCCACGATGTAGGCCACTTCGTGACCGACGAATTGCCCGTTGGCCGACGCAGCGGCAAACACGCCGAGGATCATCGCCACCTGTGCGCCAATCACCGAACCCGCACCGGCGGCGAAAAAGGTTTTGACCGAGGAAGTCTTGCTCGGCAGGTAGCGCGAATAGTCAGCCACGTAAGGACCGAATGCGATCTGCCAGGACGCCGCGAGCGACACCGCCAGCAGGAAGCTGCTCCAGCTGAAGTGGCGGATTTGCAGGAGTGCGCCAACGTCAGTCTGGCTGATCAGGCGACTGAACAGGTAAACAAAGGCAATCACACCAATGACACTGGCAATACGGCCAATCCAATGGATCACCCGATAACCGAGCACCGTGACCAGCACGATGACACTGGCGAAGATGAGGATACCGACGGTGTCACTGACGCCAAACAACTGGCCCAGGGCCTGGCCGGAAAGCACCGTCCCCGTCGCGGTGAAGCCGAGGTACATCAGACACACCAGCACGATCGGGATGGCCGCACCGTAAACACCGAACTGCACGCGGCTGGAGATCATCTGCGGCAGGCCAAGCTTGGGCCCTTGCGCGGCATGCAACGCCATCACGCCGCCGCCGAGCAGTTGCCCGATCAGCAAACCGATCAACGACCAGAACACATCACCACCGAGTACGACGGCGAGAGCGCCCGTCACGATGGCGGTGATTTGCAGGTTGGCACCCATCCACAATGTGAACTGGCTCAACAGACGACCGTGTCTTTCCGCTTCCGGGATGTAGTCGATCGAGCGCTTCTCGATCAACGGTTTACTGCCTGCACGATCGCTGTTAACAGCCATGATTCAACCTCTGTGGATTGTTGTCGGTGTGGGTGTGATCCCCTGTAGGAGCTGTCGAGTGAAACGAGGCTGCGATCTTTTCAAGATCAAAAGATCGCAGCCTTCGGCAGCTCCTACAGGGTTTTGCATCAGGGCAAAGCCTGTTTTTATTTGCCGGTGATCATCGGCAGGTTCAGGCCTTGTTCCTTGGCGCAGTCGATCGCGATCTGGTAACCCGCATCGGCGTGACGCATAACGCCAGTCGCCGGGTCGTTGTGCAGCACGCGAGCGATACGCTCGGCCGCTTCGTCGGTACCGTCACAGACAATCACCATGCCCGAGTGCTGGGAGAAGCCCATGCCGACGCCGCCGCCGTGGTGCAGGGAAACCCAGGTCGCGCCGCTCGCGGTGTTGAGCAGGGCGTTGAGCAGTGGCCAGTCGGACACAGCGTCGGAACCGTCCTGCATCGACTCGGTTTCGCGGTTCGGGCTGGCGACCGAACCGGAGTCCAGATGGTCGCGACCGATCACGATTGGCGCGGACAATTCACCGCTGCGCACCATTTCGTTGAACGCCAGGCCGAGCTTGGCGCGCAGGCCCAGGCCAACCCAGCAGATACGTGCCGGCAGACCCTGGAAGCTGATGCGCTCGCGGGCCATGTCCAGCCAGTTGTGCAGGTGGGCGTCGTCCGGGATCAGTTCTTTTACTTTGGCGTCGGTCTTGTAGATGTCTTCCGCGTTACCCGACAGTGCGGCCCAACGGAATGGACCGATGCCACGGCAGAACAGCGGACGGATGTAAGCCGGTACGAAGCCTGGGAAGTCGAATGCGTTTTCCACGCCTTCTTCCTGGGCCATCTGACGGATGTTGTTGCCGTAGTCGAAGGTTGGAATGCCCATTTTCTGGAATTCGAGCATCGCTTTAACGTGCACGGCCATCGATTGCTTGGCGGCTTTGACCACGGCAGCAGGCTCGGTCTTGGCGCGAGCGCGATACTCTTCCCAGGTCCAGCCGGCCGGCAGGTAACCGTTGAGCGGGTCGTGGGCGCTGGTCTGGTCGGTGACCATATCCGGGCGCACGCCGCGCTTGACCAGTTCCGGCAGGATTTCCGCCGCGTTGCCCAGCAGTGCGATGGAGATCGCCTTGCCTTCTTTGGTGTATTTCTCGATGCGGGCCAGCGCGTCGTCGAGGTCGGTGGCTTGTTCGTCGACGTAACGGCTGTTCAGGCGGAAATCGATGCTGACCTGCTGGCATTCGATGTTCAGCGAGCAAGCGCCGGCCAACGTTGCAGCAAGAGGCTGAGCACCGCCCATGCCGCCGAGGCCGGCGGTCAGGACCCAACGACCTTTCAGGTCATCGTTGTAGTGTTGGCGACCGGCTTCGACGAAGGTTTCGTAGGTGCCCTGGACGATGCCCTGGCTGCCGATGTAGATCCAGCTGCCGGCGGTCATCTGGCCGTACATGGCCAGGCCTTTGGCGTCGAGTTCGTTGAAGTGTTCCCAGCTCGCCCAGTGTGGCACCAGGTTGGAGTTGGCGATCAGTACGCGAGGTGCATTGGTGTGGGTCTTGAACACGCCGACCGGCTTGCCGGATTGCACCAGCAGGGTCTCGTCGTCATTCAGGTTGGTCAGGCTTTCGACGATCTTGTCGTAGCATTCCCAGTTACGCGCCGCACGACCGATACCACCGTAAACCACCAATTCTTTAGGGTTCTCGGCGACTTCCGGGTCGAGGTTGTTCATCAACATGCGCAGCGGCGCTTCAGTCAGCCAGCTCTTGGCGGTCAGCTTGTTGCCGCGGGCGGCGCGGATTTCTACGTCACGGTACTTAGTGGGCTTATTGTCAGTCACGAAAAAGACTCCTCAGCGATCAATTCAAACCAACCCTGGCAGTGGGCAAGCCAGCCTGTGCGCGTCGTTGCGCCACAAGCGAATCAGTGGACGCTGCGAGGAGTCTCGGTCGACTCATACGCATACGTCTTTACTTGTACATACAAGCATATGCAATCAAGCGGCCAACTTATTGGATGGGCATTCAAGAAAAGTTTTGGCAGAGCTGGAAAGCCTGTAGATCAAGGGTTTGATGAAGATGAAATTTTTCGGGGGGATTTTTGCGCGGAGGTGACAGCTGTTACTGGAGCGTGGTTTTGCGCCACGCTGGGGCGTTCGGTAACAAAGTGGTGCGCTTTGGGGAACGTCGGAAAGCAAAAGATCGCAGCCTCGTTTCACTCGACAGCTCCTACGCGGGATGGCGCTCATCCTGTAGGAGCTGTCGAGTGAAACGAGGCTGCGATCTTTTAAAAATCTTGAATCAGCGTGCAGTCAGCTCAATCACGCAGCATTGGCCGTTACTGGAGACTTCCAGCAAACCAGCATTACCATCAAGTTGCAGGCAATCATGGCGACCCAATTGTGCGTCGCTGTTACTCACTTTCACGTCCAGCGCTTCGGCGACACTGAACACCAGCACAGTCCCGGCCGAACTGAAAAACCGCTGCTCGCCTTCCAGCCACTGCAACCGTGCGCTGTAGCGCTGCGGCGCGTAGATCAGGTTGAAATCGCGAATCGGCCCGCCGAGCAAGGCGCACGACACCTGGCTCTCACCGCTAAAGGCAAATGGGTCCAGCGGTAACAATGGCCGTGTGTTCTGGCCATCGACGCGCAGGGTCATGCCGTCGCCCTGCAGCACGGTGATCACGCGCTCATAGCCGGCGAACGTCGAGAAGCCGCCCGATTCACCGATATCGGCAATCGACAGGCGCCAGCCGAAACCATCGAGGCCCGTACCCGCATCGCGGGTGATTTCTTCAGTGCTGCCGCCGCCGTTTTTCCACGGCATGCGCGGGTAATCTTTGGCGCGTAAAACCTTCATTTTCATTTATGGAACCGACCTTCCAGACGATGACGGGAACCGGGGTGGATCAAACGGGCGGCGGTCACTGGCTGACGGCCGGACCAGGTGCGGCGACGGATCAGCAGGCACGGCTCGCCCTTTTCAATCTGCAGCAATTTGCACTCGGAGGCTTCAGCCAGTATCGCCTCGACCACGTGCTCACCCTCGGTCAGCGGCGCGACCTGGTTGAGGTAGGCGTAAGGCGTTTGCAGGGTGAAGTCCTGCTTGAGGTAGTCCGGCGCCACCAGCGCGTTGACGAAACGGTCTTCAATTTGCACCGGAATGTCGTTTTCGAAATGCACAATCAGCGAGTGAAACACCTTCTGCCCTTCGCGCATGTCCAGGGCCAGGGCGCGCTCGGAACCGGCGGCCTCTTCTTCCAGCGTGATGACCTGGCAAGTATGGCGATGACCGCGCGAGGCGATTTCGTCGGCGATGTTGTGCACTTCAAACAGGGCGGATTGGCTTTTCGGCTCGGCGACAAACGTGCCGACACCTTGCATGCGCACCAACAGACCGTCGGCGGTCATCTCGCGCAGGGCGCGGTTGATGGTCATGCGGCTGAAACCCAGTTGATTGACCAGCTCGCTTTCCGACGGAACGCGGTAGTGCGGCGGCCAGTTTCCACTGTCGATTTGCTGGGTGATCATCTGTTTGACGCGGGCGTACAAGGGCGCCGGACTGTCGCCCATGTTCGCGGCCAACGGTGACACTGCAGGCGGAGTCGGCACGGTTAATCCTTGTTCGTTTGGAATAGGTTGCTAGCTTGCCGGAGTTTACCGAGCAGGCAAACGTCTGTATATGTATATACAAATAACACACGATGGGGTGCTGAACCATGTCCGCCTTCTTTGCTGAACGCGCGCTGCTGCCTAGTGGATGGGCCAACAATGTACGTCTTGAGGTCAGCGCCGATGGCGTCTTGACCCATATCCAGGCCGATTCCCACGCAGATGGCGCCGAACGGCTAAGCGGTCCGGTGCTGCCGGGCATGCCGAATCTGCACTCCCACGCCTTCCAGCGAGCCATGGCTGGGCTGGCGGAAGTGGCGGGCAATCCGAACGACAGTTTCTGGACCTGGCGCGATTTGATGTATCGCCTCGTCGGAAAAATCAGCCCGGACCAACTCGGCGTTATCGCCCGTCAGCTGTACATAGAAATGCTCAAGGCCGGTTACACCTCGGTCGCGGAATTTCATTACGTGCACCACGACACCGATGGCCAGCCTTACGCTGACCCGGCCGAACTGGCGCTGCGCATCAGCCAGGCCGCGAGCTCGGCCGGTATTGGTTTGAGCCTGTTGCCGGTGCTCTACAGTCATTCCGGTTTCGGTGGCCAGGCCCCGAACGATGGCCAGCGGCGCTTTATCAACAGCACCGAAAACTACCTCAAGCTTCAGTCGCGTTTGCAGCCGATCCTGGTGCAGCAACCGGCGCAATCGCTTGGTTTGTGTTTCCACTCGTTGCGCGCGGTCACCCCGCAGCAGATCAGCGAAGTGTTGGCAGCCAGCGACAAACAATGCCCGGTGCACATTCACATCGCCGAGCAGCAGAAGGAAGTCGATGACTGCCTGAGCTGGAGCGGCCGCCGTCCGCTGCAATGGCTGTACGAAAACACCGAAGTCGATCAGCGCTGGTGCCTGGTCCACGCGACCCACGCCAACCCGGAAGAAGTCACGCTGATGGCCAAGAGTCGCGCCATCGCCGGCCTGTGCCTGACTACCGAAGCCAACCTCGGCGACGGGATTTTCCCCGCCGTTGATTTCCTCGCCCAGGGCGGACGCATGGGCATCGGGTCCGACAGCCATGTGTCATTGAGCGTGGTGGAAGAATTGCGCTGGCTGGAATACGGCCAGCGGCTGCGTGATCAGCGGCGTAATCGTTTGTATGGCGCGGAGCAGCCGATGGTTGGCCGCACGCTGTATGACGCCGCGCTGGATGGCGGCGCTCAGGCGCTGGGGCAGCCGATTGGTGCGTTGGAAGTCGGCAAGCGGGCGGATTGGTTGGTGCTGGACGGTAATGATCCGTACCTGGCGACGGCCAGTGGTGACGGGATTTTGAATCGCTGGCTATTCGCTGGCGGTGATCGCCAGGTGCGTGATGTGCTGGTTAATGGCCAGTGGGTTGTGCGTGACGGGCGCCATGCCGGCGAAGAAGAAAGCAACCGGGCGTTCACCCAAGTCCTGCGCGACCTTTTGGGCTAACACAAAACCAAATGTGGGAGCGGGCTTGCTCGCGAAGGCGTTGTGTCAGTCAACATCAATGTTGAATGAACAACCGCTTTCGCGAGCAAGCCCGCTCCCACATGGGTGATGCGCTAGCCGTCAGTTCGAGGTCTTGGCCATCTTCGTATCCGACGCACGCCAGATCAGTCGCGTCGTGTCGTAGCCCTGCTGACGCGCCTTGCTCAGCAGTTCTTCACGCACCACACCGTTGACCGTTGGGGTCCGGGACAGCAGCCACAGATACTTGCGGCTCGGGTCGCCAACAATGGCGGTCTTGTAGTCATCGCTGACGTACAGCACCCAGTATTCGCCCTTCGCCACACCCGGAATCAGCCGCGAAAACCAGTTGTCGAACTCGACCCATAGCTTGTCGGTCTTGCCCGGCACCTGTGGATAAGCCGTGCCCTTGGCCTCTTCCCATTGCCAGTCCGGCGTCAGGCAGCGGTTGAGCACCGCCACATTACCGTCCGGCTTGAGGGTGTAATGCGCTTCGGATTGCGCGCAGTTGCGCTGGAAGTACATCGGCAGGCGGGCCAACTCGTACCAGGTGCCCTGGTAACGCTTGAGGTTGACGCTGTTGGCCGTCTTGGGTGCTAACGGATCTACACCAGAAGAGGCGCAGCCAGCCAATACCAGGCCAGCGAAAAGAACTATCAATAACCGCTTCATTGTTTTTCTCCCGTGGGCGCATCGCCCCGGTTTACTTCAGGCCTTGGCCGGAAAACATCAGCACTTTGTCACCGGCGTACTGCACGCTGATAAAGCTGTTTTTGTCGCCCCAAGTGCAACTGGACATACCAAGCGCGCCCGAACAATCGGCGGGTTTGCCCAGCAAGGTTTCAACCTCGGCCTTGGCCATGCCGGCCGACAGCTTGGAGTAGTTCTCCTGATTGACCTTGCTGCATGCGACCAACAACACGCAGAACGAGAGCAAGGCGATAGATCGCAGCGACATGGTGTAGCTCCTGGAGCGAAGGGGGTTGGCAGGTGCCAAGCTGAAGCTTAGAAGAGAAAACCCCTATCTGGTTCCCCGACCGCCCGGCTATTTATTAAGCCACTCGTCTGGGTTTTTTCGATAAATCAGCCACTTTCTCGCCCTATTGGGCATTTCGTCGGTATTTGCAGAAAGTCGCCTAATCTTTGGCGCTGACCGGTCGACATAACAGCAGCGTTAAGTCGGCCACTGTGGCAAATTGACGCCCCTTGTTGACCAGCCCCCTCCGCGGTAGCTCATTTAATGACCAGAAACATGAAGTTCAGCCACAAGATCTTGCTGGCTGCTGCCCTCGTAGTGGCCGTTGCATTCGCGTGCTTCATCCTCTTCAACGACTACCGCCAGCGCCAGACCCTGCGCAGCAGTACCGAGTCTTCAATGCAGGAACTCGGCAGTCTGACCACCAGTAACATCCAGACCTGGCTGGAAAGCCGCATCCAGTTGCTGCAATCGCTGTCCCAGCAGATCGCCGTGGATGGCAGCGCTCCGGCCAGCCTGAAACGCGCCATCGACCTGCCGGCCTACACCGGCAATTTCCAGTTGAGCTACTTCGGCAGCACCGAAGGCGTGATGACCTCGATTCCGGCCGGCAACCGTGCCGCCGACTACGACCCGCGTGCCCGTGGCTGGTACAAAGCCGCCGACAGTGCGCGGCAAACCATCGTCACCGAACCGTACATCGCCGCCTCGTCCGGCAAACTGGTGATCACTGTCGCCACGCCCGTGCAGCATGAGAACAAGATGATCGGCGTCGCCGGTGCGGACATTGACCTGTCCAGCGTCAGCGCGATCATCAACTCGCTGAACTTCGGCGGTCACGGCCACGCGTTTATCGTCAGCGCCGACGGCAAGATCCTGATCCACCCGGACAGCAAACTGGTGCTCAAGACCCTCGCCGAGGCCTACCCGAACGGCGCGCCGAAGGTCAGCCCGGGCCTGAAAGAAGTCGAGCTCGACGGCAAGTCCCAGTTCATCTCCTTCACCCACGTCAACGGCGTGCCGTCGGCCGACTGGTACGTGGCGCTGGTGCTGGACCAGGAAACCGCGTTCGCGATGCTCAGCGAGTTCCGCACCTCGGCGATCATCGCCATGGTCATCGCCGTGGTGATCATCATTGCGCTGCTGGGCATGCTGATCAGTTTCCTGATGCAACCGCTGCTGACCATGGGTCGCGCGATGCATGACATCGCCGAAGGTGAAGGCGATTTGACCAAACGCCTGACCATCCACGGCCATGATGAATTCGGCGCGCTGGGCACGTCGTTCAACCGTTTTGTGGAGCGGATCCACACCTCGATCCGCGAAGTCGCCTCGGCCACCGGCCAGGTCAACGAAGTCGCCTTGCGGGTGGTCGCCGCCTCCAACTCGTCGATGTACAACTCCGACCAGCAATCCTCGCGCACCAGCAGCGTGGCTGCCGCTATCAACGAGCTAGGCGCCGCTGCCCAGGAAATCGCCCAGAACGCCGCCCTCGCCTCCCAGCATTCGAGCGACGCCCGCGCCCTGGCCGAAGACGGTCAGCAAGTGGTGGATAAAACCATCGCAGCGATGCAGCAGCTGTCGGCGAAGATCAGCGATTCGTGCGGCAACATCGAGACGCTCAACAGCAACACGGTGAACATCGGGCAGATTCTGGAAGTGATCACCAGCATCTCCCAGCAGACCAATTTGCTGGCGCTCAACGCTGCGATTGAAGCCGCACGTGCCGGTGAAGCCGGTCGCGGTTTCGCGGTAGTTGCCGATGAAGTGCGCAACCTCGCCCACCGCACCCAGGATTCAGCGCAGCAAGTGCAGAAGATGATCGAAGAGCTGCAAGTCGGCGCCCGGGAAGCTGTAAGTACCATGACCGACAGCCAGCGCCAGAGCGAAAGCAGCGTAGGCATCGCCAACCAGGCCGGCGAACGCCTGGGCAGCGTGACGCAGCGTATCGGTGAAATCGACGGCATGAACCAGTCCGTGGCCACCGCAACCGAAGAACAGACTGCCGTGGTGGAGTCGATCAACGTCGACATCACCGAGATCAACACGCTGAACCAGGAAGGTGTGGAGAACTTGCAAGCCACATTGCGCGCTTGCTCGGACCTTGAGCAGCAGGCTGCGCGGTTGAAGCAGTTGGTGGGTAGTTTCAGGATCTAAGCCATTTTTGAGGGCCCCTTCGCGGGCAAGCCTCGCTCCTACAGGATTACAGCGCGTTACCTGTAGGAGCGAGGCTTGCCCGCGAAAGCGTCTTGAGCCGCGCAGAGAATTTGAAATGTAATCTACAGCCTCAGAAGCTGCGTTCGACTCGGAAGCCTCGTAAGATCAAGCGCCCCGCCTTTCAGACAAAACACGCCAGATGAGTGACTGCCAGCTTATGGATAGAGACAATGATTTTTCTCAAGGCGAGCAGATTGCATTGCTTGCAATCCTTGCTATGGGTGCAGAAGAAATTGCACAAGGAAAAATCAGAGACGTGGAAGACGTATTCGCTGAGCTCGACGAGATGGAGTCACCCTCAAAACGGCGATAGCCTCCACCCCTTCAAAAACGCGATCCTGGCCCATTCAAAAACTCAATTTCCTCAGCCGTAGACTCCCGCCCCAACACCCCATTGCGATGCGGAAACCGTCCAAACCGCGCAATCACCTTTTGATGCCGCTCGGCATAGTCCAGGTTATCGGCGAACACCGCCCGATCCCCTTCCGGCTGTTCATCAACCAGCGCGATAAACCGCGAAACCGCCTCGTTCTGCACTGCCAGGTTTTCGCAATGCTCGAACACCAGGTAGATGAAAACCCTCTGGATCGGCTTTAACTGCCGATCGAAATCCGCAGCAATGCCTTGCGCCACCAGGGCTTGGGCCCGGAGATCGCCAGAGAAGGATTTGGGGGTGTCGCGAAAGATCATTCGCGGGAGTTGGTCGAGTAGCAGCACCAAGGCCAGCCAACCTTCGGGGCGTTGCGCCCAGTCGGTCAAACCGCCGGCCAGTGCCTGCTCGACCCAGTCCCCGAAACGCTCGCGCGCTTCGAGGTCCTGGCTGTCGTGCTTGCCAAACCATAACTTTTCCCTGTCAGCCGCTACGTCGTTGGGGGCTTCGGCTGATCCGAACCACCATTCGAGCAACGGCTGCCAAGGCGCGGTCATGGGTTTATTCCTTGTGGTAAGCCGTGACGCGTGCGACTTCTTCTTTCGAGCCCAGGAACACCGCTACGCGCTGGTGCAGGCCGTCCGGCTGGATGTCGAGAATGCGCTGGTGACCATCGGTGGACGCGCCGCCGGCTTGTTCGACCAGGAACGACATCGGGTTGGCTTCGTACATCAAACGCAGCTTGCCCGGCTTGGATGGCTCGCGGCTGTCGCGCGGGTACATGAACAGACCGCCACGGGTCAGGATGCGGTGCACGTCGGCAACCATCGCAGCCACCCAACGCATGTTGTAGTTCTTTTTCAGCGGACCTTCATCGCCTGCCAGCAATTCGCCGACGTAGCGTTGTACCGGGGCTTCCCAGTGACGCTGGTTGGACGAGTTGATCGCGAATTCCTGGGTGGATTCCGGGATCGTGATGTCTTCGTGGGTCAGTACGAAGCTGCCCATTTCACGGTCCAGGGTGAAGCCTTTGACGCCGTTGCCCAGGGTCAGCACCAGCATGGTCTGTGGACCGTAAATCGCATATCCGGCGGCAACCTGCTGAGTCCCTGGCTGCAGGAAGGCCTTTTCGTTCAAAGGCTCGTTCTGGGTCAGGTATTCGTTCGGGCAACGCAGCACCGAGAAGATCGTACCGACCGGCGCGTTGATGTCGATGTTCGACGAACCGTCCAGTGGGTCGAATACCAGCAGGTAGGCACCTTTCGGGTATTTGCCCGGGATCTGGTAGGCATTGTCCATTTCTTCGGACGCCATGCCGGCCAGGTGACCGCCCCATTCGTTGGCTTCGAGCAGGATGTCGTTGGACATCACATCGAGCTTCTTCTGCACTTCGCCTTGGACGTTTTCAGTGCCCATGCTGCCCAGAACACCACCGAGGGCGCCCTTGGAGACGGCGTGGCTGATTTCTTTACAGGCGCGCGCCACCACTTCGATCAGGAAACGCAGATCGGCAGGGGTGTTGTTGCTACGGGTCTGCTCAATCAAATAGCGACTCAGGGTAACGCGGGACATGGAAGGCTCCGGTGGAATGGGGGGCTAAAAACCCGCGCAGTTTAACGCGAGTCGGGGCGCATTTCCTCCTATCAGACGTGATACACCCAATAGAGTTCATGTGCGGGGTTTAGCGTAGTTCGAAACCGGCATCTTTACCGGCTGACAAATCGCCTTCGCGGCGCCAGCCTCGCTCCTACAGAAGAGCGCGGTCCCTGTAGGAGCGAGGCTTGCCCGCGAATGGCGCGCAGTGCCAGCCATTCTCAGGGTTTGACCGGCGGCTTGCGCAGCAGACTGAAGGCCATCACCGCCAGAAACAGCACGCTCAGCAACAACACCGCCCACAACCCGAATTTCTTCCAGTTGGTGTCAGCCGTCGCAGCAGCCACCGCCGTCGGCGCCTGCGTTACCGCCGCCCCGCTATCAACCGTAGCCTTGCCCAAGGCCGCGAACTTCGCCGGGCTGTAATCCGGGATCAACGTCGACAACGGCAAGTTCGCCGTCTTCACCGTCGCACTGCCCAGCGCCAGCGTATACGGCCCGGCGCCACGCGCCAGGAACACCACTTGCGTCGAGCGCACGGCAAATTTCACGGTCGGTGCTTCAGTGCCCAGGCCACCGCCGCGTTCATCCACAGTCAGTTTCAATTGCTGCACGGTTTGCCCCGACAGCTGCAGTTCGTTCTGCACCACGTCCTGACCATTCTGAGTCAGGCGATAGAGCAGACCGCCGCTCAGCGACTGCCACGGCAAACTGCTTTCGCGACGACCGGACAGGGTCACCGGCGCCAAACTGTTGGGCTGGCTCAACTCGACCTGCACCCGCTCGAGATTCAGCCCCATCGGTAATTGCCAGGTGTATTCGCCGTCCTTCAAGCGGCTGCCGGCCAACGGTTGCGACCAGACCAACGGCAACGGCAGGCTGCGGGTGCTGGCGCTTTCCAGTTGCGCCGAGGTCAGCACCGGCGCCGACTGTGGAGAGTTCCACAACAAACGCAGATAACGCGCCGATTGCCCCGGCAGACCGACTTCGTGTTGCTCGACCCGCTCATCGGCAAACGACAACCGCGCCACCTGCCCTTCGCCCCACGACTGCCAATGCTGCAAGTCGTCGCTGGCTTCGATGCTGAACCGCTGGAAGCCATCGCGCTCGCTGGTCCAGTCGAGGATCAACTGCTGCAACGGCGCCTTGATCCCGCTGGCGTCGAGCAACCAGCCACGCAACACTTCTTCCCCCGCCTCCAACTGAGTGGACGGCTGCACTTCCACCAGCGTGCCGTTGGCACTCGATTGCACGCGCACACTCGGCGCGCGCTCGGTGGCGTCCGCCGAGCTGTACAGCGGGAACCACTTCACGTCAGTGGTGCTGCGGTTTTCGGCGGATTGCGCGGTTTCCCGGGCCAAGGCATAAGCCTGAGCTTCACCGGCCGCGTTGAACACGCGCACGTCGCTCAGATCGGTCTGCCGCGCGTTCAGTTGCACGCTCAGCGGCAGTTCAAGGCGATACCACGGCCCTTCGCCGCTCACGGACAACGGCACCTGAGTGCTGAAGTCCGAAGGTTTCTCCTGGGCGCTGGCCGACAGCACCACGCCCATCGCAACAGCGCCCAACCAACCCAGGTTCAGCTTCTGACTCAAGAGGACACTCCTTCGGTTTCAGGGGCCGGACTTTCAGACTCCGGCGCAGCCTCGGCACGCTTGGGCGGCAGCGGGGCGAAATAGCCCACCACCAGCAACAGCACGCCAACGCCGATAAACGAGACGATCCGCGCAAGTCCGCCACGGTTACTCAATTCGACAAAGAACAGTTTGGCCACCACCACACCAATCAGCGCAGCGCCGATCAGCCAGACTTCACGGCGATGGCGCAGATGACCACCGATCATCAAGCCCAGCGCCATCAAGGTCCAGACGATCGACAGACCAGCCTGCACCTGCATCGACGCCAGCAGTTGATCCAGCTCGAACGGCACACCACCCCAATGGTGCGCGGTGCGCGTGACCACGGCGGAGAAAAACACGAACAGCGAAGCACCGGCGATCAGTTGCGTAGCGTTCTCTGCGTACACCTTCGGCAAGGCAAATTGCGTCACCGCGCTGCGCGACCACACGTAAACGCCGAACAGCGCAAACAGCAGGCCCAATTCCAGCGGGTTGATCAGCGGCACATACGGCAGCGGCTCGGCGGTGCCGTCGCTGACACCGTTCGCCAGCCAGAACCAGCCGAGCATCAGCAAGGCCAGCGGCGCGGCGGCGTAGACGCGGTACTCCCGGGAATACGCCGATACCGGCCATGGGAAGTTGCGCGGCGCGGCGGCCAGCACCAGATACAGGCTCGGCAGAATCGCCCAGCCCAACCAGCGCCAGGCGTTGTACTGCTCGGACAACAGCAGCAAGCCGTAACGCAACTCCAGCGCCAGCACACCGATCAACAGCCAGCAGCCGAGCACATGCGCGGTGCTGAGGGCGCGCGTCGGCAGCATCGGCGCCAAACGCCGCAGGGAAATGAAGTGCACGACGAACACCGCGGCCCACACCAGCCAGCCAAAGTCGGCCGCCGGGTGATAACGCGAATGCCACGAAGAGAGCAAGACCAGCCCCGCCGCCGGAATCAGGAAGGTGCAGACCAGGCCCAACGACGGCCATTTCAATCGCAGCGACAACAGCGTCCACAGCGCCACACTCAGCGCCGCAACAGCCAGCAGCAACGTCGCTTGCAGATTCACCGGAGCAAAGCGCAGCACTTCACTGATCCACGCCAGCGCCCACCAACCCACGCCCCACACCAGCAGCAATTCGGACAAGCGATTCAGGCTCAACGCATCGAACGCCGACGCGTGATTACCCAACTGCAAGCGCCAGGCACCGACCAGCGCAGCCAGGCCAAGCACCAGCGGTGTCCAGAAACCGCTGTGGGCCAGAGGTTTCAAACCTTCACTGACCAACGGCCCCAGCAGATCCGGCCCTGCGTACAGGAATGCAGCGCCGCCGATCACTTGCAACAGCAGGCCAAAGACAAAACTCACGCGCTGCTTGAGGTACAGACTCAGCCAGATGATGAACAACCCGCTGGCCGCCCACACCGCACTCGCGGTTTGCCATGGCAGCACAAACAGCACCGCGAGGTTGATCAGCACCAGACCGGCGAGCAGCACCACCGACAAACCGCGCAGCAACCGGACATCGTTGCGCACCATCTCGTCACGGGCTGCGAGCAACATGCCGGCGATCAACGCCAGGCCAATCAGCGAGCCGCTAAGCAGCCCGCTCCATCCGGCGCTGAACACAGCAGCGGAATCCCCGCTCGCCCCTTTCAGGCGCAACAGGAACAACGCACCGCCGAGCAATTGCACGGCAAACGCGGTGAACAGAAACGTGCGCGATTGCAGGCGCAAACCAACGAACAGCGTCGCCAACCCGGCCAGCGCCCAACTGATCGCCGTGCCGTGAGTCAGGAAGAACAACGGCGCCAGCAGATAAAGGAAGGTCAGGCCGAGACACGCCAACACTGGCAGGCCCTGGCGCTCCCACGCCGACGCCTGCTCCGGCAAGGCTTTGCGCAGTTGGTAAAAGCTGAACAGCAACGCCACGCCAAGCATCAACGCGCCCAGCCATGAACCGTCCAGCAGGCTGCCTTCGCCGGGCTGCAATTCGCTGAGAAACGCCAGTGCCGAACCCAGTTGCAACAACAAGGCAAAGGCACGGGCCAGCGGTCGTTGCTGACGCAGGCCGAGCCAGAAGATCCCCGCGCCTTCCACGGCCCAGGCCGCAGCGGTCCAACGTGCGTCGAGCCCCAGCGGAATCGCCAGACTGGCGAAGATCACGCCCAGCGCCAGACAGGTTTCCGCCAACAACAACGCTCGACCACCCATCAGCAAACGCGCCAGGCCCATGTAGATCATGCCCAGCGCCAGCGCGCTGAAAGCAGCGGCGAATTCCTGATGCTGGACCAACGCGAACTGCAAACCGAAGCCCACCAGCGGCGGCCCGAACAGCATCGTGCCGTCGACGTAATCGCCCTTGCGCGCTGACCAATTCAGCAGCGCCTGGCGATCATCGTCCGCCGGGGCGTCGGTCATTTCCAACAGCTTGCGCCGGGTAAACAATAGGCCGATGCCCAGGTACATCAGGAAGAACAGAATCAGGAACGGTTCAGTGCTCCACAGCAACTCAGGCGTGTAGGAGCGCAGGCCCCAAGCGAAGCCGATGCCGAACGTGCCGACAAAGCCGATCAGGTTGAGCGGTCGCCACGCCTTGAACCAGGCGATGGCGAGGATGCCGGTGTTGAGCAACGCGAAGTAACTGAACAGCGCGACGTGGTTGCCGGCGCCGGTGGAGGTCAGGATCGGCGCGGCGAAACCGCCCAATGCAGCGGCGCAGGCCAATGCCAGGGAATCCTGGGTGATTGCCAGAATCGCCGAGAACACCGTCACCGCCACCAGCAGGCCCAGGGCTGCCGTCGGGTCGAGCAGCGGGTGCAAGCGCATCGCGGCGAACACCGTCAGGTACAACACGGCAATCCCGGTGCCTTGCAACATCAACGCGTAATGGTTGTTGCGATGGCGCAGCCACCAGCCCAAGGCGAGCAAGCCCAAAGCACTGGCGGCGACCCCGGCGTAACGCATTTCGATCGGCACCACCATGCCTTCGGTGGCGTAGCGCAGCAGGAACGCCAGACCGAGGAACAACAGCACCACACCGACTCGCAGCACGGTGTTGCCACCGAACAGCCAGTTGCGCGCACCGGTGACGGCGCGGTCGAAAATGTTGGGTTCGCGAGGTGCGGCGGGTTTTCGGGGTTCGCGGGCGACCGGTTCCGGGGTCCACACATCGGCGGGCAGCGGACGGCTGGCTTCGCTGGCGGCGGCGGTGATCGGTTCTAGTTCGGGCGGGAGTTCCCAGATCAGTTCCGGGGTTTGGACAGGGATGTCGTCGAGAATGAATTCCGGGGGTGCAGCGGGCTCGCTGACTTCAGGGTGAATCGCTTCTGGCGGACTGGCTTCGGGCGCTTTGACGCCGGACACCTCCAACAACGCCAGACGTTGCTGCACCGCATTCAGCGCCACCTGTGCCTGTTCAAGCAGCACGCGTTGCCGGGCCGATTGCGAACTCAAGCGGCCAATGCGAAAGGCCTGGCCGATGCCCAACCCGAGCAGCGCGCCCAACAGCGCATCGCTGAACGACTCATCGAGCATCCAGCCCAGCGCCAAACCAATCAGCATCAAGATCCATTGCATGGTCGATATCCCTAAGTGGCCCCGCGATGGGGCGATTCCGGGTACAACAGCCTCTGGCTGAGTCTAGTGACCAGACACCCGGATTCCAGTGTGAGAGCAGATTGCATCTGCACCACAAACCCAATGTGGGAGCGGGCTTGCTCGCGAAGGCGTCGTATCAGTCAACTGATAGACCGCTTTCGCGAGCAAGCCCGCTCCCACAAGGGTGAAGTTGGCGCTTAGTATATCGATCCGGCCCAACAGGCGTTGGGCCTTGCTCGTAATTATTGCTAAAAGTTACTCCAAAGCCTTCCAGATTTCCGTGGCGTACTCACGAATCGTCCGATCCGACGAGAACCAGCCCATGCGCGAGGTGTTCAACACCGCCGAACGCCACCATTCCTGGGAATCGTGCCAGTGCGCCTCAACGCGCATCTGCGCGTCCCAGTAAGAGTCGAAATCGGCGCAAACCAGGAAGCGGTCGTAGTCCACCAGCGAATCGATCAACCCGGTGTAACGGGACGGATCATCCGGCGAGAACACCCCGCCGCGAATCGCTTGCAGCACGTCATTTAGACGATGGGACGCGGCAATATCCGGTGCAGCGTTGAACTCGTGGTTTTGCTTGCGCGCTTCAACCTGCTGCGCACTGAGGCCGAAGATGAACATGTGCTCGGCGCCAATGCGCTCACACATTTCGACGTTGGCGCCATCGAGCGTGCCGATAGTCAGCGCGCCGTTGAGGCCGAACTTCATGTTGCTGGTGCCCGACGCCTCGAAGCCTGCGGTGGAAATCTGCTCCGACAAATCCGCCGCCGGAATAATGCTTTCCGCCAGGCTGACGTTGTAGTTAGGCAAGAACACCACCTTGAGCAAACCGCGCACGGTCGGATCATTGTTGACCACCCGGGCGATGTCGTTGGTCAGCTTGATGATCAACTTGGCCTGGTGATAACTGGCCGCAGCCTTGCCCGCGAAGATTTTTACTCGCGGTACCCAGTCGATTTCCGGCTCGGCACGAATCGCCTGATACAGCGCAACCGTGTGCATCAGGTTGAGCAACTGGCGTTTGTATTCGTGGATCCGCTTGACCTGCACGTCGAACATCGCCGCCGGGTTGACCGCGATGCCCAGCCGTTCATGGATCAGATAGGCCAAGGCTTTCTTGCTGTGCAGACGCTGATCGGCGAAGGCTTTGCGGAAAGCGGTCTTGTCGGCGAACGGCTCCAGATCAAGCAAGCGCTCTTCCGGGTTATCCAGCAAGTCCGGCCCGAGGGCATCGACCAGCATCGACGTGAGTTCGGGGTTGGCCTGGTAGAGCCAGCGGCGGAAGGTGATGCCGTTGGTTTTGTTGTTGATCCGTTCCGGGTAGAGCTTGTGCAGTTCGGAAAACACGGTTTTGCGCATCAGCTGCGTGTGCAATGCGGACACGCCATTGACGCTGTGGGAACCGAGGAACGCCAGGTTGCCCATGCGCACGCGGCGGCCGTTGTCCTCTTCGATCAGCGAGACAGCGCGCAGCACGTCGAAATCGTGAATGCCTTTGGCCCGCAGCGAGTCGATGTGCTGGGCGTTGATCAGATAGATGATCTGCATGTGCCGTGGCAGCATGCGTTCCATCAAACCGACCGGCCAGGTTTCCAGGGCTTCCGGCAACAGCGTGTGGTTGGTGTACGACAGCGTATCGACCGTGACCTGCCACGCGGCATCCCACGCGACATCGTAGACATCGACCAGTTGACGCATCAGCTCGGCTACGGCGATCGACGGGTGAGTGTCGTTGAGCTGGATCGCCGCATGGTCGCCCAGGGTCAACACCGAGGTGTGCATGTTGCGATGGCGACGCAGCAAATCCTGCAGGGACGCGGCGACGAAGAAGTATTCCTGACGCAGGCGCAATTCCTGGCCGGCTTCGGTGCTGTCCGCCGGGTACAGGACGCGGGAAATACTTTCGGCCCGGGCCACTTCGGCCACAGCGCCCAAGTGGTCACCGGCGTTGAAGCGTTCCAGGTGCAAATCTTCGACGGCGCGGGCACGCCACAGGCGCAGGGTGTTGACGCTCGCACCGCGCCAGCCGACCACCGGAGTGTCATAGGCAATCGCCCGTACGGTTTCCGCCGGGGTCCAGACTTGCTTGGTCTTGCCGGCTTCGTCGGTGACGGTTTCGACGCTGCCGCCAAAGCCGATCGGGTAGACCACTTCTGGGCGTTCGAACTCCCACGGGTTACCGAAATCCAGCCAGTGTTCGGTCTGCTCTTGTTGCCAGCCATCGACGATCGCCTGGCGGAACAAGCCGTGCTCATAACGAATGCCATAACCATGACCGGCGATGCCGAGGGTCGACATGCTTTCCATGAAGCACGCAGCCAGGCGACCGAGGCCACCGTTGCCCAGGGCCGCATCGGGCTCCAGCAGGCGAATGCGTTCCAGGTCGACACCGAGTTCGGTCAACGCTTCGCGGGCAACGTCGAGCAGGCCGAGGTTGCTCAGGCTGTCGTAGAGCAAGCGGCCGATGAGAAATTCCAGGGAGAGGTAGTAAACCCGCTTCTGGCCTTTGCGGTAGATCTGCCGCGTGTGATCCATCCAGTGCTCGACCATGTGGTCGCGCGCTGCCAGCGCAATAGCTTCGAACCAGTCGTGGTCGAAGGCGTGATCCGGGTCTTTGCCCACCGCGTAGGTGAGTTTGGTCAAGACGGCGTCGCGGAATGCGGCCACCTCTGCTTCGCGAACAAGTGGTTCTTGAGTCATCGATAGGACCTCGAGCGAGCTTTGAGTTGTCTGAGCCTAGACGGTCTGACAGGCGGTATGGGCTCTGGTTCGGCAGTTTTTCCTGATAGTGCGAGATAGGCCGGCATTACATTGTCATGTACCTGAATCAATGCAGGGGCCGTGCCGGATTAACAGCAATTATTGGGTAATCCTGAAAAAAACTGGCGAAAGGTTGTTCAAAAATCCACCAGTCCCGGTATGATCGCGCGCCCTGATGCACACGCTGGTAACAACCGATGATGAAGTCCAACCTGATCGCCGCCGCGGAGATCGACCGCCTCGATACCTGGGCCAAATATTCTGCCCCGATGTGCGGTTCCTGCGTGTCGAGCTGCTGCACCTTGCCGGTCGAGGTCAAGATCAAGGATCTGATCCGCATCGGCATCGTCGACGAGTTCGAGCGCGGCGAGCCGGCGAAAAACATCGCCAAGCGCCTGCAGAAGGAAGGGATCGTCGAGCGTTACAGCCAGAAGACCGAGATCTTCACCCTCCAGCGCATGAGCAACAACGATTGCCTGTACCTGGATCGTAAGAGCCGTCTGTGCACTATTTATGAAAAGCGCCCGGATACTTGCCGCAACCATCCAAAAATCGGTCCGCGGCCGGGGTATTGCGCTTACAAGCCCAAAGAAATTGTGCGTGAGACCAGCGCCAGTCGCCGCACCCTCGAGAAGTTTTAACCCGATCACAAAAATCGCCCCAATCCCGTAGCAGCTGTCGAGCCCCAGCGAGGCTGCGTCCGACTGCGCAGCAGTCGTAAATTCTGTAAATGCAGTCCCAGGAATTACCGTGGCGCATGGTTTAACGACTGCTGCGCAGTCGGACGCAGCCTCGCTGGGGCTCGACAGCTGCTACAAGAGCTGATTGCGTTGCCCAGACAAACAAAAACGCCCCCGACCTTGCGGTCGGGGGCGTTTTTTTGTCAGCTAACTAAGTAACTCAGTTACCGGACTTCTTGGCAGCGCGGGTACGCTCGCTTTCGCCCAGGATCTTCTTACGAAGACGGATGGACTTAGGAGTCACTTCGCACAATTCGTCTTCTTGAACGAATTCCAGAGCTTGTTCCAGGGTGAAACGGATAGGCGGAACCAGAGCGATGGTTTCGTCTTTACCCGAGGCACGCATGTTGTCGAGCTTCTTGCCTTTGGTTGGGTTAACGCCCAGGTCGTTGTCGCGGCTGTTGATGCCGACGATTTGACCTTCGTACACGTCTTCACCGTGACCGAGGAACAGTTTGCCGCGAGCTTGCAGGGTTTCCAGCGAGTAAGTCAGAGCCTTACCGGTAGCAACCGAAACCAGCACGCCGTTCTGACGGCCGGACATGTCGCCGGACTTCATCACGTCGTAACGGTCGAAGATCGAGGTCAGGATGCCTGCACCGGAGGTCAGGGTCAGGAACTCGTTACGGAAACCGATCAAGCCACGAGCCGGGATGTTGTACTCAAGGCGCACACGGCCCTTGCCATCCGGAACCATGTTGGTCAGGTCGCCTTTACGGATACCGATCTGTTCCATGATCGAACCTTGCGATTCTTCTGGCAGGTCGATGGTCACGTTTTCGTACGGTTCGTGCTTGACGCCGTCAACCATGCGGATGATCACTTCCGGACGACCAACACCCATTTCGAAGCCTTCGCGACGCATGGTTTCGATCAGTACCGAGAGGTGCAGCTCACCACGGCCGGAGACTTTGAACTTGTCGGCGGTGTCGCCTTCTTCAACGCGCAGGGCAACGTTGTAGAGCAGTTCTTTGTCCAGACGTTCCTTGATGTTACGGGAAGTCACGAACTTGCCTTCTTTACCGCAGAAAGGCGAGTCGTTTACCTGGAAGGTCATGGAAACGGTTGGTTCGTCAACGGTCAGCGGCTTCATCGCTTCGACGTTCAGTGGGTCGCACAGAGTGTCGGAGATGAACAGCTGGTCGAAGCCGCTGATGCAGACGATATCGCCGGCAGCTGCTTCTTCAACGTCGATACGGTGCAGACCGTGGTGACCCATCAGCTTCAGGATACGGCCAGTACGCTTCTTGCCGTCGGCGTCGATAGCGACAACCGGAGTGTTCGGCTTGATGCGGCCACGAGCGATACGGCCAACGCCGATAACACCCAGGAAGCTGTTGTAGTCCAGAGCCGAGATTTGCATCTGGAACGGACCATCGCGGTCGACTTTCGGCGCAGGTACGTTGTCGACGATCGACTGGTACAGCGGGGTCATGTCTTCAGCCATGTCGGTGTGTTCCAGACCGGCAATACCGTTCAGGGCCGAGGCGTAGACGACTTTGAAGTCCAGCTGTTCTTCGGTAGCACCGAGGTTGTCGAACAGATCGAAGATCTGGTCCAGAACCCAGTCCGGACGCGCGCCTGGACGGTCAACCTTGTTGATGACCACGATTGGACGCAGGCCGGCTTCGAAAGCCTTCTTGGTCACGAAACGGGTTTGCGGCATAGGGCCGTCTTGAGCGTCAACCAGCAGCAGAACGGAGTCAACCATCGACATTACGCGTTCAACTTCGCCGCCGAAGTCGGCGTGGCCCGGGGTGTCCACGATGTTGATGTGGTAGCCGTTCCAGTTGATGGCGGTGTTTTTCGCCAGAATGGTAATACCGCGCTCTTTCTCCTGGTCGTTGGAGTCCATCACGCGCTCGTCGTTGAGCTCGTTGCGCTCCAGGGTGCCGGATTGACGCAAGAGTTTGTCTACCAGGGTGGTTTTACCATGGTCAACGTGAGCAATGATGGCGATGTTGCGTAGATTTTCGATCACTTGTGTATCTCGATCAGAGGATTCGGTGTGCTGACAAGTCTTGGCAGCGATTAACAGTAGAGTCCGGCAAAGCCGTTACAGCTTGACGGCGGCGTCGGGGGGCCGGTGACGCAGGCCACAGGCAAACAGCCCCGGGCACTTAGCTCGGTCGATAAACGCGCACATTGGCATGCCCCTCACTGAGCAAATGGTGGGCATGCAGGCGACTCATCACGCCTTTGTCGCAATACAGCAGGTACTGGCGAGTAGGGTCCAGTTCCTTGAAACGAGCGTTCAATGCATAAAACGGCATCGTCTGTACCTCAATGCCAGCAAGTTCCAGCGGCTCGTCTTCAGCGGCATCCGGGTGACGGATGTCGATGATGATCTGGCCCGCCAGTGCTTCGCTGACTTCTTCGATCTGCAAGTCCTGGCCCAATTCGTCGATCACGCGATCGATCGGCACCAGTTTGGCGTTTTCGAGCGCACGCTCGAGGACCGCCATGTCGAACTGTTGTTCTTCGTACTCCACGCGGTTGCGCTTGGCGTGGGTCTTGGGGTTCACCGAGATGACCCCGCAGTATTCCGGCATGTGCTTGGCGAAGTCGGCAGTCCCGATTTCGTTGGCCAGGTCGATGATGTCCTGCTTGTGACTGGCGATCAGCGGGCGCAAGACCAGCTTCTCGGTCACACAGTCGATCAACGACAGGTTCGGCAACGTCTGGCTCGAAACCTGGGAGATCGCCTCACCGGTAACCAGCGCATCAATGTCCAGCCGATCGGCAATCTTCGACGCAGCGCGCAACATCATACGCTTCAAAACTACGCCCATATGACTGTTATCGACTTTCCCGAGAATTTCTCCCAGTACTTCCTCGAACGGCACACTGACAAATAACACGCGTTGGGAGCTGCCGTACTTCTTCCAGATGAAGTGCGCGACTTCCATGACGCCCAGTTCATGGGCCCGTCCGCCCAGATTAAAGAAGCAGAAATGGCTCATCAGGCCACGGCGCATGATCTGGTAGGCGGCGACTGTCGAGTCAAAGCCGCCGGACATCAATACAAGCGTCTGTTCCAGCGCTCCCAGCGGATAACCGCCGATGCTGTTGTGCTGGCTGTGGATCACATACAACCGTTGGTCGCGAATTTCGATGCGAACTTCGATTTCCGGCTCTTTCAGCGAAATCCCGGCGGCGCCGCACTGACGACGCAGCTGGCTGCCGACGTATTTCTCCACGTCCATGGACGAGAAGGTGTGATGCCCACCGCGCTTGCAACGCACCGAAAAGATCTTCCCGGCCAGTGCATCGCCGTAGTGCTGCTTGCACTTGGCAACGATGTCGTCGAAGTCACCCAGCGGGTATTCATCGACCTGCAGGAAATGCGCGATGCCCGGCATGCAGCTCAGGCGCTCGGTCATCTCCTTCAGGGCCCGGGGCTCAGTGACGCGGGTTTCCAGCTCGAGGTTGTCCCACACACCGTTCACCACCACAGCCGGGTCCAGATCGCGGAGCACGGCACGGATGTTCTTGGCCAATTGGCGGATGAAACGCATCCGTACCGGGCGGCTCTTGATGGTGATCTCGGGGAAGACTTTTACGATTAGTTTCATGAAAACAGCGCGCGCTGGGCCAGCCGAAAAAGGGGGGCGCGGATTATAGCGGAAATTGCTCAAGGTTTAACCAGTTAATATGCAGAACGTTTCGCGCGCACCAAAACGGGTCATTTGTTGAAATAGACGCTACATTACGGGGCAGTTATTTCAGCTTTGCGGCGCAATGCACCTCTATAAGCGTGATATTGGGGCAAAAAACCCATGGTGGGGCACTGGCATGCAATTTGCTCCCTTGTGAGGCAGGTTGCCTTGGCAGAGTATTCGCGCCGGCATCACCCACATTCTAAGGGCATCCACTACTAAGCCCGAAGCCACCCGGAGGACACTATGTCGAAGTCGGTTCAACTCATCAAAGATCATGACGTCAAGTGGATTGATCTGCGCTTCACGGACACCAAAGGCACTCAGCACCACGTGACCATGCCGGCTCGCGACGCGCTGGATGACGCTTTCTTCGAAGAAGGCAAAATGTTCGACGGTTCCTCCATTGCTGGCTGGAAAGGCATCGAAGCCTCCGACATGATCCTGATGCCGGACGACAGCACTGCCGTTCTCGACCCGTTCACCGAAGAGCCGACCCTGATCCTGGTTTGCGACGTGATCGAGCCTTCGACCATGCAAGGCTACGACCGTGACCCACGTGCGATCGCCAAGCGTGCCGAGGAATACCTGAAGTCGACCGGTATCGGCGACACCGTATTCGTAGGTCCAGAGCCAGAATTCTTCATCTTCGACCAAGTTAAATTCAAGTCGGACATCTCCGGCTCGATGTTCAAAATCTACTCCGAACAAGGTTCGTGGATGTCCGACCAGGACGTGGAAGGCGGCAACCGCGGGCACCGTCCAGGTATCAAAGGTGGCTACTTCCCGGTTCCGCCATTCGACCACGACCACGAAATCCGTACCTCCATGTGCAACGCCATGGAAGAAATGGGCCTGACCATCGAAGTTCACCACCACGAAGTGGCGACTGCTGGCCAGAACGAAATCGGTGTGAAGTTCAACACCCTGGTCGCCAAGGCTGACGAAGTTCAGACCCTGAAGTACTGCGTACACAACGTTGCTGACGCATACGGCCGCACCGCGACCTTCATGCCTAAGCCTCTGTACGGCGATAACGGTTCGGGTATGCACGTTCACTTGTCCATCGCCAAAGATGGCAAGAACACCTTCGCTGGCGAAGGTTATGCCGGCCTGTCCGACACCGCCCTGTACTTCATCGGCGGTATCATCAAGCACGGTAAGGCCCTGAACGGCTTCACCAACCCGTCGACCAACTCCTACAAGCGTCTGGTCCCAGGTTTCGAAGCTCCGGTAATGCTGGCCTACTCGGCTCGTAACCGTTCCGCTTCGATCCGTATTCCTTACGTGTCCAGCCCTCGCGCTCGCCGTATCGAAGCTCGCTTCCCGGATCCAGCAGCCAACCCGTACCTGGGCTTCGCTGCACTGTTGATGGCTGGCCTGGACGGCATCCAGAACAAGATCCACCCTGGCGACGCAGCTGACAAAAACCTGTACGACCTGCCGCCTGAAGAGGCGAAAGAGATCCCACAAGTTTGCGGCAGCCTGAAAGAAGCCCTGGAAGAGCTGGACAAAGGTCGCGCGTTCCTGACCAAAGGCGGCGTGTTCTCCGACGACTTCATCGACGCTTACATCGCTCTGAAAAGCGAAGAAGAAATCAAGGTCCGCACCTTCGTACACCCACTGGAATATGAGCTGTACTACAGCTGCTGATCCGGTAGCGCCGGCTGCACGCGGCGTGACAAAAAGAGGCCTCCTTCGGGAGGCCTTTTTTGTGCCTGCGATTCGTCGACTGACGATGATCACCTGTGGGAGCGGGCTTGCTCGCGAATGCGGTGTGTCATTCAGAAAAAATGCAGGCTGACACACCGCATTCGCGAGCAAGCCCGCTCCCACATGGGTTTTGTGCTGTCTGATAGACCGAGGTAAATCATGCCCAAATGTTAACGACTTGGGTCTATCGCCAGCCCTGACCTATGCTGCAACCCAACACCTTCGCTTCCGGTCGATTTTATGGGTCGTGGTTTTCTCCTGATGTTGCTGCTGATCGCCCTGCCCGCCGCAGCGCAGATCTATAAGTACACCGACGCCAACGGCAACACCGCCTACAGCAATCAACCGCCGGATGGCGTCAAGGCGCAGCCGGTGGAGTTGCCGCCGCTCAACAGTGTCGCGCCTTCGGCACCTGTCACTCCGCCTGCCGAATCCAGCAGCCGCGAACAACCGCGCAACGCCTACGAGGTGCTTGAACTCACAGGCCTGCCCACCACCGAAGCCCTGCGCGCCAACAACGGCACCTTCACCGTTAGCGTGCTGATCAAGCCGCGACTGCAAGGCCCGCACTTGTTCAGGCTGTTGCTGGACGAACAACCTTATGGCCAGCCGAGCAACGTGCCGATCCTGCAACTGGTGAACATTGATCGCGGCGAGCACAGCCTCGCGGTCCAAGTGATCAACGGGGAAGACGTGGTGCAGCAAAGCCCCAGCGTGACGCTCACTGTGCAACGGGTACACACGCCTTGAAGGGCTGGCTGTTGATCATCTGCCTGATCGCCTTTCCGGCGATGGCCGACGTCTATACCTACGTCGACGCCCAAGGCAATCGGGTCTTCACCGACCAGCCGCGCCCCGGCAATGCCAAGCGTGTGCCGCTGGCCACCAGCAATCGAATGTCCGCCAACCCGACCAACGCTGCGCCGGTGATCGCCGCGCAAAAGCCGGAAGAACAACCGCTGTTCCACTACGACATGCTGCGGGTACTGGTGCCGGAACCAGACACCACGGTCCGCAGCAGCGCCGGCGAGTTGATCGTCAGCGTTACCAGCGAACCCGGCTTGCAGCGCGGTCATCGCTACCGTTTGTTACTCGACGGCCAGCCCACCGCCGAACCTGGCATCAGTCCGGTGTTCGCCTTGAGCAATATCGATCGCGGCAGCCATAACCTGTCAGTGGAAATCCTCGACGAACAGGGTCGCACCGTCGAGCGCACAGCAAATCAGCCGTTCCACATGCTGCGCATTTCCCTGGCGCAGAAGCGCAAGGTCAAGCCTTGCACCCTCACCGACTACGGCCAACGGCCGGAATGTCCGCTCAAAGACAAACCTCCCGAAGAAAAAAATCCCTTCCTGAAGTTCTTCTAACCTCGTTCAGGTTTGCGCACTATATTGGTGCGATAGGGTGCACCGTACCCACATCCAAGCCCATTTTGGTTCGAAAGTACCCGCAAAAGCTGGCAGAACGCCACGCGATCGAGCGTCAAACGCCCGTTTCAGGCCTCAAACGCTTCTTTTCGGAGCTTTGGTTTGGTTTTTGCATTTTCCCCGCATCAGCGCTCATTTGTTGCGCGCACCCTGCTCCAAAAGAGGTCCGGATGACCATTAGCGACGCACTGCATCGACTATTACTCGACAACCTGACCACCGCCACCATCCTGCTCGACGCCGAACTGCGCCTCGAGTACATGAACCCGGCGGCGGAAATGCTCCTGGCCATCAGCGGCCAGCGTAGCCATGGGCAGTTCATCAGTGAGTTGTTCACCGAATCTACTGAAGCCTTGAATTCCCTGCGCCAGGCCGTCGAGCAAGCGCACCCGTTCACCAAGCGCGAAGCGATGCTCACCGCCCTCACCGGCCAGACCCTGACCGTTGATTACGCGGTCACGCCGATCCTGAGCAACGGCGACACGATGCTGCTGCTGGAAGTCCACCCCCGTGACCGCTTGCTGCGGATCACCAAGGAAGAGGCGCAGCTGTCGAAGCAGGAAACCAGCAAGATGCTGGTACGCGGCCTCGCTCATGAGATTAAGAATCCGCTGGGCGGGATTCGCGGCGCCGCGCAATTGCTCGCCCGCGAGCTGCCGGAAGAAAGCCTGCGCGACTACACCAACGTGATCATCGAAGAAGCCGATCGTCTGCGAAACCTCGTGGACCGGATGCTCGGCTCGAACAAACTGCCTTCTCTGGCCATGTGCAATATCCACGAAGTGCTGGAGCGGGTCAGTCAGTTGGTTGAGGCCGAAAGCCAGGGCTGCATCACCTTGGTGCGCGACTACGACCCGAGCATTCCCGACGTGTTGATCGATCGCGAACAGATGATCCAGGCCGTGCTGAACATCGTGCGCAACGCGATGCAGGCCATCAGCAGCCAGAACGAGCTGCGCCTGGGCCGCATCAGTTTGCGCACCCGCGCCATGCGCCAGTTCACCATCGGCCACGTGCGCCATCGCCTGGTGACCAAGATCGAGATCATCGACAACGGTCCGGGCATTCCTGCGGATTTGCAGGAAACCATCTTCTTTCCAATGGTCAGTGGCCGCCCGGACGGTACCGGGCTGGGCTTGGCCATTACCCAGAACATCATCAGCCAGCACCAGGGCTTGATCGAGTGTGACAGCCACCCAGGCCACACCACTTTCTCGATCTTTCTGCCACTGGAACAAGGAGCCACATCGACATGAGCCGTAGTGAAACCGTGTGGATCGTCGATGACGACCGTTCTATCCGTTGGGTCCTGGAAAAAGCCTTGCAGCAAGAAGGCATGACCACGCAAAGCTTCGACAGCGCCGATGGCGTGATGAGCCGCCTGGCGCGCCAGCAGCCGGACGTGATCATCTCCGACATCCGCATGCCGGGTGCCAGCGGCCTGGACCTTTTGGCGCGGATTCGCGAACAACACCCACGGCTGCCGGTCATCATCATGACTGCCCACTCGGACCTGGACAGCGCTGTCGCCTCCTACCAGGGCGGCGCGTTCGAATACCTGCCCAAGCCGTTCGATGTCGACGAAGCGGTCTCCCTGGTCAAGCGCGCCAACCAGCACGCCCAGGAACAGCAAGGCCTGGAAGTCCCGGTCGCCTTGACTCGCACCCCGGAAATCATCGGTGAAGCGCCGGCGATGCAGGAAGTGTTTCGCGCCATCGGGCGCTTGAGCCACTCCAACATCACCGTGCTGATCAACGGCGAATCCGGCACCGGTAAAGAACTGGTGGCCCACGCCCTGCACCGCCACAGCCCACGCGCGGCCTCGCCGTTCATTGCGTTGAACATGGCGGCGATCCCGAAAGACCTGATGGAATCCGAGCTCTTCGGCCACGAAAAAGGCGCGTTCACTGGCGCGGCCAACCTGCGTCGCGGGCGCTTTGAACAGGCTGACGGCGGCACGTTGTTCCTCGATGAAATCGGCGACATGCCGGCGGACACCCAGACCCGTTTGCTGCGGGTATTGGCCGATGGCGAGTTCTATCGCGTCGGTGGTCATACACCGGTGAAGGTCGATGTGCGCATCATCGCCGCGACCCACCAGAATCTGGAAACTCTGGTGCACGCCGGGAAATTCCGTGAGGACTTGTTCCACCGCCTCAACGTGATCCGCATCCACATTCCACGGCTGTCGGACCGTCGCGAAGACATCCCGACCCTGGCCAAGCACTTCCTCAGCCGCGCCGCGCAAGAACTGGCGGTGGAACCGAAGCTGCTGAAAAGCGAAACCGAGGAATACCTGAAGAACCTGCCGTGGGGCGGCAACGTGCGTCAGCTGGAGAACACCTGCCGCTGGATCACGGTGATGGCTTCGGGTCGCGAAGTGCACATCAGTGACTTGCCGCCGGAGCTGCTGAACCTGCCGCAGGATTCGGCGCCGGTGACCAACTGGGAGCAAGCGCTGCGCCAGTGGGCTGATCAGGCGTTGGCTCGTGGTCAGTCGAGCCTGCTCGACAGCGCGGTGCCGGCGTTCGAGCGGATCATGATCGAAACCGCCCTCAAACACACCGCCGGCCGCCGTCGCGATGCAGCGGTTTTGCTGGGCTGGGGGCGTAATACCCTGACGCGCAAGATCAAGGAATTGGGGATGAAGGTCGATGGTGGGGATGATGATGAGGGGGAAGAGGGTTAATTAGCCTTCAGTTATTCGCTGACCTCTAGATCCAATCGCGAGCAAGCTCGCTCCCACAGGGATTTTTGGTGGTTTCACAATCGGGTGAACACTATCGAACCCTGTGGGAGCGGGCTTGCTCGCGAAGGGGCCGGCACATCCAACATCGATATCGCTTGAAACACCGCCTTCGCGAGCAAGCCCGCTCCCACATTTAAAGCTTCATGCACCGCACCAATGCACGATGACCCGCAATCGCGCACAGCAGCTCTTCTGAAATCTCGTCCTGAAACGCAAAAAATCTCAACCTGCACAAACACAAAAGCCCCGAATAACGGGGCCTGCAGCGCATTAGCACAACTTTCTGTTTCAACTTGTTAAAACCTGGCACGCCCCCTGCAGTAGTCCTTTCAGTGATTCAGTTCACTACCCGGTTTCGGGGACCTTGGTACAGGCAGGCCGGGGATTCCCCTCTTTACATCGGGCTCACACCGCCAACGCGACGAGCCCAACCCGTTTTGGGGCCCTTGATACAGGCAGGTCAGGGGTTCCTTCTTTACACCGGGACTTGCACGCAATGCGTAAGTCCCTGCCGTTTTGGGAACCTTGGTACAGGCAGGCCGGGGATTCCCTCTTTTATTGCTCCCGGAGATGGATCTCCAGCCGCCAGCGATCATCGACCTCACTACCGGCCCACTCACCTTGCAGTGGCCGGGCCGCCACCACCGTCAGCAACACCCCCCCATCACTCAAACGCACGCGCCAGTTCACGTCTTTGCCGTTGACCTTGAGCTGGCCTTTCTGCGCCTTGCCTTCGGCCTCGAACAACAACGCGACGCTGCCATCCACCACCTCGCCATGAGTCTTGGGTTCGTTGTTGAACCACACCACCAGCCCGTCGTCGGTGACCTCGACCTGCTGCAGTTCAGTGGGGTCGGGCGTGGTCAGGCGACCGATCATCAGCCCCACCATCAGCCCGACAATCGCCAGCGATCCCATCACTCGCGGGAATAGTTTCGAACGGTTGTCCACGGGCGGCGTAGAATGCCGCTCATCTTTACCTTCGGAGCCGTGCATGTTTCACGTCATCCTCTTCCAACCAGAAATTCCGCCGAATACCGGCAACGTTATCAGGCTGTGCGCCAACAGTGGCTGCCACCTGCATTTGATCGAACCGCTGGGCTTCGAGATGGACGACAAGCGCCTGCGCCGGGCCGGCCTCGATTACCACGAGTACGCCACCCTGCAACGCCACGCCGACCTGGCGAGTTGCCTGGAAAGCCTCGGTCATCCACGGCTGTTCGCGTTCACCACCAAGGGCTCGCGGCCGTTTCACGATGCCAGCTTCGCCGAGGGCGACGCCTTCCTGTTCGGCCCGGAAAGCCGTGGCTTGCCCGCCGAAGTGCTCGATGCACTCCCCGGCGAACAACGCCTGCGCCTGCCGATGCGCGAAGGCTGCCGCAGCCTGAACCTGTCGAACACCGTGGCGGTTGCCGTGTACGAAGGCTGGCGCCAACTCGGTTTCAAGTAACGCACATAACAAATGTGGGAGCGGGCTTGCTCGCGAAGGGGCCATAACATTCAACATCATCGTTGACTGTTACACCGCCTTCGCGAGCAAGCCCGCTCCCACATTGGACTTGCCTGGACTCGGGACCGTTTATTGAACGGTTGGAGTCTCGCCCTCTGCCTGCATGCGTTGCAGTTCTTGTGCGTACAGCGCGTCGAAGTTCACCGGAGCCAGCATCAGGGCCGGGAACGAACCGCGGGTCACCAGGCTGTCCAGGGTTTCGCGAGCGTACGGGAACAGGATGTTCGGGCAGAACGCGCCGAGGGTGTGGCTCATCGAAGCGTCGTCCAGGTTCTTGATCAGGAAGATCCCGGCCTGTTGCACTTCAGCGATGAACGCCACTTCTTCACCGTTTTTCACGGTAACCGACAAAGTCAGCACTACTTCGTGGAAGTCACCTTCCAGAGCCTTTTGACGGGTATTCAGATCCAGACCGACGCTCGGTTCCCACTGCTGGCGGAAGATCGCCGGGCTTTTCGGGGCTTCGAAGGACAAGTCACGTACGTAGATGCGCTGCAAGGAGAATTGCGGTGCGGTTTCTTCTTCGCTAGCTGCAGTGTTCTGTTGGTCAGTCATCTCAGATCCTTTCTGATCTTTGGTCTTTTAGGGTTTGCTGTTCTTGGGTGCTTAAGTCAGGCCTTGAGCATGGCGTCGAGCTTACCGGCACGCTCAAGGGCAAACAAATCATCACAGCCACCGATGTGGCGCTCGCCGATCCAGATCTGCGGCACGGACGTACGCCCGGCTTTCTGGGCCATGGCGGCACGCACCTGCGGCTTGCCATCGACCTTGATCTCTTCGAAGGCCACACCTTTGTTCTCGAGCAAGTACTTGGCTCGCGAGCAATAAGGGCAGTAATCGCTGGAATAGACGACGACGTTGCTCATATCACTTCACCAGCGGCAGGTTGTCGCCCTTCCAGCTGGAAATCCCGCCGGAGAGCTTGGCGGCGGTGAAGCCGGATTTCATCAGTTCGCGGGCATGAGTGCCGGCGGTCTGGCCCTGGGCATCGACCAGAATGATGGTCTTGGCCTTGTGCTTTTCCAGTTCGCCAACGCGAGCGGTCAACTTGTCGTGAGGAATGTTCAACGCGCCAACGATATGGCCGGCGGCGAAATCCTTGGTCGAACGAATGTCGATCACCACGCCTGCGTCCTTGTTGACCAGCCCGGTCAGCTCGCCGGTGCTCAGGCTGCGACCGCCGCCTTTCATCTCATGGGCGATCAGCAGAGCCAGCAGAACAACGAAAATACCGGCCAGCAAATAGTGGGTGGTGGCAAATGCAATCAGGTGATCAAGCATTTAAGGTGGTTCCAGGGCGTTAAAAGTGGGCCAGTATACACAGCCCCTAGGGTGGGCCAAACCCCGTCCGGCGGTGACGCGGTGTGAACTTCGCTTTAAACTGCCACTCCCTTTTCCATCGCCCTCTTTTTAACTCAGCCACGAGTGGAATCCATGACTACCACGCCTAAACCTTTGGTCCTGATCATTCTCGATGGCTTCGGTCACAGTGAGAGCCACGAAGCCAACGCCGTGTACTCGGCGAAGAAGCCAGTCCTGGACCGTCTGACCGCCAGCGTACCGAACGGCCTGATCTCGGGCAGCGGCATGGACGTCGGCTTGCCGGACGGCCAGATGGGCAACTCCGAAGTCGGCCACATGAACCTCGGCGCCGGCCGCGTGGTGTATCAGGACTTCACCCGCGTGACCAAATCGATCCGCGACGGCGAGTTCTTCGAGAACCCGACCATCTGCGCCGCCGTCGATAAAGCCGTCGCTGCTGGCAAAGCCGTGCACTTCATGGGTCTGCTGTCCGACGGCGGCGTGCACAGCCACCAGGATCACCTGGTCGCCATGGCCGAACTGGCCTTCAAGCGCGGCGCCGAAAAAATCTACTTGCACGCTTTCCTCGACGGTCGCGACACCCCGCCGAAAAGCGCCCAGTCGTCCATCGAACTGCTCGACGCGACGTTCCAGGCTTTGGGTAAAGGCCGGATCGCCAGCATCGTCGGCCGTTATTTCGCCATGGACCGTGACAACCGTTGGGATCGTGTAGCCCAGGCTTACAACCTGATTGTCGACGGCAACGGCGAATTCAACGCCGCCACCGCTCAGGAAGGCCTGCAAGCCGCTTACGAGCGTGGCGAGAGCGACGAATTCGTCAAAGCCACCTCGATCGGCGAGCCGGTGAAAGTCGAAGACGGCGACGCCGTGGTGTTCATGAACTTCCGCGCTGACCGCGCCCGTGAACTGACCCGCGTGTTCGTCGAAGACGATTTCAAGGACTTCGAACGGGCGCGCCAGCCAAAACTGGCCGGCTTCGTGATGCTGACCCAATACGCCGCCAGCATTCCTGCACCGTCGGCCTTCGCCGCTGGCAGCCTGGAAAACGTGCTGGGCGATTACCTGGCGAAAAACGGCAAGACTCAGCTGCGTATCGCTGAAACCGAAAAATATGCCCACGTGACCTTCTTCTTCTCTGGCGGTCGCGAAGAACCGTTCCCGGGCGAAGAACGCATCCTGATCCCGTCGCCAAAAGTCGCCACCTATGACTTGCAGCCAGAGATGAGCGCCCCGGAAGTTACCGACCGCATCGTCGACGCCATCGAAAATCAGCGCTACGACGTGATCGTGGTCAACTACGCCAACGGCGACATGGTCGGCCACAGCGGCAACCTTGAAGCTGCGGTGAAAGCTGTGGAATGCCTGGACCTGTGCGTCGGTCGCATCACCGCCGCGCTGGAAAAAGTCGGCGGCGAAGCGCTGATCACTGCCGACCACGGCAACTGCGAAAAAATGTCCGACGAAGAAACCCACCAGGCACACACCGCTCACACCACCGAGCCGGTGCCGTTCATTTATGTCGGCAAGCGTGACTTCAAGGTCCGTGATGGCGGCGTGCTGGCGGATGTCGCGCCGACCATGCTGATGCTGATGGGCCTGGAAATCCCGAAAGAAATGACCGGGACTTCGATTTTGGTGTAATCGCTCTTTCAAACACCGAAAAACCCTGTGGGAGCGGGCTTGCTCGCGAATGCGGTGTATCAGGCAATAAAGATGTCGCCTGACACACCCTCTTCGCGAGCAAGCCCGCTCCCACATTGGTTTTGTGGTGTTTTGGAGTGTTTTTGGAGGCAACTCCACTCCAGTTATCACACAGTCCCAATTGGGCATTTTTTTTGCGGCGCTTGCCGGGCATACTAGGCCGTCCCTTTCCCTGGTATCACCCGCCTCTATGCTTCGCGTCCTGATAGCCCTCGCTCTGACTTGCCTGCTCCAACCGGCCTTTGCTGACGAGCGCGCGCAAACCCAACAACAGTTGGACGCCACGCGTCAGGACATTGCCGAGCTGAAAAAACTGCTGAGCAAGGTGCAGGAAGAAAAATCCGGTGTGCAAAAAGACCTCAAGGGCACCGAGACCGAAATGGGCAAGCTCGAGAAGCAGGTCGATGCCCTGCAAAAAGAGCTGAAGAAAAGCGAATCCGAGCTGCAGCGACTCGATGGTGAGAAAAAAAAACTCCAGAGCGCGCGCATTGAACAGCAACGACTGATCGCCATACAGGCCCGCGCGGCCTATCAGAATGGCCGTCAGGAGTACCTCAAGCTGCTGCTCAACCAGCAAAATCCAGAAAAATTCGCCCGCACCCTCACTTATTACGACTACCTGAGCCAGGCCCGCCTGGAGCAGCTGAAAAATTTCAACGAAACCTTGCGCCAACTGGCCAACGTCGAAAAAGACATTTCGATGCAACAGGCTCAGTTGCTGGTGCAAAAAAGCAGCCTCGACAGCCAGCGTGACGAACTCGACAAGGTTCGCCAGGAACGCCAAAAGGCCCTGGCCAAGCTCAACGACGACGTCAAGGCACGCGATCAGAAGCTCGCCGCCCGCGAGCAGGATCAGGCAGACCTGTCTAAAGTCCTTAAAACCATCGAAGAAACCCTGGCTCGCCAGGCTCGTGAGGCAGAAGAAGCGCGACAAAAAGCGCTGATTGCCCAGCAGGAAGCCGAAAAAAAGCGTTTACGTGAGGCTCAGGAACAGGCCGACGCCAACACTGATGCCCCACGCAAACCCGCCAAACCGACACCTGGCGCGCTAGTTTCCAGTTCAGGCGAGACCTTTGGCGGCGCATTTGCTTCAGCCCGCGGCAAACTTCCATGGCCGGTTGATGGTCGACTGTTGGCGCGCTTCGGTGAAAGCCGCGGCGACGATGCCCGGACCAAGTGGGACGGCGTGATGATCAGCGCCTCCGCCGGCAGTCAGGTGCATGCCGTTCACGGTGGCCGCGTAGTGTTCGCCGATTGGTTGCGCGGTGCCGGGCTGCTGGTGATTCTGGACCACGGCAACGGTTTTTTGAGTCTTTACGGTCACAACCAGACGCTGCTCAAGTCTGCGGGTGACGTGGTTAAAGCCGGTGAGTCCATCTCCACTGTCGGTAACAGTGGCGGCCAGGACACACCAGCGCTGTATTTCGCAATTCGTCAGCAGGGTCACCCGAGTGATCCAGCGCAATGGTGTCGTGCGCAAGGATAAGCACGGCATCTAATTCAGGAGTTCGTTCGACATGCTGCATTTGTCCCGCCTTACCTCGCTGGCCCTGACGATCGCCCTGGTGATCGGCGCGCCTCTGGCGTTCGCCGCTCAGCCTGCCCCGGCGGCTGCGCCAGCTCCTGCACCTGCGGGCACCGCTGCGACCACCAAGGCGCCATTGCCTCTGGAAGAGTTGCGCACCTTTGCCGAGGTCATGGACCGGATCAAAGCCGCGTATGTCGAACCGGTAGACGACAAGACCCTGCTGGAGAATGCCATCAAGGGCATGCTCAGCAATCTCGACCCGCACTCCGCCTACCTGGGCCCGGAAGACTTCGCTGAACTGCAGGAAAGCACCAGCGGCGAATTCGGCGGCTTGGGCATCGAAGTCGGTGCCGAAGACGGCTTCATCAAAGTGGTGTCGCCAATCGACGACACCCCGGCGTCCAAGGCCGGCATTCAGGCTGGCGACTTTATCGTCAAGATCAACGGTGCACCGACTCGCGGCCAGACCATGACCGAAGCCGTGGACAAGATGCGCGGCAAGATCGGCCAGAAAATCACCCTGACCCTCGTTCGCGACGGTGGCACGCCATTCGACGTGGTGCTGACCCGCGCCACGATCCAGGTCAAGAGCGTCAAGGCGCAGTTGCTGGAATCCGGCTACGGCTACATCCGTATCACCCAGTTCCAGGTCAAGACCGGCGAAGAAGTTTCCAAGGCCCTGGCCAAGTTGCGCAAGGACAACGGCAAGAAGCTCAACGGCATCATCCTCGACCTGCGTAACAACCCGGGCGGCGTGCTGCAAGCAGCGGTGGAAGTGGTCGACCACTTCATCACCAAGGGCCTGATCGTCTACACCAAGGGCCGCATCGCCAACTCCGAACTGCGCTTCTCCGCCACCGGCAAAGACGAAAGCGAAGCGGTGCCAATGGTTGTGCTGATCAACGGCGGCAGCGCCTCGGCCTCGGAAATCGTCGCCGGTGCCTTGCAGGATCAGAAACGCGCTGTGCTGATGGGCACCACCAGTTTCGGCAAAGGGTCGGTACAAACCGTGCTGCCGCTGAACAACGATCGCGCCCTGAAGATCACCACCGCGCTGTACTTCACGCCGAACGGTCGCTCGATCCAGGCTCAGGGCATCGTCCCGGACATCGAAGTGCGCAAGGCCAAGATCACCAACGAACAGGACGGCGAGTACTTCAAGGAAGCCGATCTGCAAGGTCACTTGGGCAATGGCAACGGCGGCGCCGACAAGCCGACGTCCAGCAGCAAAGCCAAGGCAATGCCGCAGGATGACGATTACCAATTGGCCCAGGCCCTGAGCCTGCTCAAAGGGCTGAGCATCACCTCCGGCCGCTGAGATGCGCTTGCGCTTCATCCTCGGTTTGTTGTGCTGTCTGGCGGGTGCTGCTCACGCAGAGCCCGCCAAGACCTCCCCGCACAAGGCTTACCTGACACTGATCATCGATGACCTGGGGCAGAACCTGCCCCGGGATCGTCGCGTGCTCGCCCTGCCCGGGCCGGTGACCACGGCGATCATGCCCGACACACCTCACGCCGCTGAATTCGCCCGCGAAGCCCATCGCGCCGGCAAAGTCGTCATCCTGCACATGCCCATGGACCCGGCCACCGGCCCGTTCGCCTGGCATCCTGATCTGCCCATCGAAGAGCTGGAAAAGCGCCTCAACGCCGCGTTCAAGGCTGTGCCGTACACCGCCGGCATCAACAACCACATGGGCAGCCGCATGACCGCCCAGCAACCGGCCATGGCCTGGTTGATGGCGGACTTGCAGCGCCGACATAAATTCTTCGTCGACAGCCGCACCAGCGCACAAACCGTGGGCGCGGCTGAAGCGCAGAAGATTGGCTTGGCGAGTGTTTCGCGGGATGTGTTTCTCGATGATGAGCGCACTGAAGCGGCGATCTTCACCCAGTTGCAAACGGCGATCAGCCTGGCGCACAAGCAAGGTTCGGCGGTGATGATCGGGCATCCATATCCGCAGACGCTGGCGGTGCTGGAGCGTGAACTGCCGAAGCTGAAAGCTCAGGGAATTGACTGGATCGACATCAAAATGATGATCAGCGTGCGCAGCAATCGGGCGACGGCTGCGCATGGAAAGGATGGCGTGTACCGGTAATTCGCAACACCACAAAACTACTGTGGGAGCGGGCTTGCTCGCGAAGAGGGAGTGTCAGTCGACATGAATGTTGACTGACACACCGCATTCGCGAGCAAGCCCGCTCCCACATTTTTGAATGGGTGGTGTCAGAGATACTTCGCCATGATGTCGTCCACCACGCCTTCCTTGCGCATCTGATCCAACGCCGCTTGAAGCTTGGCGACAATCTCATCCGGCACGTCTTTATTCAGCGCCAGGTACAGCTCGGCACTGTTGAAGCGCAGCACCGTCTTGAGTCCGGTCACGCCATCCTGGCGCGCCAGATAACGACCCGCCGGATCACCAGTGGCCCACAGATCAATCTGGCCGCTGACCAGTTTCCTGGCGTTGTCCTGATCCCGCAGCACCACAATCGGCTTCAAACCCTGCTTGGCCAAGGTCTCGGCAATCGCATCGCCCTTGTAGGCGCCGATCTTGTATTTGCGTGCCTGATCCAGCGTCTCGAGGGTGATCTTGCTGTCAGCCTTGGCCAACATGATCCAGTCATCCGGGCCGATTGGGCCGACCCACTTGAAGAGCTTCTCGCGATCCGGCAGCCGCGCCATCACAAACACGCCGTAACCGGGTTTCTCCAGGGCGAGTTTGTAGATGCGCTCCCAGGGGAAACGCAATGTCAGGCTGTAGGTGATGTCGGTGCGCTTGAACATCTCGCGGACGATGTCCACGGCGATGCCGTTGATGTTCTCGTCCTGAGCGAAGTTTTTGCCGTTCTTTGCCATGTTGTATGGCGGGAAGTTTTCCGTCAGCAGCACCAGATCGGTGGCGGGACTTTCTTCGGCGCGGGCTCCGTTGATGAGCAACAGAGAAGCGCTGGCGAGGACGAGAAGAAAACGTTTGAACATGTCGGGCTACCGGAATCCATGGCGTGCCCAAGAGTGCCCTGAGCCCGCCATGCTGTCCACTGGCCTGTATCGGTTTGTTTAGCGCATCACGATTCCGCGATGGGCCATGTAGGCCTTGGCTTCCTGCACGGTGTACTCGCCGAAGTGGAAAATACTCGCCGCCAGCACCGCGCTGGCGTGGCCTTCGATGATGCCGTCGGCCAGATGCTGCAGGTTGCCGACGCCGCCGGAAGCGATCACCGGAATACCCAGCGCATCGCTGATAGCGCGGGTGACGCCGAGGTCGAAGCCGTTTTTCATGCCGTCCTGGTCCATGCTGGTCAGCAGGATTTCACCGGCGCCCAGGCCTTCCATCTTCTTCGCCCATTCAACGGCGTCGAGACCGGTTGGCTTGCGCCCGCCGTGGGTGAAGATTTCCCAGCGCGGGGTTTCGCCCGGACCGGAGACCTTCTTCGCGTCGATGGCGACGACGATGCATTGCGAACCGAAATGCTGCGCCGCTTCACCGACGAATTCCGGATTGAACACGGCAGCAGTGTTGATCGAGACCTTGTCCGCGCCGGCATTCAGCAAGTTGCGAATGTCCTGCACGGTGCGCACGCCGCCGCCGACGGTCAGCGGGATAAACACCTGGCTGGCCATGCGCTCGACGGTGTGCAGCGTGGTGTCGCGACCATCGACGCTGGCGGTGATGTCGAGGAAGGTAATCTCGTCGGCACCCTGCTCGTCGTAGCGACGGGCGATTTCCACCGGGTCACCGGCGTCGCGGATGTTTTCGAACTTCACACCTTTGACGACCCGGCCGTTATCCACGTCCAGGCAAGGGATGATGCGTTTGGCCAGCGCCATGGTCAGTCCTCAGCCTTTGTACGAATCGCAGAAAGCTTGCGCTTCCGCGACGTCGAGGGTGCCTTCGTAGATCGCCCGGCCGGTGATGGCGCCGATGATGCCTGGCGCCTTGGCGTCGAGCAGCGACTTGATGTCACCCAGGTTGTGAATACCGCCGGAAGCGATCACCGGAATACGCGTGGCAGCGGCCAGGGCGGCGGTGAACGGAACGTTGCAGCCCTGCATCATGCCGTCTTTGGCGATGTCGGTATAAACGATCGCGGACACGCCGTCGGCTTCGAATTGCTTGGCCAGATCGATCACCTGAATGGTGCTGATTTCAGCCCAGCCGTCGGTGGCGACAAAACCGTCTTTAGCGTCGAGACCAACGATGACCTTGCCCGGGAATGCGCGGCAGGCTTCTGCAACGAAGGCCGGGTCTTTCACGGCTTTGGTGCCGATGATCACGTAGCTAACGCCAGCCTTGACGTAGTGCTCGATGGTTTCCAGGGAGCGAATACCGCCACCGATCTGGATCGGCAGGTTCGGATAGCGCTTGGCAATCGCGGTGACCACTTCGCCGTTGACCGGCTGGCCTTCGAAGGCGCCGTTCAAATCGACCAGATGCAGACGACGGCAACCGCCCTCCACCCACTTGGCAGCCATGCTCACCGGGTCATCGGAGAACACCGTGGAATCTTCCATGCGGCCCTGGCGCAGACGAACACAGGCACCGTCCTTGAGATCGATAGCGGGAATAATCAGCATCTGGCAAACCTTCAAATTCGATTGTTCAGCTTCGCTCGGAAATCAGTTTTTCTCGAGCGCCCACAGGTCGCTTTCGATGCTTTCGAACCTTTCTTTAAGGTGCGTCTGCACATCGAAAATCGCCCTGTTGTAATAGTGCGGCGCGATTTCGCGGGTAAACAGCTCAAGAATTTCCGCCGCTTCGAACGAACCCAGGTCCAGTTCGAAGCGATCCTCCATGAACCGCTTGATCTTGTGATTGGCCTCGTTCTCCTGTTCGGGAGTGAGGGTCAGGATCGGCGGCTTGGATTTCTTGACGGCCATTTACCAGCGACCATCCCACGCGGCGAAGTTCTGCAGCAATTGCAGGCCATGGGTATGGCTCTTCTCCGGGTGGAACTGCACGGCGAAACGCGAGCCATCGGCCAGCGCCGCAGCGAAATCGACACCGTAATGACCGCCACCCACCACTTGCCGCGGGTTGCCGGCAGCGATGTAGTAGCTGTGCACGAAGTAGAAACGCGCCAGGTCCGGAATGTTGTGCCACAGCGGATGACTCACCGTCTGCTTCACTTCGTTCCAGCCCATGTGCGGGACTTTCAGGTGTTCGCCGTCTTCATGCAGGTCTTTGCCGAAGAACTTCACCGCGCCCGGGAACAGGCCGATGCAGTCCACGCCGTCGTTTTCTTCACTGCTGTCGAGCAAGGCTTGCATGCCGACGCAGATGCCGAGGAACGGACGGTCCTGGCTGACTTCACGCACAAGGGAGTCGAAACCCAGGCGACGGATCTCCGCCATGCAGTCGCGAATCGCGCCGACGCCGGGGAAAACTACCCGGTCGGCTTCGCGAATCACATCGGCATCGCTGGTGATCAAGACCTTGCCGGCACCGACGTGCTCGAGGGCCTTGGCCACCGAGTGCAGGTTGCCCATGCCGTAATCGATAACCGCGACCGTCTGCATTACAGAACGCCCTTGGTCGATGGCATTTGCCCGGCCATGCGGTCATCCAGCTCTACCGCCATGCGCAGGGCGCGGCCGAAAGCCTTGAACACGGTTTCGATCTGGTGGTGAGTGTTGGTGCCGCGCAGGTTGTCGATGTGCAGGCTGACGAGCGCATGATTGACGAAGCCCTGGAAGAATTCCTGGAACAGGTCAACGTCGAAGCCGCCAACGGTGGCGCGGGTATACGGAACGTGCATCTGCAGGCCAGGACGGCCGGAGAAGTCGATCACCACGCGCGACAGCGCTTCATCGAGCGGCACGTAGGCGTGGCCGTAGCGACGGATGCCTTTCTTGTCGCCGATGGCTTTGGCAAAGGCCTGACCCAGGGTGATACCGACGTCTTCCACGGTGTGGTGGTCGTCGATATGCAGGTCGCCCTTGCTGACAATATCCAGGTCGATCAGCCCGTGACGGGCGATCTGGTCCAGCATGTGCTCAAGAAAAGGAACACCGATATCAAATCGGGCCTTTCCGGTGCCATCCAGGTTGATCGAGGCTTTGATCTGGGTTTCCAGAGTGTCGCGCTCGACAGACGCCTTACGTTCGGCCATCACCAGCTCCGCAAAATCATTGGGCGAAAAAGGCAGCCATTATAGGGGCGCGGGCCGGAAACAGAAACACGAGACGTGATATGGCTGACGGACAGACTCCCGGGTTGTCGGGGATAGACATGTCCATACAAGCGTTTTGCCGCACACACAAAACAAATGTGGGAGCGGGCTTGCTCGCGAATGCGGTGTGTCAGCCAACATTCATGTCGACTGACACGCCCTCTTCGCGAGCAAGCCCGCTCCCACAGGGGTAGTGCGTTTACAGACTTAGTGGAACAACACCGCTGTCTTCTGCAACGTCACCCAAACACCCCAAGCCAACGGAATCCCCACCACCAGCCAGGCGGCAATCGCCAACGGCTTTGTGCCCGGCGCAGCTTTCCACTCCAGTACGGTGCTGCTGTCAGCACCTTTGTCGTGGCCCAGCGCTTGTTCAGCAGCCAGTTCAGCGTCGGTCATGAAGTACTTGTCGGCCACCGGACGTACCAGCAGGTTGCACAGGAAACCCAGCACCAGCAGGCCCGCGAGGATGTACAGCGTGATGTCGTAAGCCGCGGCACGTTCAACGCCGATGCTCAGTTGATACTCACGCAGGTAGTTCACCAACACCGGACCCAACACGCCCGCCGCCGCCCACGCCGTCAACAAACGACCGTGGATCGCGCCGACCATTTGCGTACCGAAGAGGTCAGCCAGGTAAGCCGGAACAGTCGCAAAACCGCCGCCGTACATCGACAGGATGATGCAGAACGCCGCCACGAACAGCGCAACGTTACCCAGGTGACCGAGGTTCGGGATCAACGCGTACAGGGCAAAGCCCAGGGCGAAGAACACGAAATAGGTGTTTTTACGACCCAGGTAATCGGAGAACGAAGCCCAGAAGAACCGGCCGCCGATGTTGAACAGGCTCAGCAAGCCGGTGAAACCAGCCGCAATTGCCGCGATCGAAGCCAGTTGCCCGGCGTCCAGTTTGCCGAATGGCAGGTCTACACCGATCAGTTTGCCGCCAAACACTTCCTGCAACAGTGGCGAAGCCATGCCGAGGATGCCGATACCGGCGGATACGTTCAGGCACAGCACCAGCCATACCAAACGGAATTGCGGGGTTTTCCAGGCGACGTTCACGTGGACGTGACGATGAGTGATCATCGCGTTCGCCACTTTTTTCGCCGGAGCGGTCCAGCCTTCAGGCTTCCAGCCGGTTGGCGGAACGCGGTAGGACAATGCGCCGCCGATCATGAACACGAAGTAGATCGCGGCCATCACCAGGAAGCTCTGCCACACGCCCACACCGGTCGGCGAAGCAAAGTGGCCCATCAGGGCTGCTGCCAGCGGAGCGCCAACCATCGCACCACCACCGAAACCCATGATCGCCATGCCCGTCGCCATACCGCGCTTGTCCGGGAACCACTTGATCAGGGTCGAGACCGGCGAGATGTAGCCCAGGCCCAGACCGATACCGCCAATGACCCCGGAGCCAACCCACATCAGCCAGATCTGGTGGGTATAAATCCCCAGCGCCGAAATCAGCAGACCGCCGCACCAGCACAGTGCCGATACAACGCCAGCCTTACGTGGGCCGGCATGTTCCAGCCAGCCACCCCAGATTGCTGCCGAGCAGCCGAGGAAGATGAAGAACAGGGTGTAGATCCAGCCGAGCATCGAGATCGGCCAGTCACATTGGGACGAGAAGATTTGCGAGATGAAGCTCATGTCCGGCGCACAAGCGACCGGAGCGGTGACGCCCAGGGCCTTGGACAGCGGCAACCAGAACACCGAGAAGCCGTAGGCCATGCCGATGCACAGGTGGATGGCCAAAGCGGCCGGTGGTACCAGCCAACGGTTGAAACCGGGCTTGGCGATGATGCGTTCCTTGGACAGGAACGCGGGCTGGCCGGCTACTGCGCCGTCCGCCGTGATGCTCGTGCTCATTGTGTATCCCCCAATTATTAGTATGGTTCGCCAGCCACTCCTCACCTCCGGCCTTTATGCACGCAGGCATGACCTTTTTTAAGTGAAGCTCCATTTAGGCGCGACGTTAAGTCGCAGAAGGACGGACGAACCCGCAGAGGTTACCATTTGCTCGTGACAGAAAAACCAAACTGACATCACCTTTTGTATGTCGTCTGACCTCTTTTCTCTGTAGGCGCAGCCTTCGGCAGCGCCTACAGAGGTGATATCTGTAAAAATTTCTTTCAGGAACCGCCATGCCGATCATCGTCGAGCCGCTGAACGAAGCCACTTACCAGGATCAGCAAGATCTGCAAAAGATCTACCGCGACGCGCCGGACTGGCTGTTTGCGCCATTTGCCGGTGAAGTGCAGTTGATTGAGGGATGCCTGCGGGACGGCTCGCTGATCGCTGGGCGCTTCAACGATCGGCTACTCGGTGCGGCACGTCTGCAACGTCAACAGGACGTCTGGCACTTGTCGCAAATTTGCGTGAGAAAAATTACCCGTCGCCGTGGGGTGGCGGAGCGCCTGGTGAACGAAGCACAGAAAATGGCGTCGCAATCGGGCGCGACATTACGTTTGCTGGCGCCTGCCGGGCACCTGGAAGCCCAGGCACTGGCGGCCAAACTGAACGTGCCGCTGGACGTGCTGCCCATATGAACTGACCGGTCGTCAGTTTCGGAGCGCTATACTCCCCGGCTAAATTTCGAATTCGACTAACTACAAGGACTCGCCCATGAAAGCGTTCGGCAAAATCCTGGGTCTGGTACTTCTCGGGCTGTTGCTGATCATTGTGGCGCTGGGCTTTGCCCTGACGCACCTCTTCGATCCCAACGACTATAAAGACGAGATTCGCCAGATTGCCCGCGACAAGGCCCACATCGAGCTGACGCTCAATGGCGACATCGGTTGGAGCCTGTTCCCGTGGCTAGGCCTGGAATTGCACGAAGCCAGTGTCGCGACCCTGGTCAAACCCACCGAACCGTTCGCTGACTTGCAGATGCTCGGCCTGTCGGTGCGCGTACTGCCGCTGCTGCGCCGTGAAGTACAGATGAGCGACGTCCGCGTCGAAGGCCTGAACCTGCGCCTGAACCGCGACAAGGACGGCCACGGCAACTGGGAAGACATCGGCAAGATCCCGGCCCCGGCGAATACCGGCGCGACCCCGCCCGCCGTTCCCGCTGGCGAACCGGCCCCGGAAGCCCCGGTCGTCGCGGAAAAACCACCGCAGCCGATCCGCCTGGACATCGACAGCCTGACCGTGAACAACGCGCGGGTTGAATACAACGATGAGAAAACCGGCAAGAGCTACACCGCCGAAAGCATCCAGATGAGCACCGGCGCGGTTCACGATTCGACCAATATTCCGCTCAAACTCACCGCGTTCCTGTCTTCCAACCAGCCGGCGCTGCGCGTGCGTACCGAGCTGAACGGTGAATTGCGCATTGCCCGCGCGCTCCAGCGTTACCAGTTTGAAGACATGAAACTGTCGGGCGAAGTGACCGGCGACCCGCTGCAAGGCAAGACCATGACCTTCGCCGCCCAGGGCCAGTTGCTGCTGGACAAAGCAGCCAACGTCGCCGAATGGACCGGTATCAAGATCTCCGCCAACCAGTTGCGCGCCTTGGGTGAACTGAAGGTCAACGACCTCGACAAGACCCCGCAGATCAATGGCGGACTGTCGATTGCCCAGTTTGACCTGGCGAAATTCGTCGACAGCATCGGCCAGAAACTTCCGGCCATGGCCGAAGGCAGCCTGAGCAAAGTCGAACTGGTCAGCCGTCTGGCCGGCACGCCGACCAGCCTGTCGTTCGACAACATCAACCTGAAAGTCGATGACAGCAGCTTCAGCGGCCGCATCGCCATCGAGGACTTCGCCAAACAATCGCTGCGCGCGATCCTCAAGGCTGACACGTTCAACGTCGACCGTTACCTGCCACCAAAATCTGCCGAAGCCAACAGCGCCACGCAAGTGCGTCAGGCCGAAGTGGCCAGCACCGAGGCCGATGCCATGGCCGGCGCGGGCAGCACGCCGCTGCCGGAATCACCGACCAAAGGCGCGTGGAGCACCGAACGCCTGTTGCCGGTGGAGCGCCTGGCCAAACTCGACGTGGATGCCGACCTGACCTTCGGCCAGCTGACCCTGGACAAACTGCCGATCCAGAACGCAGCGCTCAAGGCCAACGGCCAGGGCGGCTTGCTGACCCTGGAAAATCTGCGCGGTGACTTGTACAACGGCAACTTCGAAGCCAAGGGCACGCTGGATGTGCGTCAGCAAGTACCAGCGCTGAGCATGCAGACCCACATCACCAAAGTGCCGGTGGAAAAAATCCTCGAAAGCCAGGGCAAGAATCCGCCAGTCAAAGGCCTGGTGACGCTCACCAGCGCACTGACCGGTAGCGGCAACAGCCAAAAAGCGTTGGTCGAAACCCTCAACGGCAACGCCAGTTTTGTCATCAACAACGGCGTGCTGCTCAACGCTAACCTTGAGCAACAACTGTGCAAAGGCATCGCCACCCTGAACCGTAAAAGCCTCAGCGGCGAACCTCGGGGCAAGGACACGCCGTTCCAGGAACTCAAGGGCAACCTGACCTTCCGCAACGGCGTGGCGAGCAACCCGGACATGAAAGTGCGCATCCCGGGCATGACCGTCAATGGTGACGGCGACGTCGATCTGCGGGTGCTGGGCATGGACTATCGTGTCGGCATCATCGTCGAAGGCGACACCAGCGCCATGCCCGATCCGGCTTGCCAAGTCGGCGAGAAGTTCGTCGGCATCGAGTGGCCGCTGCGCTGCCGTGGCCCGCTGGAACTCGGCGCCAAGGCGTGCCGCGTCGACAACGAACGCATGGGCCAGGTCGCGGCCAAACTGGCTGGCGAAAAGCTCAGCGACAAGATCGACGAGAAGCTCGGTGACAAGGTCAGCCCGGAACTGAAAAACGCATTGAAGGGGCTGTTCAAGCGATGAGAGCCGAGCAGTTTTCATCGGCGGTGCTGGATTGGTACGACCGCCACGGCCGCCACGACTTGCCCTGGCAACAAGGCATCACCCCGTATCGGGTGTGGGTCTCGGAAATCATGTTGCAGCAGACCCAGGTCAGCACCGTGCTGAATTACTTCGACCGCTTCATGGCGTCGCTGCCAACGGTCGAAGCCTTGGCCGCCGCACCGGAAGACGAAGTGCTGCACCTGTGGACGGGCCTGGGTTACTACACTCGTGCGCGCAATTTGCAGAAGACCGCAAAAATTGTCGTCGCCGAATACGGCGGCGAATTTCCCCGAGATGTGGAAAAACTGGTTGAGCTGCCGGGCATCGGTTTGTCCACGGCCGGCGCTATAGCCAGCCTGAGCATGGGCTTGCGCGCGCCGATCCTCGACGGCAACGTCAAACGGGTGCTGGCGCGCTTTACCGCGCAAGAGGGCTATCCGGGCGAGCCGAAGGTCGCGAAACAGCTCTGGGCGAACGCTGAGCGCTTTACGCCGCATGATCGGGTCAACGCCTACACCCAGGCAATGATGGATCTGGGCGCCACGCTCTGCACCCGCAGTAAACCGAGTTGCCTGCTCTGCCCGCTGGAAAAGGGCTGCGAAGCGCACATGCTCGGCCTGGAAACCCGCTACCCGATCCCCAAGCCGCGCAAAGCCGTACCGCAGAAGCGCACGCTGATGCCAATGCTCGCCAACAGCGAAGGCGCGATTCTGCTTTACCGTCGCCCTTCCACGGGCCTGTGGGGCGGTTTGTGGAGCTTGCCGGAACTCGATGACCTCGACGACCTGCAACACCTCGCCACGCAGCATTCGCTGGAGCTGGGCAGCCAACAAGCGCTGCCGGCCCTGGTGCACACCTTCAGCCACTTCCAGTTGTCCATCGAACCCTGGCTGGTTCAGGTCCAGGAGGCCGGCCATCACGTGGCCGAGGCCGACTGGCTCTGGTATAACCTCGCCACCCCGCCGCGCCTGGGCCTTGCCGCCCCGGTCAAAACCTTGCTCGAACGCGCGGCCGCCGTATTGAACGCAGGAGAGTCGTCATGACCCGCACCATCATGTGCCGCAAGTACAAAGAAGAATTGCCCGCCCTGGAGCGCGCTCCGTTCCCTGGCGCCAAAGGCCAGGACATTTTCGATCACGTCTCCGCCAAGGCCTGGGCCGACTGGCAGAAACACCAGACCCTGCTGATCAACGAAAAACGCCTGAACATGATGAACGCCGAAGATCGCAAATATCTTCAGGGCGAGATGGACAAGTTCTTTTCCGGCGAGGAATACGCCCAAGCTGAAGGCTACGTTCCGCCAGCTGAATAATCCCGTTGTTGTGGGGGTCGGAACGTAAGCGACGGTAATAATTAAAATTTTTTTGAAAACTTTCTTGACGACCCCCTGAAAAACCAGTTTAATGCGCCCCGTTGCCCAGATAGCTCAGTCGGTAGAGCAGGGGATTGAAAATCCCCGTGTCGGCGGTTCGATTCCGTCTCTGGGCACCAAATACCGAAAACCCTGAATCGCAAGATTCAGGGTTTTTTTATGCCTGCGATTTGATCAGGCACGGTTAGGCCGTCCAATCTGCGGCACTGGCATAGCGTCAGCGCTTTGGCTTGCCGACCTCAGACGCCGAGGCATTCTGACTGCATCGAATACAAGCCGAAGCGCAAACGCGTACGTGGTGAGCCCATGGATTGCCCGGGGCCTCACAAGACGCTCCAGGCTTATGCAACGTCATAGCGTGTTGATGTAATCCACTGGCAGCAAGACCGTATCCAGCGCGGCGTCCACCGGCAGCGAAACGACGGTGATGACCGGGCAGACGATCATGAAGTAGCAAATGACAGCCGCCGGCATTCCGCTGCTGCCACCTCCCCTCGCGCCAAGCAAGTGCAGGCTGCCATCCACACCTTTGTAGTAATTCTCTTCCGACGCGCCGTTCATTCGGCCGATCATGGTTCCGCAACCGGCCAGCATCAGCGCAAGGCTCATAACAGAGCCCAATCGTAAAATCCCTTTCAAATCCAGCATCCCTTTGTCACGGTTCATGAGGCGCGGGATTTTAGCGGCAAAGGACTCCTGATCGGCGTAACTGCCCAATCGTTTATTGATCACCATTCCAGTGGAAAACCAGATTACGTGGTGTGCCACTTCCGACATCGGTCGTGTCGTGCTTCGCCTCGCCATTACGGGTCGCAACGACCGTGTATTTGCCGGCAGGCAACTGAACGTACACCAAGGGGCCTGCCTGGCTCAGGGTCAGCACTGTTTGCCCTTGGGCTTTCTGAATGACCACATCCACATCGGGAATGTATTTGTTATCCACGCCGACAGAGAACGTCATGTGCAGGTTGTAACCCTTGGCCTGCTGAATGGCTTTGGATTCATCCTCGCCGATACCACCGGACAGGTAGCTGATCCCGTTTTGTTGCTGCGGCTGGACTTGCACGCCTGAGCTGTCGATTGGATCAAGGCTGGCGGCATGCAACAGGACTGGGAACATCAAAACGCCGAGGGCGGCGAGTGACAATACGAAGGAATGGACGTGCTTCATGATGACTACTCCCGGGCTCCTCAGAACCCATTCGCTACTCCCCTTAGATTTCAGGCGGGATGCTCAAGTTTTAGATTGATTGGGACTTGGGGTCACTGCGAATGGGACTACACGGTGTATTCCGAATGCCTCCAGCGACGTCGGCCTGATCCCGCGAAACGAATCTGGAATTTCCTTCCGATCTATCAGCCGCGCCCGGCATCGCTGACCAATGTGTCGTTGGCATTCTTTTCCGTCAGTTCATCCAGCTGCGGAAGACTTCATGAGCAACCTCAAACCCGAAGACACTCAAGACCCACATCTCGCCTCGCTGCTTGGCAACCTTGGCGAGCTGATTCGGCAGACGCGCCAGAAAGTGTTGAGAGCAGTCGATACGGCTCAGGTGCAAACCTGTTGGCAGATTGGACGGCATATTGTGGAGTTCGAGCAGGAAGGGGCTCGGCGGGCGGTGTATGGCAAGCAGTTGTTGTTGACGCTTTCACAGAGTTTGACAGCTGAATTCGGAAAGGGCTTTGACGAGACCAATTTGCGGAAAATGCGTCTGTTTTATCAGACGTTTCCAATTCGAGACGCACTGCGTCTCGAATTGAGCTGGACCCACTATCGCCGGCTGCTGCGAGTCGACAGTGACAGCGCCCGCCAGTGGTATATGGACGAAGCCGCCAACCAGAACTGGTCAAGCCGCGCCCTGGAACGCCAGATCAACACCCTCTACTACGAGCGCCTGCTGATGAGTCGGGACAAGTCCGTCGTCATGGCCGAAGCCGCCACCAACATCCATGCGATGCTCGAAAGCCCTCGGGAATTCATCCGCGATCCCGTGATGCTGGAGTTTCTTGGCCTGCCCAATGCAGGACTGGTTCTGGAAACCGAACTCGAACAAGCACTCATCGAGCAACTCCAGGGCTTCCTGCTTGAGCTGGGCAAAGGCTTTGCCTTTGTCGCCCGCCAGCAACGCATAAGCACCGAAGGCAGAGACTTCTACATTGATCTGGTGTTCTACAACTACCTGCTCAAATGCTTTGTCATCTTCGATCTCAAGCGCGGTGAATTGACCCATCAGGATGTCGGGCAAATGGACATGTATGTCCGCATGTACGACGACCTCAAGCGCAGCGACGAAGACGGACCAACCGTCGGCATCATTCTTTGCGCGCAAAAAAACGAGTCAGTGGTGCGCTACTCGGTGTTACAGGGCAACGAACAACTGTTCGCCAGCAAGTACAAACTGGTGTTGCCGAGCGAGGAGGAATTGCGGGCAGAGCTGGATCGAGAGCGGGCGGTAATTGCGGATCGGTTACTCAACCAGCAAACACAGTAGCGGTGATGGATTGTTCATGAGCTGCGCGAAGACTATCGTTGGCAGCCACCCGCAAAGGTTCGAAGTCGATGAATTTGCAGGACACGCCCTCACCGGCATCCACTCAAATTGAGCTGTCACTGGCCACCTCCGCTTCCGGCGAACCGTTCAAAGAGCCCGCCGCAGACGGCTTCATCCTCGGCGGTTTCACCTGGAGGCACGCCCAACCGGACGCGAATCGCCCGGTGGTGATCATCAACGCCGCCACCTCGGTTCTTTGCCGCCACTACTCGCGCTTCGCCGACTACCTGTTCGCCAACGGCTTCGACGTCATCACCTACGACTACCGTGGCATCGGTGAATCGCGGCCGGCCTCTTTGAAAGGACTCGACGCCACATGGACCGACTGGGGCGCGCTGGACTTCGAAGCGATGCTCAAGCGCGCACAGCGGGATTTCCCCGGCCAGCCCATCGACGTGGTCGGCCACAGCTTTGGCGGCTGTGCGGCGGGCCTGGGAGCCTCTGGGCACCTGATCCGGCACTTGGTGACCGTCGGTGCGCAATTCGCTTACTGGTGCGACTACGCGCCGGCACATCGCTGGCGGATGTTCGGCAAGTGGCATCTGGTGATGCCGTTGGTGACAATGATCTGCGGCTACTTCCCCGGCAAACGCCTCGGCTGGCTTGAAGACACGCCCGCCGGTGTCGTCCGCGATTGGAGTACGCCTACCGACCGCTACGAGAAGCGCCCCAGCGGCCGTGTGATCCACGCAAAACACGGCCGGCTGCCGTTCGCCAACGTCAGCGCGAAAACCCTGGCCATCAGCATCAGCGACGATCCTTACGGCACCATCCCGGCCATCGAACGCCTGCTCGGCTACTTCACTGGCAGCACGACCACCCATCTGCGAATCGAGCCGAAAGACATCGGCGAAGAAGAAGTCGGACATTTCGCCTTTTTTCGTAGCCCATACCAAGCCACACTATGGCCCATTGCATTGTCCTGGCTGCAAAACGGCGAACTGGCCCCCGATACCCCCGGGCGGCGAGTGCCCCGCAGCTGAGTGACCTGCCCTCTCAACGAAATACGGAACGACGCCCATGGCCTCCGCCAACAAGCAGCAAAAACGCGCCACCCGCGCCAAAGCCAAGGCCAAGCAGAACCGCACCCAACGAGCTGCTGCGCCGGTCGAGCTGGACCCGAACGATGATCGCATCGACTTCGAATCGGTGGACCTGACCGAGCTGTTCAAGACCATGATCGACGCAGAAAAAATCAGCCAGCAAGCGATGTGCACGGCCTTCCTCGAAGACCCGTTGCTGACACTGGTTTACGAACAAGAAGGCGAAGAAGGCGCGATGGACTTCATCCTCGCGGCCCTGATCGAGTATCGCCAGTGGTCCACCGAAGCGGACGAAGCCGCCGCACTGGCGTGGATCGAATCCCCGGCCTTCCAGGCTGACTACGTGGCGGCGTCCGACGCCATCGCGGCCCAAACACAACCGAAAGCGAACTGAGTTCCCATGGCATCCCTGAACAAGCAACAGAAACGCGCCAAACGCGCCAAGATCAAAGCCAAGCAAATCAACATTCATGGCCGTAAACCCGCCGCGCTGGATGATGACATGGACGAAATCGGCGAACCGATCCCGGAATACACCCTGGCGATGTTCAGCAAAATGCGTGACGCCGAAGCCATCGGCCGCAACGACATGCTGCTGACCCTGCTGTCGGACCTCGCTGACATCATCAGCGATCATCCAGAACTGCTGGACATGGAAAATGCCGACAACGAAGCCATGGCCGCCACTCACCTGGCTGCCGACATGCTGATCGACTACCGCATGTGGGCCGACGGCATGGACCGCGACACCGCGCAGGCCTGGCTGACCGATCCGCAGTTCATCACCGACTTCGGCACCGCGCTCGACAGCTATCGCGAGTCGCTGGATGCGCAGGAAGAAAAGGCTGAGTAATCAGCCTTCGAGTAGAAACAAAAACGGCCGCTTGTCATCACTGACAGCGGCCGTTTGCATTACGCGGTGTGAATCAGTTCAACACCACCGCTCCAACCTTTTGCAGCTTGCGACGACGAGCCACGAACAACCCGACGGCCACTACCAGCAAACTCAGGAACCCGGTCGCGAGGATTTCCACGCGGTGGGCTTCCTGGAACAGCATGATGGTCAGCGCCGCGACGATGAAGATGATCACCGCGTAGGTCAGGCCCGGGAACAGCCACATGCTGAAGGCGATTTTTTCGCCGCGTGCCATGCGCTGTTTGCGCATACGCAATTGCGAGATGGCGATCACCAGGTACACCAGCAGCGCGATGGCGCCGGAAGTAGCCAGCAGGAATTCGAACACGGCGGCCGGGGCCACATAGTTGGCGAATACTGCGACGAACGCTGCGCCAGTGGACAGGATCACAGCCCAGTACGGCGTGCCGCTTTTGTTGGTGCGTTGGGAAACGGCCGGCGCATCGCCGCGTTTGCCCAGGGAGAACATCATGCGCGAAGCGGTGTACAGCGCCGAGTTCAGGCAGCTGGTTACAGCAACCAAAACGACGATGTCGACGATCAGCTTGGCATTCGGGATGCCCATGCGCTCAAGCACGGTCTGGTAGGAACCGACAGCGGCCAGGACCGGATCATTCCAAGGCACCAGGGCCACGACGATGAAGATCGACACGAGATAGAACAAGCCGATCCGCCAGATCACCGAGTTGGTGGCCTTGGAGATTTGCTGGCCGGGATTCTTCGATTCCGCGGCCGCGATGGTCACGATCTCGGTGCCCATGAAGGAGAACATGGTGGTCAGGATTGCGCCCAGTACAGCGCCCATGCCGTTTGGCAGGAAGCCTTGGGTGTCGAACAGGTGCGAAACGCCGCTGACCTGGCTGTTCGGCAGGAAGCCGAAAATCGCCATGATGCCGAGGCCAATGAAGCCAATGATCGCGATGACTTTGACCAGGGCGAACCAGAATTCGAACTCACCGTAGTTCTTCACGCTGAACAGGTTGGTCACGGTCAGCAGTAACGTAATGACCAGGGTGAAGGCCCAGATCGCCACGTTCGGGAACCAGGCATGCAGGATCGTTGCGGCGGCGTTGGCTTCCAGCGGAATCACCAACACCCAGAACCACCAGTACAACCAGCCGATGGTGAAACCGGCCCAGTGACCAATCGCGCGATCGGCGTATGTCGAAAAGGAACCTGTGTCCGGCGAGGCAACAGCCATTTCGCCGAGCATGCGCATGACCAATACAACCAGAGCGCCTGCGGCGGCGTAGGCCAGCAGCACGGCTGGACCGGCAGCGGCAATGGCATGACCCGAGCCGACGAACAGCCCGGCGCCGATAACCCCGGCGATCGACAACATGGTCACATGACGCGGTTTGAGCCCCTGTTCGAGGCCATTAGAGCTTTGGGTACTGCTCATCGAAACTACCTTTGCAAAGAAAGCGATTCAGTCCACCGCGTCTGGCACTTCTCTCTCGTAAAAAGAATCCAACGGGGCGTTCCTTATTCTGCACGCAATAATTGCGCCAAAATGTTACAGACTCCCCAGAACCGCGGCTTTCCGCCTGACCGAACGGTCATCGCAAGTCATTGAGATTAATGGCAATTCGCCAGAGCGTTACCCAGCGACCCACTTATAGAACGAACCAGCGCACCAGAAACACACTGAAAAAATGTGGGATGCACAATAAAAGTGCAGATCAGGAACGTTTGGCCGGTTAGCGCTTCCAACACCCCGCCAAAGCTGGCAACATCGCGCCTTTTTTTACGCGACACCCGCCGGGCAACTGGTTCAAACGGCTGTTCGGTTGATAGCAGCGCGACAGTCTGCTGTAGCGATGCGACAACCTGCCACATGCCATCCGTTTACCGCCCGTAGCGCTGTTGGCTGCCATTCGAACGCTATGCTAGCTTGGCCGCCTCGCCAGGAAGGCCGCCAACAGCAGGAGCGAAACACTATGAGGAACGCACATGGCTGAGGCCACGCCCGCGCTTGAAATCCGCAACTTGCACAAACGCTACGGACAGCTTGAGGTGCTCAAAGGCATCTCGCTGACCGCCCGCGACGGCGACGTGATCTCGATCCTGGGTTCCTCCGGTTCCGGCAAGTCCACGTTCCTGCGTTGCATCAACCTGCTGGAAAACCCGCACCAGGGCCAGATCCTGGTAGCCGGCGAAGAACTCAAGCTCAAAGCCGCGAAGAACGGTGAACTGGTTGCCGCCGATGGCAAACAGATCAATCGCCTGCGCAGCGAGATCGGTTTTGTGTTTCAAAACTTTAATCTCTGGCCGCACATGAGCGTGCTCGACAACATCATCGAAGCCCCGCGCCGCGTGCTCGGCCAGAGCAAAGCCGAAGCCATCGAAGTCGCCGAAGCCCTGCTGGCCAAGGTCGGCATCGCCGACAAGCGACACGCCTACCCGGCGCAATTGTCCGGCGGCCAGCAACAACGCGCGGCGATTGCCCGCACGCTGGCGATGCAGCCCAAGGTGATCCTGTTCGACGAGCCCACCTCCGCCCTTGACCCGGAAATGGTCCAGGAAGTACTTAATGTCATCCGCGCCCTGGCCGAAGAAGGCCGCACCATGTTGCTCGTCACCCACGAAATGGGCTTTGCTCGTCAGGTGTCCAGCGAAGTGGTGTTCCTCCACCAGGGTCTGGTAGAAGAACAAGGATCGCCGCAGCAGGTGTTCGACAACCCGCTTTCGGCACGCTGCAAACAATTCATGTCCAGCAACCGCTAACGGAGCTACCCGCATGCAGAACTACAAAAGAATCTTCCTGGCGGCTGCCGTCACCCTGGCCTTCAGCGCCGGTGCCGTCGCCGAGACCTTGAAGATGGGCATCGAAGCGGCTTACCCGCCGTTCAACAACAAAGATGCCAGTGGCAATGTCGTCGGCTTCGACAAAGAAATCGGCGACGCCCTGTGCGCCAAGATGAAAGTCGACTGCACCGTGGTCACGTCCGACTGGGACGGCATCATTCCGGCCCTGAACGCCAAGAAGTTCGACTTCCTGATCTCCTCGATGTCGATCACCGACGAGCGCAAGCAAGCGGTGGACTTCACCGACCCGTACTACTCCAACAAGCTGCAATTCATCGCCAAGAAAGACGTCGACTTCAAAACCGACAAGGCTTCCCTGCAAGGCAAAGTGATCGGCGCACAACGTGCGACCCTCGCCGGCACCTGGATGGAAGACAACATGGAAGGCGTTGAAGTCAAACTCTACGACACCCAGGAAAACGCCTACCTCGACCTCACTTCCGGTCGTCTGGACGGCATCCTGGCCGACAAGTACGTCAACTACGAGTGGCTGAAAAGCGACGCCGGCCGCCCTTACGAATTCAAAGGCGACCCAGTGGAAGAAAGCGACAAAATCGGTATCGCTGTGCGAAAAGGCGACACTCTGCGCGCGAAGCTGAACCTCGCCCTGAAAGAAATCGTTGAAGACGGCACCTACAAAAAAATCAACGACAAGTACTTCCCGTTCAGCATCTATTGATTCTGACCTGCCTGACCGGCGCCGTTCGCTGACGGCGCCAGTCTTTGGCATTGCCTGCCGCGATTTGAAAAGAAATCCATGATTATCGACCTCTACGGATTCGGCCCGGCGCTCGCCGCTGGCGCGCTGATGACTGTGAAACTGGCACTCTCGGCCCTGTGCCTGGGGCTGGTGCTCGGTCTGCTCGGCGCCTTGGCCAAGACATCTCCGCACAAGCCGTTGCAATGGCTGGGCGGCACTTATTCGACATTGGTTCGCGGCATCCCGGAATTGCTCTGGGTACTGTTGATCTACTTCGGCACCGTCAATCTGATGCGTGCCCTGGGCGAGTTTTTCGGCAATCCAGACCTCGAACTCAATGCCTTCGCCGCTGGCGTGATCGCGCTGGGCCTGTGCTTCGGCGCCTACGCCACGGAAGTGTTTCGCGGTGCGATTCTGGCGATTCCCAAAGGTCACCGTGAAGCCGGCGTGGCCCTGGGCCTGTCGAAATTCCGCATCTTCACCCGATTGATCATGCCGCAGATGTGGCGCATCGCCCTGCCGGGCCTGGGCAACCTGTTCATGATCCTGATGAAAGACACCGCGCTGGTGTCGGTGATCGGCCTGGAAGAAATTATGCGTCACGCGCAAATCGGCGTGACCGTGTCCAAGCAGCCGTTCACCTTCTTTATGGTCGCGGCGTTCATGTACCTGGGCCTGACCATCCTGGCCATGACCGGTATGTACTTTCTGGAACGACGCGCCGCTCGCGGCTTCGCGAGGAGCAGCCAATGAACTGGGAAGTCATCATCAAATGGCTGCCGAAACTGGCCCAAGGCGCGACGCTGACCCTGGAACTGGTGGCCATCGCCGTGATCGCCGGGTTGTTGCTGGCGATCCCGCTGGGCATCGCGCGCTCGTCGCGACGCTGGTACGTGCGCTCTTTGCCCTACGCGTACATCTTCTTTTTCCGTGGCACGCCGTTATTGGTTCAGCTGTTCCTCGTCTATTACGGCCTGGCGCAGTTCGATGCGGTGCGTAACAGCTCGATGTGGCCGTACCTGCGCGATCCGTTCTGGTGTGCCACAGCGACCATGACGTTGCACACGGCGGCCTACATCGCCGAGATCCTGCGTGGCGCGATCCAGGCGATTCCACCGGGCGAGATCGAAGCGGCGCGGGCGCTGGGCATGTCCAAGCCCAAGGCGCTGTTCTACATCATCCTGCCCCGAGCCGCGCGCATCGGCCTGCCGGCCTACAGCAACGAAGTGATCCTGATGCTCAAGGCCAGCGCCTTGGCCAGTACCGTGACCTTGCTGGAACTGACCGGCATGGCCCGCACCATCATTGCCCGCACCTACCTGCCGGTGGAGATCTTCTTCGCCGCGGGCATGTTCTATCTGTTGATGGCTTACGTGCTGGTACGCGGCTTCAAGCTGCTGGAGCGCTGGTTACGCGTCGATGCCTGCCAAGGGCGTTGATTCTTCCTACGTGCTGACGGGCGAGGCCCTACTCGCCCGTTTCGCAGCGCTGGATGCTTTTCTGATTGAGCATCAGGCGCTGTGGAAGCCACGACCGTTTACTCATCTGCGGCTTCCCTGGGAAGCGTCCTATCCTTCGCTGTCTTCCTGGCTACGCGGACGATCGCTGGAGGATGCGGAAAACAGTCATAACCAACCTTGCTTGCTGAATGCGCCAGAGCCGTTTGCTTCCTTGGCGGCGTTGTCCCTAGAGCTGAGTTCAGTGGGTGAGTTGCCGGGGCATGCACTGGCGGAGGCCGGGCATCGGTTGAACGTCGATGTACCGGGGCGCAAGTGGCAACAGATCGAAGCGTTTGCCAGTCGGTTATCGTTTGCAGCGCCGACGCCGCATTGGCTGGATTGGTGTTCGGGCAAGGGTCACTTGGGCCGACGCCTGCTGCAAACCGGGCAACAACTGACCTGTCTGGAATATGACCCGTCGCTGGTGCTAAGCGGCCAGGCACTCAGCCAACGTCATCAGTTACATGCGCTGCACGTTGAGCAAGATGTGCTCGCGGCTGACGCAGCTTCCTTATTAAATGCCGAGCACACCCCGGTCGCGCTGCACGCCTGTGGTGACCTGCACGTGCGGTTGATACAACTCGCCAGCACCGTCGGCTGCAAACAACTGGCTGTCGCGCCCTGCTGTTACAACCGGATCAGTCTGGCTACGTATAAGGCGCTTTCCTCGGCAGGTTCGCGATCCGGCCTACAGCTGTCCCTCGAAGATCTCGCGCTGCCGATGAGCGAAACCGTTACCGCAGGAGCTCGAGTCCGACGTCAGCGCGACACGTCCATGGCCCGACGCCTAGCCTTCGACCTGCTGCAACGGCAACTGCGCGGCATCGATGAATACCTGCCAACGCCCTCCCTGCCCAGCGCCTGGCTGGATAAATCCTTCGCAGACTACTGCCATCATTTGGCCGCACTTAAGGAGTTATCCACAATCGGCCCGCAGGATTGGCCGGCGCTTGAAGCGGCTGGATGGAAGCGACTGGCTGAAGTGCGCAATCTGGAGCTGCTACGGGGACTTTTCCGACGCCCGTTGGAGCTGTGGCTGGTACTGGATCGAGCACTTTTCCTCAGCGAGCAGGGTTATACCGTTCGTCTTGGCACCTTCTGCGAAACCCCGCTCACACCGCGCAATTTCCTGATCCTGGCCGAACGCACTTAAACAGTCGCAGCCTGTGGATAACTCTGTTGATGAAATTCTGCTGGATCCAATAAATGCACTGTTTCGCGGCTGAAACATAACTGTTCATTTTTCGTACACATGAATAAAAAACCTTAAAAACAGGGATTTGCGAACAAATGAGAACAAGTCCACAAAAGCGGCGCTGATAGGGCTCAACGGACGTCCCGTTGTGCATAAGCATTCAACCGAAAGGACATAACCGCCGAATTCCGGACGTCGTGGACGGAAAATTGCACCCGGCAATCGCCCTTGATATACAGGCAGACAATCCGACTGACAGGACGCCGCAGTGACCTTCATTTCTTACGCACAGAATTTCGAAGACATCCGCCTGTGGCGCGCCCTCAAACAGTTCGAAAACGGTTTCTACATCGACGTCGGCGCCAACGACCCCGTCCACGACTCCGTCACCAAAGCCTTCCACGACCGTGGCTGGACCGGCATCAACGTCGAGCCGATGCAAACCTACTACGACGCCCTCTGCCAACAACGCCCCAACGACACCAACCTGCAATGCGTGGCCAGCGACAGCGCCGACGAACTCACCCTCTACGGCATCCCCGGCACCGGCCTCTCTACCGTCGACCCAACCACCGGCCAGGAACGCACGGCCCTCGGCATGGACGTCCACCGTCAAGCCGTCAAAGCCCGCACCCTCACCTCCATCTGCGAGCAGCACGCCCAAAACCGCCCCATCCATTTCCTTAAAATCGACGTCGAAGGCCACGAAGAAACCGTCCTGCGCGGCATGGACTTCGCCACATGGCGCCCCTGGATCATCCTCATCGAAACCCCATGGGCCCGCGACCACACCTGGGAACACCTCGTCACCGACGCCGGCTACGAAGCCATCCTGTTCGACGGCATCAACACTTGGTTCCTGGCCAACGAACACCTGAACCTAAAACCCGCCTTCTACATCCCACCGTGCAACCTCGACAACTTCCAACTGTGCCACGGGCATGCGCTCAGCTACCCCGTCAGCAACGCTGAACAGCAGCTCGCCACCGCCCTGCAACGGGCCGAACACGCCGAAGCACAGCTGCGCGCGATGCAAAATAGCCGGGGCTGGAAAGCGCTTCAGAAACTCAGAAAAGCACTGGTTCGCGGGTAACCTGAGGGTCGCGTAAAAATAGTCTGAATTCAGGGGTTTACAGAACCAATCCAATCGCTATAATCGTCGCCCTAACACGCCGGTATAGCTCAGTTGGTAGAGCAACTGACTTGTAATCAGTAGGTCCCGGGTTCGACTCCTGGTGCCGGCACCATACAAAACAAAGCCCCTGCAGAAATGCAGGGGCTTTGTTGTTTCTGGAACGTCCACTTTTTGTCCACACCCCGAAATCCGTGGGAGCGAGCCTGCTCGCGATGAGGCCGTCAGACCCATCGACGATCCGCTAGCCAAATTAAATGGCTGCCAAGCAATCTCAACCAAACAGCATCCTTTGCCAGTGATCCTCACCGACGATGGCAATCGAAGCTCCCGCCTCACGCAACTCCACCGCCTTCATGATCTTTGTTCCGTAGCTACTGTGGCGCCACTGCTCATTACCCACGCTACCGACAACCAGGTAATGCACCTTCTTGCTCACACTGCCTCCAATCAAACCACCTCGCTCTTCGACCAGCGCCTGACAATCCTTGCGCGGCCCAAAGGCCATGACTCCGGTAAATACAAACATCCGACCATCCCACACCAAATCAGGGATCGGTGAATTGAAAGGAAGGTCCGTAGGAGTAACGGCAACAGCACCGCCAACCTTCGGTCTCTCAATGCCAATTCCAGAAAAACCACGCAGAATGTTAAGCAGCTCCAGAGACTCATCCATGTCTAGAACATTGTCCTGAAGCATGCACGCCAAACGCGAATACAGCAGATTGATCACCGGATCGTTCAGATGCGCGAGATTGTTTTCCAGCCATTGCTTTAGAAAAACCGCTTCCGTGATGCTCACAACACCGTCCGCAGTAATACCGGCGGCCAACCCAACCAAGGCATCGGCAGCGCGTTGATCGATACGGGCACGGTGGAAGAATTTACTGTTCTCGAACTCGTTGTGTAGATCCATTACGGGTTTTCCTTGGGTTGGGTACTGGTCCGATACCGAGGCACTAGCGGATAAATGTTGGGGTCAAAGCTAGCACCGCTGCGCGCAGATACCTCATTTTTAGCCAGAAAATAAATCCGCCCCCATTCGACGTTTCGGCTTACCGTTCAGCCAAGCCCATGGACCGTGCTTAAAAGTTTGTTGATGGCGGCGGCCGCGCTCCTCCGTCCAATTCAATGGCCGTAAAGACTGACATTTCAGGTATGCAAAACCTTAGGACCTGAAGGAAGCTCTGATTCCCCATTCCGTCATCTCCCTCCTGATCGTCAATAATGGCTCATAGCCACCAATACAGGTATATTGGTAATATTTTATAACTCTTGCCCCACCCAACCAAGGACGACCAATGCGCAGCAAGTACCATTACAGTGTTGAAATAAAAATCAACAACAGCGAAAAGCAAACCGTCCTCTTCAGTGGACCTTGTGAATACAACGGTGGTGGGGCATACACCGACCAACTAGAAATCACAAATAGCAAAATCGCGCTACAATGCATTCGTGTTTCCGAGATAGATCTGGATGGCGTATTCAACAACTATCAAAGCGCGCTATATGGGCAGATTACAAAAGCTATATTTTTCTACATCGGCGTCAAACAGTCGATTCCAGAAATTTTATCCATCAAGATATCAACAAGTTACCGTAACAAGTTGACCAAAGAAAAGAATATTGGCGCCTCCGACTTCAAGAGCCACGCGCAACTCGCCTCCCACTTTCTTTCCGAGTTAAAACCTGACCCACTTAAAGTAATTTTTAAGGAATCCGAAAAAGGACTGGGTCTACTGAAAGCCGCTTCCCACCTCACTCGGTCAAAGACTAAGACTGACATTTTTGATCGCTTTGACTCTCTCTGGAAGGCATTCAACGCGCTCTATCGAGTCATCGCCAAAAAAACCAGTGATCATGAATGTCATAGGGAAACCAGGACGTTCATTCTGAATCATCCGAGCGCATCGGAAACCGCGGCCAAAATGATCGAAAACATGACGGCGGAGAAATTACGCAGCAAAATACGCTGGCGACAACTTATTCTTAACGATTTTGAAAACTACAAAAAAACAAAAGCATTTCGTGACTTCGTATTGCGGTACACGGACGCTAGACTGATGCATGTCCTCAAAAAAACCCTCCCGTACCGACAGGAATTCCTCACCAAAGCCGGGTTTCTTGACGTTGTAGAAGTGCATATAGAAAAACATTTGAAAGCTGCAAAACTGGACAACCAACAACTCATCGCAGCCCTGTGTATAAAATATACATATTTTGTTCGAAACAAATCAGCGCATGGCGAGCGACTGGACAGAATCATTGGACTGAGCAACAAAGAAATGGTTGAAATCAAATGGCTAAGTGATCTGCTGGAGCGTTTGATAATCGATTTGATCAACGCCAACGGCCTGTATTAGGCAATGCATTCACGAGCGGCGCAGCTAAAGTAATGATCGGCATTCCATGTCTCCTGGCAGGTTCGGTTGGCATCGAAGTTACCAAGCGCGCCGCAAACTTTCCCACCACAAACATCGCCGCAAGGCCGGGTATCTACCTCGCAAACTTGTCGTGCCTCCGGCCAAACCTTCATGCCACTATCACCAATGTCCACGTAGGTGAACATCAGCCATCGCAGAAGGATTGAAAGCATGGAACGGTACGGAAACAGAGCTGGTGATTCAGGCGTCGCTGGGTACGAGATTGGACCAGGATCAATAGTCGTCGCATTCAGCGATGGATGGAAATATCTCTACGATGACACGCAACTAGGCGCAGCCGTGGTTTTCGAACTGCAGCGGCTCGCTCGATCTGGCCACGGGCTCAATAGCTACCTAACCAGGGTGGTAAAAGGAAGGTTTTCCAGCAAGTTCAGGTAGCGTTCACGGGGGTAGTGAAACGCTACCTCCTCCACTAAAGGTAGGCGGAGACTTCCTCAATTTGAGGGGTGTAATCTCCCTCCACGAACAAAAAATGGGTATTCCCCTTTCCTAGATCTTAGCGAGCCACAGCCAAAAAACGGTGTGGAAAAGTAGGGACTCAGGGATCATGCGGCCCATGGCCATCATTTTTTTGGCAGCTTATAAGGACATTATCCGTGGAACCTTCAACAACCATCCAAAAAATGATGGCCAACAACCGCATCGTAGTTCCCGCATACCAGCGTGCCTATTCCTGGGAGACACCCACCGATACTAGTGGCCGCAGCACTCAAACAGACGTCTTCCTTTCGGATTTGGAAGATTATCGAGCCAGCAATACCCGAAGCCCTTACTACTTCGGGCATTTTCTGTTTGAGGAAGCCGGGCAACTCTTTCGGGTGATCGACGGCCAGCAGCGTCTGACTACCCTAACCTTGTTTCTCGCAGCGCTGTTCACCCGACTCAAATCCCTTCGCGAATTGACCGACCCCGAGCATATTTGTTTCGAAGACATGATAAGGCGGCGCAGTGAAATCCGCTTCAACACAGTCGACTATGACAATCAATTGTTCGTCGACTACGTAATTGACCAATCCAAAACCGATCACCATGGCCTTGAAACCGCATCCGCCCAGCGAATCGTTCGGGCATTCGACTACTTCAAGGCGCAACTTCGAGATAAATCGGAAGATTATTTGACCGAAATGTTAGCAATCGTCTGCCAGGCGGTTTGCACCACGCACCCGGTGCGAGATGAGTCAGAAGCGATTCAGATGTTCATCTTTCAGAACAACCGCGGGAAACGCCCCTCGAACCTTGAAGTCGTCAAGGCGCAGTTTATGTACACCGTGCACTTGCATGGTCATGACGGCGATCATAAGGCGCAGTTAATCGCCGAAATCAAAGGGCGGTTCGAGAACATCTACAAATCCATCTCCGCCATTGAATACCGAATCAACGAAGATGATGTTTTGCTATATACCCTTCGTGTTGATTTCAATTCTCTATGGGAAAGCAATACTCTAGAAAAAATAGGGAAAATGCTCGCTGGCAATGAACCCATCGAGTTCATTCAGTCTTTCACCCGATCGTTATCTGCTAGTTTTCTCCACCTGTCCGATTTTTTTGGCAAGCACGAGAAGGAACATTTCCAGATCCATTCGTTGGTGACGCTCAGTGGGATTGCGATCACTCTGCCGTTTATCATCAAGGCCTATCGCTACGCTTTGCCGATCACTGACATTGGTGCACTGTGCAGCGCTTTTGAAGGTTTGATCGTGCGCCATCGACTAATTGGTACGCGTGCCGACATTACCGCTCGAATCAACGGAGTTTATGAAGCCTTCACCACTAAAGACAGTAGTATCACCCCGATAGTTGAGCACATCAATTGGTTGAAAAACACGGATAAATCCTGGTGGGCCTATTGGAATACCGAGAAATTGGAAGAGGCGCTGCAGGGGGAAATCAACCATGCAACAGCCAAGCACCTGCTCTGGAAATATGAAATTCACCTAGAGCGTCGCGGCCAGCGGGGCTACATGCCAAAGCGTTTTGACACCATCCAGAGCCCAGAACTCGAGCACATTGCACCTAGGAATGAACCCACAGGCATGCCCCACGGATACGATGAATACGATGAAACGTTCACCTCTGAATATCTGAACTGCCTTGGCAATTACCTACTGCTTTCCAAATCCCATAACTGTGCCGTGGGCAATATCGTATTTGCCAGAAAGCTGGCTACCTACACACACAACGCACAGCAGCGAGAAATAGCCACGTTCGTCACTAACATGCAGATTTGGGGGAAGGACGCGATTCAGTTAAGACACGACAAAATAATTGAAGCATTGATGACTGAGCTATGAAGCGGTGCTCACCCTAGGACGTGCTAGCAGGGACTAGGTCAGGCTAAATGTGAATGTTTGGTACTCACCACTGAAGCCCAATTCGATTCCAATAAGCGCCATAACTAGCTGATTTATTTATAGTTACTAGTTGGAGTACGCTAAATTTTCCAGCGAACGCCATTCGCCCGAAAAACCTAGTCTCGCCAAAACATATCGTTCGTCTGGTGCCGCACCATACAGAACAAAGTCCCTGTAGAAATGCAGGGGTTTTGTTGTTTCTGGGCTTTGGAAAACGTCCACAAAATGTCCACACCTGTTTTTTGCAGTCCATCCGATAGCCAAAGAATCGGGCTGCGGACACCAAAAAAAATTAAGCCCTCGCATTTCTGCGAGGGCTTTGTTGTTTCTGCGGTTTGTAAAATCAGCTCTTAGTGACCCGCGCTCTGCCCACCATCCACATGCAGAATCTCGCCAGTAACAAAGTTCGCGCCATCCAGATAAACCACAGCCTTCGCAATGTCACTGATCTCCCCCATCCGCCCAACCGGATGCAAACTCCCCAACGCTTCATGAGTCTCCTCACCATGCATCGGCGTCTTGATGATGCCAGGGCTCACCGCATTCACCCGAATCCCACGCTTGGCGTACTCAATCGCCAGCGACTTGGTCGCCGCATTCAAGCCACCCTTGGTCAACGAAGCCAATACCGACGGCACGCCATCAATCGCATGGTCCACCAGACTGGTAGTGATGTTGACGACATGACCACTGCCCTGCTTTTCCATCTCGGTAATCGCAAGTTGGGTGATGTAGAAGAACCCATTCAAGTTCACCGACAGCACAGCGGCGTAGTCTTCCTGGGTGTATGCAGTGAACGGTTTGGCAACGAAGATCCCGGCGTTGTTGACCAAAGTATCGACACGGCCAAAACGTTCAATCGCTTCACGGATAACTTGCTGCGCTACTGCCGGGTCGCCGATGTCGCCCGCCACGGTGTGGATGTCTGGATCAGTGGAAGGCTTGATCGAACGCGAAGTGGCGACGACTTTGTAATCCAGTTCACGGAACGCTTTAACCATGCCTGCGCCGAGACCTTGGGAGGCGCCAGTGATAACGATGACTTTTTTCGAATTGCTCATGATGAACCTCAACTAATAAATAATGGTTTGGATAGGTGATGAATCAGGCTTCAACAGGCGCCTGCGCCATTTGTTTCAACATCTGTTCGTAGTACTCGACCGACTGCGAACCGGACACCAGATGACGACCGTTTAGCACCATGGCCGGGACCGAGTTGATGCCGCGTTCGCGGTAAAACTCCTCAAGATCACGTACTTCAGTGGCAAACGCTCCGGACGCCAACACCTCACGGGCAGCCTCCGCATCCAGGCCCACTTCCGCTGCCAGACGAACCAGCGTCTCGCTATCGCTCAGGTTCTGGCCGTCAGAGAAATAACCACGCAGCAAGGCTTTCTTCAGTGCGACCTGCCGTCCTTCCTGCAACGCCCACATCAGCAAACGGTGCGCATCAAAGGTGTTGTAGAAGTGGCTGCGTTTCTCCAGATCGAACGTGAAACCGAGGGCCTCGCCGCGAGCGATCTGCATCGCTTTGCCGGCGGCGACGTCTTCAGCGGTGCGTCCATATTTGCGCATCAAATGCTCGACGGCTTTTTCGCCGACTGCCGGCATGTCCGGGTTCAACTCGAAAGGCTTGTAGGTCAGCTCGACCGAGATTTCACCGGCCACGTTCTCGATCGCCTGCTCCAGCGCCGTCGCGCCTAACGCACACCACGGGCACACCACGTCGGAGATGAAATCGATAGAGACGGAAGCGGTCACGATTTGCCCTCCGCGTCAGCCAGTTGCTTGCGGTACTTGGTCGTGGTCATCCCGGCGTAACCCCAGTTATCGGTGTCGACTTCTTCGATCACGATGTGGGTTAGGTGCGGGTCCTTCTTGAGGACGCGTTCCAGGGTTTCAGTGATTTCGGCGATCACCTGAGCTTTCTGCTCCGAGGTAACGCCATCGCGGGTGATGCGAACGCTTACGAAAGGCATGAGGAAAATCTCCAGTGACCTGCCCCGTCGGGATGATGGGGAGGCGTTGGAGATAAATGTAGGGGGTTGGGTCAGGGGGATAAAGGTGGGGGCGGGAACATCATTAGTTACGTGGTGTAATGATTGCGGCGGCGATGTGCGCTAGAACTGTTTGCAGCAGAAATGTTGAATCGGCCAACCTCCATCTTTCGCAAATGTTAGATATCGCCGAAACGGAGAATGCTCATGGTAATCCAATACTTCGATAGCCCGTTCCACGTCACGCATGACGAGGAAGTCGCCAGCCAAATGGCGGAGGAAATGAAGCTTTCGATACTCATCACTGATTGCATCAAAAACCCGGACGCAAAAGAGAATGAGGTCGCTATCAGATCACCCGTGTCCCACTCGCAAGGTTCCGAGGTTATGAGCAAAGCAATCATCGATGACGTGGTAAAGGTGGCTCGACGCTCCGGGGAATAATTGCCGCAGTAACGTCGCCTCAAAATCCACTCTGCACGAATAAAAAAGCCTCGAACTGCTCGAGGCTTTTTGGCTTGATGAATATCGTTAGAAATCCAGCTTCCTGCATAAAATCGATTATTGCTGCTCAAAAACGATCATAAATCAGGCCTTTTGCATAATAACGTTTAGATATCGGCCAAATCAGTCGCAATTCCTAACAATCTCGGGCCTCCCCGCTCAAACCTCACTCACCTCAAACACAAACGAAATCCTCCGACTACTCGCACTCCAAACATACCGAATGTGCTTCCCCTGCTTCGGAATCGACACCGCTGGCGGTCGAAACGCGGCAACACATTCATGCCCCGGCAACCGAACACTGTTGTAGAGCAATCCCCACGACATCGCTTCACGCAGTTGCCTCGCGAACGCTTGGGACTGACCGTACGCAGTAGGGTCTGGATCATGCAGGTGCGGATAGTTCTGCCGAATGTCATGCAACGGTTTGACGACCTTGTTGACGTAAGTCCGCATGGTCAGCTCAAGATCCGGCTCATTGGTCGCAGCGAGAAATCGTTCCTGGTGATAGCTCGTCTCGGCAATGGCAGCAGCCTGGCTACTGGCCGCGTAGTAGACGCCAAACGTCCCATCCGTAAAGCGGCTGGTTTTACCGATGTGAGTAAACGCCGCCATAACCGGCGTAGAGCCGGGGCCTGAGATTCGATCTTCGGGAGGGACTCGGGAGAGCATACCCGCCTCTTCCATCAACCGATCGTTGGTCAATGCTTCCAGTGCATAGGCAGTGGGCAAGTCTTCCGGATCGAGCACATCTTCAAACAACGAGATCGGCGGAAAGCAGCTGTTAACAATCCGATAGGCCCGCGACCATTGCGGATCGACCAGTTCAGGCGCCATCAACCGCGCACTCCATCGAGGTAGCGGCGCACGTCAGCGATGTCCACCACGCGCCCGACCAGCATGTAATCCAAAGCAGTTTGCCCATTGAACGGCGCAGCGGTGTTGGGGCTGCTGACCCATTTGTAGGCGCGCTCGCGGCTGTTGCTGAAGATGATGCTCAGCGCTTTGTGGATGCCCATCAGGTAGGAAATGCGTTCCAGGGTGTCGTGGGGCAAACGCACATTGGGCGGTAGGTGTTTGTACTTGTAGAACGTGGTGTTGCCGACTTTGCCCAGCAGCGTGCGCTGTTGCTCGGCGCTGCAGCCCCAGCGCTCCATGAGGTTGAAGAAAAACTTGAGCGCGACCCGACCGGCTTCGGGGGAGTCGAGTTGTTGCTGTGGGCTTAGGACTGGTGATGAGGTAGGCATGTGATCGCCTCCGCTGTAATGTCTTGGGTTCAGACTAGTACAGATACGGATAGATATGTGAATTTTATCCGCAAACGGACATACCTAATGCAGGCAAATTGGCACAGATATTATCCGTTACAGAGAAACGACCAGGAGTACGAGACAGATTGTCTTCAGGTGTCGAAAAATTGGTGTTCCGGGGGGGGGGGAATTAAGCAGCCTTTTTGGGCTGCTTTTTTAGAGTAAGAACCGCGTTAATACCACTACACGCGATTTATTTGAATAGCTCGGAGTGACTTCCGAGATCAACAAACGTAATCAAATCGGAACGTGTGTGCTCATAGACCAGCAAAAAGTCGCCACCAATATGACACTCCCGAAATCCAGCCCAATCGCCGGTCAAAGCGTGATCCAGATACTCAGCCGGCAGTTGTTCACCAAGAAACAGCATGACCATCAATTGGCGGACTTCATTCATGTCACGACGCCCAGCCCGCCTGTATCGTTCCCAAGACTTCTTGAATTCTGAAGTTTGTGCGCACTGTTTCGGCAACTCAGCGCGTTTTTGCTTTTTTTCCGGTTTCGCCATCAGCGTCCCTCAGCATGTCGTCTATCGAGCCGAACCGCTGGCGAATATCTCGTGCTTCCAGCATGGCGCGTGCGGTCTTCTCAGAAGGGACGCGCACCTCAAACGGGAGCCCTTGAGTCGCTACGACCTGACGGAGAAAAAGACGCATGGCGTCACTGATGCTCAGCCCGCAAGCGCTCAATACTTCTGTAGCACGCAATTTCAGATCCTCATCAATGCGGCAACGCACGTCAGTGGTTTTCAGTAATGCACCCATGGCAATAACCTCACTGTTAATCTGTAGCTACATTGGCGCTACCTCTGCATTGTGATCGGGGGTCTCATTTTCGGTCAATGCCAAGTTGATGAACGGCCTGACACCAGCTCAATGGACAACGTCCTGGCTATTGGCTGGAAGTTCGTCGACCTATTACAACCGCTCTGGCTAGCGCCAACCATCAGCCCGATCGCAACGCTCCCTAAGACACCTCCGAGACCATTGCAGGAAGAATCCACCACAGCCGTAAGCCCCACCCTCCAAAAAATGCCCAAACCTCTTCGGCCCAAGCATCTTTTTTGACCCCAATCACCCCAACCCCGCCAAAAACCCCGATCCTGTGTAAGCCTCCAGCCATCGGCTGCGGAATCAATTCGCTACTAAACCCGCGACAACTATGCTCAGGTGCAGGAATATAGCCGGCATAGGCGCAGGATCGGCCGCTGAGTACACAACAATTGCCAGCCCACTTTAGAGGGCATTACCCCATGGATAGCAGAACCTTACGCAACCTCATGCGCATTGTGCAGACCGGCTCGTTGTCGGCGGCGGCAGAGCATTCCTGTTTGACGGTGCAGGCGTTGGCCGCGCAGTTGAACAAGGTCGAAGAGCAGTTTGGTTTTCGCCTGTTTCGACGTTCCAACAAAGGCTTGACCCTGACCACCCAGGGCACGGAGCTCACGCCTTATATCGACAAGGTTCTGGTTGCCACGCGGCAGATGGAAGAGAAAGTCGCAGCATTGAAGGTGCCCGGTCAGCGCACGCTGAAGGTGGCGCTGAATACCACGCTGTCGGAGGATTTCAATCGGCGAATGATCGGACGCCTGTTCGAGGTGTTTCCGGATCATCAACTGGAGTTCTCCTACGCCGAGTCGATGGAAAACCTCAGCAAGCTGAAGAATGAAGATTTCGACCTGGCTGTGTTGATTGGCCCGCAGAAGCCTGGATTGCCGAGTATTTTGCTGCCGGACGTGCACGTTCAGGTGGTCGGTGCGCACTGTGGCCAGGAGAACGATCCGCTGGTGATGCTGGGCGACAAGCTTCAGGTTCGTCCGGCGGACGACTGTCCGTATTCCCACAGCTTCTTGCGCTTTCTCGACGCCGGCCTAGGCAATTACGAAACCGGGCAACGGACGATTTATTCCTGCAGCGAAACCCTGACCCTGTCGCTGATCCCGCAAATGGACGGCATCGGCATGGTGTCCCGCGAGGCCGCCCAGCGTAACGGCTTGACCATTTTCCCGGATTTCGAGGATTTCCTCGAAGTGCGGCTGGCGGTCAATAACCCCGAGCTGTCGGGCCAGGCGCTCAGCGATGTGGTCGACCTGCGCCTACATGAACGAGCCGAGCGCAATGTACGCAGCCGTCCCAACCGCCACACTGAGAAAGAGGTTTTTGCTGAAATACGCACATAACAACGTCGGAATCGCGGCATAGAATTCCGGGCGATCGAGCTGCACATGCTGGTCCTTGATCAACAAGGGCGTGAGGCTGATTGCAGCCACGATCGCCACCGGCAGGTATTCCAGCGCCCGCGCAACGAAGGGTGGCCAATGGTCGGTGTTGACCTGCAGCGGCAACGCGCGCGGCAGGAAAGTCACGGCCATCATCAGTACGACGACCAGGATCAGGAACGTTTGGTCAGGCATACACCCACCCCGCAACCCACGAATGTGGCGATAAATACGTTGAATGGCGAGCTGCCGACCAGGCTCAAGGCGCCCATGCAGGCGACCGCGGCCGCAGCGGCGATCAGCTTGTTGCGGGTGTTGCACAGCGACACCAGCACGTAGAGCATCATCGCGGTCAGGGCGTAGTCGAGTTGATACTTGATCAGGTGCGATGCGTACTGCGCGCAGATCGCCCCGAGCAAACCGCCGAGCACCCATGAGGTGTGGCAAAACAGATTGAAGCCGATCAGGTAACGCACGTTGACCGGTGCGCCGCTGCCGAGTTTCACGCTGTGGAAGGCGAACGATTCATCGGTCAGCCCGCCGGCATAACACCAGCGTTCAAATCGGCTGAGGCCCAATGCGCGCAATGCCTTGGCCATGTAGACCGACATCAGCATGTGCCGCGCGTTGATCAAAAACGTGGTGAGGATAATCGTGGTCAGCGACGCACCGCTGGAGATCAGCGCCAACGCGGCGAACTGCGAAGCGCCGGCATACACGAACAGGCACATGGCGACCGGCAACCAAACGGGCAACCCGGCGTTGACGGCCATCAAACCAAACACAAACGACACCGTGAAGTAACCGGCCACGACCGGGCTGGCTTCTGCAAAGGTGCGCGAAGGCTGCGGCTCGACCATCAGCGGCTGGCTGCTGGACGTCTCATTCATAGGTCCCTCTCAAAGGTCGTTTCGCCACGCGGCTCGCAAAAACCCTGGGCAGTCCAAAATCGCTTGCCGGCAAGGTTAGCATCGTCGACAAACAGGAACATCCGCAGTACGCCCACGCGTTTCATATCCGCCGACGCCGCTTCCACCAAACGTTGGCCCACGCCCTGAGCGCGATATTGCGGGCTCACCGCCAAGTGGTTGATGGTGCCACGGCTGCCGAGCATGCCGCCCAGCACCGCGCCGACCACTTCGCCATTGAGGTCGAGCGCCAGGTACGCGGTGGTGGTCTTCTGCACCAATACACCGCGCAGGCATTTGGCATCCTGCCACTCGCAGAACGACACTTCGTCGAACTGCCGGAAAAAGCGCTCCAGGCGCAGCGCATCCTTGGCATTCGCCCGCCACAGCATCACTGATGCCGAGGCGCTGTCCATGAGGTCGAGCTGTTCAGCGAACAATGTCGAAAGCGGTCCCAGGCCGCGAGAAAGAAATCGCCAGGATTTGCCGGTACGCCATGTCGTGGGAATGCACATTGCGCGCCGGGGTCACGTAGTGGCGCATATCGCGATCGAGGAAGAACGTGGTGTCGAGAATTTCCTGATAGGTCGTCGACGCCAACTGCTCTTCGTGTGAGCTGTAGAGACGACTCTCGGCCCCCTCCACGTTGTTGCGTCCCCAGAAGTGCACGCCGCTGAACGGATAACCGTCGCAATGAATGCCTTCAGGGGTGATTTCCAGTTGTTTGCCCGGCTTGATCTCGATGCGGATCTGATGGATCTGGCATTGCCAGATTTGATCGTGCAGCTCCGGCGGCAGGACGTTTTTGTACACTTCAAAGTCGATGTCGATGAGGCTGCGCATCACCGGCGAATTAATCACTTCATCGGAGAAGTCCTGGAAGTGACGAATCATTCCGCCGACGTAGCTGTTGTTGGCCTTGGATTGAACATAGGCACGGTGTTCCAGCTGCTTCAGATCGCGGGTCACCGGGTTGTATTCAAAATCGCTGTAGCGACGGAAACGCATACCGGATTCGGCCTGGCCGTAATAGCTGTCCGGCTCCATGTTTTCCCAACTTCTGGTCAGTCTGACGAAGTCGGCGAAATGACCGTAGAGATTGAAGTCACCACCCTGGACGTTGACAAATTTGTCGCGCCTTAGCGATTCGCCAACTTCTCTGTTTAAAACGATCATTACTAGTCTCCGCTGCGTTGAGCGGCCTAATCTATTAGGTGCGGGATTTCCGTCCCATGAGAAAGAATTTCAGGCATCTCAAGCGTTGCTTGAAGCGCGGTAAAAAGATGCTTTGAATCGACTTTTTTATGCTCAAAAAAGCGTTTTTAGAACGTTTTTACCAAAATGCCGCCCAAAAAAACCCCGAGCCAGTCGGGGTTTTTTAGTGAGTTTTATCAACTCAAGCGATCATCAGAAGATGTTGATCGGGTAATCCACGAACACGCGCACTTCGTTACCGCTGACGTTGTACTCGCTGGATTTCTGCGACACACGCAGGATCGAGCTGCGCAACTTCACGCTCAGGTCTTTGGCCGGGCCACTTTGCACGACGTACTTGAACTGGTTGAAGATCTCACGCTCGGTGCCACCTTCGCTGGTGGACGTGGTGATGTTGTCACCGCGCACATAGGCGAAGTTGTAGCTCAGGCCCGGAACGCCGAAAGTGCTGAAGTCCAGGCCGTAGCCCAGCTGCCAGCTGCGTTCGTCTTCGGCGTTGAAGTCAGACCAGTAGGAGTTGGCCAGGTAGATGGTGTTGCCGCCATCGCCGACGCGACCTTGATCTTTCTGATAGCCGCCGTAGGCGTAGCCCAGGTTGCTGTCGCCAGTGCTGCGCTGGTGAGCGAGCGTGAACGAGTGCGGGCCGGTGGCGAAGGTCGCTGCCAGGCTCCAGATCTTGTTGTCGTCGCCGGTGATACCGTTTTCGCGGACGTAGGAATTGTCCAGCTTGGTGCGGTAGCCATTGAAGTCCAGGGTCAGGGACTGATCCTTGTCGATCGGGAACACGTAGTTAGCGTTCACGTATTGCTTCTTCAGCACGTCTTCGACGTCGGACGCGTAAACCGAAGCCTTGAACTGTTCGGTGAACTGGTAGCTGCCGCCCAACACGTTGATCGACTTCAAGCCACCGCTATCACGGCCTTCAGCGCTTTTACGCGATTCGGCGGTGAAGCGACCGGCGTTCAGGACCAGGCCTTTGATCTCCTTGGAAGTGATCAAGGTGCCGGTGTAACTTTCTGGCAGCAGGCGCGAATTGTCGTAGTTCAGCACCGGCAATTCCGGCATCTGGTCGCCGTAGGTCAGCGTGGTGCTCGACAAACGGAATTTGACGGCTGCGCCGCCCTTGGACAAGTCGTTGGCCGGGTTGCCGCTGTCGCCCTTCTTGAAGAAATCGATGCCCTGGGCACCGCTGCGGTCTTCACTGCGCTCCAGATTGAGGGCGTACAGACCGAAAGCGTTTACGCCGACACCAACGGTGCCTTGGGTGAAACCGGACGAGAACGTACCGATGGCCGCTTGGCCCCACTCGGATCTGTCCGGGTTGCCGTCTTTGTAATCACGATTGATGTAGGCGTTGCGCAGCAGCACTTTGAGGCTGCTGTCTTCAACAAATCCCTTGGCTTCGGCCTGGTCGTTAGCCATGGCCTGTGTAGCGCTCAACATCCCCAGAGCGATCAGGCTGATTCGCTTGTTCAACATATTATTTTCCTTATTACCGGTTGATACGCGCTGTGCCGAACGGCTGAAACGGCGCTGTTGCGCTCTTTTTTCACCCTGAAACAAAAAGGCCCGCCCACGAGCGATCGCGGCGGGCCTTTTATTGTTTTGTGAGTCGTGGCGGTTGGCCACAGGCGTTGGCGCGAATCCTATCCGCGCCCTCAAGGTTATGTCAATTTCATGAATCGTCTGAGAATAGGTAAAAATCGTCTAAGAAATCCGCGTCCGCGAGTGTCAGTTGCACGATTCGACGGGAATTCAGTGGATGCAGCCGTCAAGGCCGCATGCTTGAAACTCAGCCGCCGGGGCTTGGGCTGGAAGTGATTGACTGAGCCATGCGGCAAACGCTTCAGGCTTACCCAGCCACGGGCCGATGTCGATCAAAGTGAATTGGCCGTTCTGTTCCAAGGCGAAAGTCGGGAAGCCTTGGCCGCCGACATTGGCCAGCAGTGCGCGGCTCTCCTTGATGTGGCGATCCGTGTCGACTTCTTTATAAGCACTTTGGAAAATTTGCGGTTCGAGACCGATGGCGTTCGCCAACTCCAGCAGCACCGCTTCGTCAGCGATGCGGCGCCCTTCCAGATAATGAGCACTCTGCAAACGACCCAGCAATTCCAGTCCGCGCCCGGCGATCTGCTCGGCCGCCAGCACCGCGGCAATCGGCGGTGCGGAATCGAAGACAGCGGTTTCATCGCGCAGCAAACCTTCGAAATACGCCTCGCCAAACGGCTGGCCGGTGAATTCGGCAATGCGCCGATCGTGGGGCATCACGTAGTTGCGCAGTTGTGGCGAAACGGTCTGGCGATTGGCGCCGGTCATCATGCCGCCGCCGTGAGCAATCACCGGCAGTACGGCTTGGGCGGCCTGCACCAGAGGTTTGGCGCCGTAGCACCAGCCGCACAACGGGTCGTAAATGTAGTGAAGGTTCATGGGAAAACTCCGGCGAAGAGGTGGGAAAAATCGATGCCGGCAGACTAGTCCCAAGACCGTTTCGGAAAAACGCTGGAATGGCTTTCAGTCTGTTTCGTGAATCGGTCGAATGCTTGCTGCGACTCACTGTAGCAATCAAGACACAATTCGAAACAATCAAACCGCCGCCTCTATCAGGAATAATTAACGGAAGTAAATAGCAAGCATTACCATTCGCGCCCTACACGATACCGCCTAAATTCCTACGGACGCGTCCTTCAATGCCTGCCCCCTTTCGTCTTACTTCCTACAGTTTTGGCCTCTCTGCTCTGCTGTCTGCCGGTTTTTCCTACGCTGCGCCTACAACCTTGCCCGAAACATCCATCAGCGCCGAAACAGCTGAAGCCGACGACCCACGGGTAAAAGAAACCAGCACCGCCACGCGCACGGCAACCCCGGTGCGTTATGTGCCGCAAGCCATCGACTCGATAAAAATCGCCAACGTCGCGGATTACGGCACCAATGACCTGGGCACTGCGCTCAGCGGCATTCCCAACGTCAGCAGCGGCGCCGACACCCGCTTCGACAGCCTGCGCATCCGTGGTTTCGACGCCAGCAACGACTTCTACCTCGACGGCATCCGCGACGACAGCCAATACGTGCGCGACTTGCACAACATCGAGCGCATCGAAGTGCTCAAGGGCCCGGCCGCCGTGTTGTATGGCCGTGGCAGCCAGGGCGGGATCGTCAACCGCGTCAGCAAGCTGCCGGAATTCGGTCGCCGCTCGACCATCGAAGCCCAAGGCGGCAGCGAAGATTTGCGCAGCCTTTATGCCGACCTCAGCACTGATCCGAGCGAGAACATCAGCCTGCGCTTGAACATGGGCAACATGGACGAAAATAGCTTCCGTGATGGCGTCAGCGGCAACCGCAAATTGTTCGCGCCATCCATGAGCTGGCAACTGACGCCGGACTTGAACTGGCTGGTGCAGTACGAATACAGCCGCTACAACCGCACGCCGGATCGCGGCGTTCCCGGGGTCAATGGGCGCCCGGCGGATGTAGGACGGGATACGACCTACGGCAACGATCACGATTTCATCGACGACAAGTCGCAATCCCTACGCTCAAAACTCAGCTATGAACTCAGCGATAACTGGCAGCTGCGTCATACGCTGGGTGTGTTCAAGCTCGACAGTGATTTCGACAACACCTACCAGACGGGTTACACCCCAGCCACCAGAAGAGTCACTCGCCAGCATTGGCAGCAGGACTTGACCACGCGCAACGTGTTCAACAACGTAGAGCTGGAAGGTGGCTTCGACACCTTCGGCCTTGAGCATCGCCTACTCACCGGTATCGAGATCGGCAGCCAGCGCCGCGATCCAAAGTTGTACAACGCCGCCACATCCGGGGCGGGCAGCTCTCCGGTACCCGCGCTGGATCTGTACAACCCGAACCGCGACTTGCGCCATACCGGACGCATGCAGGTCTCCAGCGACAACCACACAGAAGTCGAAAGCCGCGCGGTGTACGTGCAGGACCAACTGCGCCTGAACGATCAATGGCAACTACTGGCCGGTTTGCGTTACGACACCTTCGACATCGAATCGACCAACAAGCTGCGGAACATTTCCGAAGATCGCGACAGCCACAGCACCAGCCCCCGTGTAGGAATTGTCTGGACGCCGCTGCAGAATCATTCCTTCTACGCTTCCTGGACCAAGACGTTCTCGCCTGTGGGCGGCGGCCTGATCGGCATCACCCCGGGCGTGGCCGGCAACAGCAACGACTTGAGCCCGGAGCTGACCAAGCAAAAGGAAATCGGCGTGAAGAGCGACTGGCTCGACGATCGCCTGAGCACCACCCTGGCGATCTACGAACTGGAACTCTACAACCGCCGCACCAGCGATCCACTCAACCCGACCGTCACCTTGCTCACCGGCGAGCAACGCTCCCGTGGTGTCGAGCTGACCGGCACCGGCAAACTCGGTGGCAACTGGTATGTGCGCGGTGGCGTGGGCGTGCAGGACGCGACCGTCGTAAAAGACAACAATGGCTTTGAAGGCAAACGCGTCAGCAACGTGGCCAAACACAACGGCAGCCTGTTCCTGACCTGGAAACCGGAGATGGGTTGGTACGCCGAGACCGGCCTGACATTTGTCGGCGAGCGCTATGCTGACAACCTCAACACCACGGTCCTGCCGGGTTATGGACGTTGGGATGCACTGGCCGGGTTCCGGCAGAAGGATTGGGACTTGCGCGCGGCGTTGAACAACATCAGCGACAAGACCTATTACTCGTCGGCTACCAGCCAGTATCAGATTCAGCCAGGGGCGCCGCGTAGCCTGGTGGTGACCGGGACCTACAGCTTCTAATCGATACCCTGTGGGAGCGGGCTTGCTCGCGAAAGCGGTGTGCCAGTCAGAGAATTGTTTACTGACACTCAGCCTTCGCGAGCAAGCCCGCTCCCACATTTGATCTCCGGTGTTCATAAAACCTTTGCCCATAAAAAAGCGCCGCCCTCCCGGCAGCGCTTTCGGCAATCCTTTGTTGTTCTTTTTATCCTTCCATCACATCCCACAACGCTTCCAGTTCCGCTTCGCTGAATAAACCAGCGGGGTAGCGCTCGATCATCATCCGGCGCGGATCAGGTTCCCTGATCTGACGCGTTCCATTGGATTTCAACCAGTGCGCAAGGATCTGCAGCGATTCGCCATTGACTGCCAGGGGATGCAATGCCCGCTCGCTCACTACGTTCACTTCGGCGTTCATTTCGGCGCTCTCTCCCGGTTTGTGAGCGGCTAACTTATCCAAGGTTTATGACAGAACATCGCAGTTCTCCCCTCCCTGTATTGCGCCATGACAGATACAAGAGCTGTGCCAATGTTTCCGACCTGTCGATGAGCGGATACAAAAAAGCCCGCAGTCCTCACGGGCTGCGGGCTTCCTGTCAAACAGAGGGCGGAAACGTTTGCGAGAGTGAATAGGCAATCAACTCAAGCTGTTACAACCCCACTCACTCGTTGTGCGGCGCGGGCTGTTGTTGAGTAAGGCAGTGGATGTTACCGCCGCCCAGTAACAGTTCGCGGCCCGGCACCATCACCACTTCGTGCTGTGGGAACAGGCTCTGCAGAATCTCCTTGGCCGGACCGTCCAGCGGATCGTCGAAGCTCGGCGCAATGATGCCGCCGTTCACGATCAGGAAGTTCACGTAGGAACCGGCCAGACGCACGCTAGGATTGCGTTCCTGGGTGCCGTCCACCGGATCGACACCGGCGCACTCTTCTTCGGTCGCATACAGCGGCCCCGGAATCGGCATCTTATGCACCGTGAATGGGCGCCCTTTGGCGTCGGTGCTGCTTTCCAGCACTTTCATCGCCGCCTGGCAACGCGGGTAGTTCGGGTCCTGCGGGTCATCGGTCCAGGCCAGCAATACTTCGCCCGGACGCACGTAGCAGCAGAAGTTATCCACATGCCCGTCAGTTTCGTCGTTGAACAAACCGTCCGGCAGCCAGATGATTTTATCCACAGCCAGATTCGCGCTGAGCACCGCTTCAATGTCCGCACGATTCAGGTGCGGATTGCGATTGCGGTTGAGCAGGCATTCTTCGGTGGTGATCAGCGTGCCTTCGCCGTCGACGTGAATCGACCCGCCTTCGAGCACGAAGCCTTCGGTGCGGTAGCGTTGGTTGCGCTCGATCTCGAGGATCTTGCCGCCGACCTGGGAGTCACGGTTCCACGGCGAATACAAACCGCCGTCAAAACCGCCCCAGGAGTTGAAGTCCCAGTTCACACCACGGACTTCGCCGCTGTTGTTGATGACGAAAGTCGGGCCGGTGTCGCGCACCCAGGCGTCATCGCTGGACATCTCGACCACGCGGATATTCGGCACGTCGAGACGTGCACGAGCGTTTTCATATTGGCCGGCGGATACCGCCACGGTCACCGGTTCAAAACGCGCGATGGCCTTGGCCACCGCAACGTGTGCGGCTTGCGCCGGTTTGCCGCCCAGGCGCCAGTTGTCCGGGCGCTCGGGCCAGATCATCCAGGTTTGGGTTTGTGGCGCCCACTCGGCGGGCATGTAGAAGCCGTCGGCGCGCGGGGTGCTGTTTAAAGTGGTCATGCAGTCAGGACTCCAGGGAACCGTCGAGGGTTTTCAGCGCATTGTATAGGTTCGGGCGACGATCACGGAACGAGCCCCATGCACTGCGGACGTGCTCGAGTTCATCGAGGTCGAAGCTGTGAACCAGCACACCCTCTTCGGTCTGGTCGAGTTCCTGGACCTTTTCGCCGAACTGGTTGGCGATAAACGACGAGCCGTAGAAGGTAATGTCGTAGCCGTCCTGTTCTTCATTGCCGATGCGATTGCTGGCGATCAGCGGCATCAGGTTGGCGCCGGCATGGCCCTGTTGCACACGCTGCCAGTGGTCACGGGACGAGATGGTCTTGTCGTGGGGCTCGCTGCCGATGGCGGTCGGATAGAACAGGATTTCCGCGCCGAGCAGCGCCATGCTACGCGCACATTCCGGGAACCACTGGTCCCAGCAGATGCCCACGCCGATTTTCGCGTAACGGGTGTTCCAGACTTTGAAGCCGGTATCGCCGGGGTTGAAGTAATACTTTTCGTGGTAGCCCGGGCCGTCTGGAATGTGGCTTTTCCGATAAATCCCGAGGTTGGAACCGTCGGCATCGATGATCGCGATGCTGTTGAACCGCGCGCGGCCCGCCAGCTCGTAAAAGCTGATCGGCAGCACCACTTGCAGTTCTTTGGCGACTTTCTGGAAATGCTTGATGGCGACGTTGTCTTCAACGGTCGTGGCCAGTTGCAGGTAATCCGGGTTCGGCTTCTGGCAGAAGTACGGCGCCTCGAACAATTCCTGGATCAGGATGATCTGCGCACCTTTGGCCGCGGCCTCACGGACCAACTTCTCGGCGGTCTCGATATTCGCTTCGAGATCCCACGAACAAGCCATCTGGGTGGCGGCTACGGTAACGATACGGCTCATGAATCATCTCCTGGGTCATTTTTATAGGAAGGCAATGGCGACTTTATAGCCGATAAATATCGGCTTTAGAAGCTTCCGGGATGCCTTTCATCTAAAAACAACAAGAAAAAGCCGATAACAATCGAACTTAACCGCGGTCCATGTGGGAGCGGGCTTGCTCGCGAAAGCGGAGTGTCATTCAGCAATTATGTCGACTGACACTCCTCTTTCGCGAGCAAGCCCGCTCCCACAGGGGGATGGTGTTTACAGGCCTTCTGCGAGCACCTTCGAGAGCATATCGACAAAGAAATCCACACTCTGCCGCGAGGTCACCATCGGCGGTTTGATCTTGAGGACGTTGAGGAAATCCCCCGTCGGCTGCATGAAAATCCCCAGCTCACGCAGGCGATCACACAGCGCCGTGGTTTCTTCGGTCGCCGGCTCCAAAGTTTCGCGGTTTCGGATCAGTTCTACGCCCAGGTAAAAACCGGAACCATGCACCGCGCCCACCAGCGGGTGAATATCGATCAGCGCTTCAAGCCGCTGCTTGAAATAGCCGCCGACGACCTGCGCGTTTTCCCAGAGTTTTTCCTCTTCCATCACATCCAGCACTGCCATGCCGATCTGGCAACTGACCGGACTGCCGCCCGCCGACGAGAAGAAATACCCCTCGGCCTCCAGCGCTTCGGCGATTTCCCGGCGAGTGATCACCGCGCCCAATGGCTGGCCGTTGCCCATGCCCTTGGCCATGGTGATGATGTCCGGCACCACGCCCTGCTCTTCGAAGCCCCAGAAAAAGTGGCCCATACGGCCATAACCAACCTGCACTTCATCGGCGATGCACACGCCGCCCTGGGCGCGGACCAGCGCATACACCTGCTGCAAATAGCCCGGCGGCAACGAGATTCCGCCCGCGTTGCCGTACACCGGCTCACAGATGAAACCGGCCAACTGGCGTTTCTGCTCGGCGATTTTCGCGAGGTTGTGCTCGACGCTGCGCACGTAGTCCGGCGCGCTGTCCGGGCCACGGAATTCGCCGCGATAGGTGTTCGGCGCGATGACCGGATGCACCCAGTCCGGGCGGCTGCTCAAAGCCTTGGGGTTGTCGGCAATCGAAGTCGAAACTGCGTCCGCACCCACCGTCCAGCCGTGATAGGCCTCAAGCACGCTGAGCATGTCGCGCCCGCCGCTGTAAGCCCACGCCAGGCGAATCGCCAAGTCGTTGGCCTCGCTGCCGCTGTTGACCAGGAACACGCGGTCCATGGAATCCGGCGCCAACTTCAACAAACGCTCGGAGAACTCGGCAACTGCCGCGTAGTTAAACCGAGAGTTGGTATTGAGCAGCGACCACTGACGACTGGCGACAGCAGCCATGCGTGGATGACCGTGACCAAGCACCGCGACGTTGTTGAGCATGTCGAGGTAGGAGCGGCCCTGCATGTCGATCAGGTGATTGCGCCAGCCGCGCTCAATGCGCGGCGGATCGACGTAATAATGTTTTTGAGTGCGGGCGAAACTCGCGTCGCGACGGGCCAACAAAGTCTGCGAATCGAGTTCTTCTTCAGCATCACACGCCAGCCCCAGCAGCACTGCCGGCGACGGACACAACGCTTGCCAGGCCAACGCGCGGGACGGCGAGCAAAACAGCGGCGCATCGAACGAAGCCCCTCGGCACAACTGCACGATCAGCGGCCCGCTGACCGAACCCAGCACCTGACCTTTGACCAGCGCCGCACCGACGTGCAGCGACGGGGTCACGCCCCACAGGCGCACGCTCAGTTGCGGGCCGTCGAGTTGCAACACGCCCGCCGCCGGTTGGTGAACAACACCGGCAAACGGTGATTCGACGGCGGTGCCAACCGGCACTCGCAATTCCACGTGCAGAGGGCAGGTATCCGGCTCAGTAGCGCTGTCCGGCCGGGTGCGGGACAAACGGTATTGACCATAACGACTGGCCGCCAGACCGTGGGTCGCCGCGGCTTCGGTCAGCAGACGCTGATCAATCCCTTCTTGCTCCCAGTTACCGGCCTCGAAATGCGGACTGAGAACGCCCAGGTCAATCAGGGCAAATTCACGACCGACCAGGCTCGGCAACAACGGAGCGAAACCTTCACTGCCGATACTCGGCAGGTGCTGGCCGACGGCGGTCAAAATAGCCGCTTCCATCAACTCCAATGGCACCGAAGTCGCAACGCGGAAGATTTCCCATTCGTGGGTCAGGTTGTCGCGACTGTATTGATTGCCTGGATCAACGCTGACCTGCTGCTCGCCACTGAGCACCAGCACTGCCGCGCGAGCCACGATCAACGGCCAGAGCGCTTGCAACTCTTCATGCTGCAACGGATTGATCGCGTGATAAGCCTGGACCGCCGGCACTATGTAGAACGGATCGCCATTGGCGTGGTGCAGCAAAGCCGCGCAGGTCACCGACAGATCGGTAATGCGCCAGGTGCGGATCAGATCACCGAAATCGATCACGCCCTGCAACTGCCAACGGCGTTGCGAATCAAGGCGCCAGACCACGTTGTCGTCGGTGATGTCCATGTGAATCGCCTGCACCGGCAGCTTCTCCACCAACGGCAGCAAGCATCGTTCAGCGTGTGCAGCGGCGTCGGCAATCAACCCGCGTTGCTGATCATTCTCGATGATCGGCAGCAGGTGGGTGATCAAGGCGTTAGCGTAGCGGGCGTCCCACTGCAACGTGCGCTCCAGCCCCGCGTGGTCGAAACCGGCCAGGGCCAGATCCATTTCACCGCAGAGCCGACCGAAACCGGCGACCACTGCACCCGGCAAATGATCGAGATGCGTCAGCGACTGGCCTTCGATGTACTCCAGCAGGCGCGCATGCACGGCCTGCCCGCCGACTTCCAGCGACAGCAGGTCTTCACCATTAAGCGCAGGCATCACTTTCGGCACCGGCACGCCGGAATGTTCGGCCAAATGCTTGAGCCCCGCGTGCTGTGCTTGTAGTTCCAGCGCCGAGTAATCACCCCGGCAGATTTTCAGGACGAAACGGCCGCGCTCGGCGTCGACGCGAAAGTTGAGGTCCTGCTGGCTGCCCAGGGACTGCAATGAGCCGCTCAACCCGTAATGTGCCTGCAACAGCTCTAGCGCTTGATCCACAGACACTTGGGGGCTGGGCAAACTGGCGCGGTGAATCAACGTGGCGAGCGGCATACAACGACCCCTGAGATTTTATTAGGCGCTTATATCGCCACCGCTTGCAGCGATACGCAACCCCCGAGCTGCGGCTGCAAACATCAAAAGACAATCGCAGCCCTCGCGCCAGACGGCACTTTGCGTAAGAATGTCGGCCATCAACGCCTATTGCTGGAGAAACCCCATGAATGTAGTCACCACCGACCTGCCAGGTGTTCTGATCATCGAGCCCAAGGTATTTGGTGACGAGCGCGGCTTCTTTTATGAAAGCTTCAACGCCAAGGCTTTCGAAGAAGCGACTGGCCTGAATACGAAATTTGTTCAGGACAACCATTCCCGCTCGCAAAAAGGCGTGCTGCGCGGTCTGCATTACCAACTGGAAAACACCCAGGGCAAACTGGTGCGCGTCACCGCCGGTGAGGTGCTTGACGTGGCGGTGGACATTCGCCGCAGCTCGCCGCACTTCGGCAAATGGGTCGCTGTACGCCTGTCCGCCGAAAACCATCGTCAACTTTGGGTTCCGGAAGGTTTCGCCCACGGCTTCGTGGTGCTGAGCGAGTTCGCCGAATTCCTCTACAAGACCACCGACTACTACACTCCGTCGGCCGAGCGCGCCATTCGTTGGGATGACCCGGACCTGGCCATCGACTGGCAACTGGACGAAGCGCCGCAGTTGTCCGGCAAGGATCAGGCCGCCGCGTTCTTCAAGGACGCTGACGTCTTTTCCTGAAACGCTGCCTGAATCTTCACCACAACAGCGCGCCTGGCCCCAGGTGCGCAGACTGCGCCCGCAACCCTAGGCATAATGCGCCTGTACCCCCAGGCGCTCGATGCTCATGACTCCGACCCTCCCCCGCAGACCCCGCTGGCGCAGCCTGGCCCTGCTTGCCCTGTGCCTGGCGCCGTTGTTGTGGCCGTTGGAGCATCTGGCCGAGCGCTATTACCGCAGCGAACTGGCCGGGCAGAACCGTCAAACCCTCGACCTCTACGTCGCCAACCTGCTGGGCACCCTGCACCGTTATGAAGTATTGCCGCAGATTCTCGGCGACCTGCCCGCCCTGCGCGCCGTGCTCGGTGCGCCTGACGATGGCGTCACGCAGGGCAATGCCAATCGTCTGCTGAAAAACATCAGCGCCCAGACCGGCGCTGAAGTCATGTACCTGATGGACACCAGCGGCAAGACCCTGGCGGCGTCCAATTGGGATAAACACGACAGTTTTGTCGGGCGAAATTTTTCCTTCCGTCCGTACTTCAGCGAAGCCATGGCCGGGCGGCTCGGACGCTTTTTCGGTCTGGGCACCACCTCGGCGAAACGCGGTTACTTCTTCGCCGCCGCCGTGCGTGAAGGTGAGAAAGTCATCGGCGTATTGGTGGTCAAAGTCGATCTCGATCACACCGAAAGCCTCTGGGGCAAAACCCCCGAGCAACTGCTGCTCACCGACCATAACGGCGTGGTCATCCTCACCTCGCGGCCCGAGTGGCGCTTTCGCTCGACTCGGACCTTGAGTGACGACGAGAACCAAGCGATAAGCGCGATCCAGCCCTACCCGACCCGCAATCCCAAGCCGTTGAAGCTCAATCCCAACGCCTGGCTGACCCAGACCCAATCAATCGCGGAAACCGGCTGGAACGTCAGCATCCTCGCGCCCCGCACCCTGATTGATCGCCCGGTGCGCACAGTCGTGGCCATCGGTGGCGCGACCCTGCTGGTGTTGATGTTGTTGCTCGGCCTGATGATGCAGCGCCGCCGCCATTACCTCGAACGAATCGCCTTCGAAGCCAAGGCCCGTCGCGAACTGGAAGGCCGGGTGGCCGAGCGTACCAGCGACCTCGAAGGCCTCAACCGACGCCTGAAGCAGGAAGTGCTGGAACGTGAACAGGCCCAGCAAGAACTGGTGCGCGCCCAGGATGATTTGGTGCAGGCCGGCAAGCTCTCGGCGTTGGGGACGATGTCGGCAAGTATCAGCCACGAGCTCAACCAGCCGCTGGCGGCGATCCGCAGCTACGCGGAAAACGCCGAAGTGCTGCTCGATCATCAACGCACAGACGATGCCCGGGGCAACCTCAAGCTGATCAGCGAGCTGACCGGGCGCATGGCCTCGATCATTGCGCACCTGCGCGCCTTCGCCCGCCGCGATCGCCACGCCCCGGAAAGCGTCGCGCTGCAACCGGCGCTGGACGATGCCCTGGCGTTGTTGGCCAAACGTCGCCGGAGCATGGAAGTCGAGCTGATCCGCGATCTACCGGCCGCCACCTTGTGGGTCGAGGCCGGGGAAACCCGTTTGCGCCAAGTGCTCGGCAACCTGCTGGCCAACGCCCTCGACGCCCTCACCGAAAAAGGCCCGCCGCGTAAACTCTGGTTGAGTGCCCAATCCACCACCGACGGCGTCAACCTGTACATTCGCGACAACGGCCCCGGGTTTTGCCTGGAAGCGCTGGGTCGCGCCGGCGAGCCCTTCTACACCACCAAGACCCGCACACAGGGCCTTGGGCTGGGGCTGGCGATATGCGACACCCTGATGCGCGCCTTCGGCGGTGAACTGTCGTTCTCCAACCACAAGGAGGGCGGCGCCCTGATTACCCTGAAGCTACGCGCCGGCGCGCCGGGTGTGAGCCTGCAACCGTCCGAGGACCGAAGTGCATGACCATCGATAACCGCATCCAGGTCGTGTTGATCGACGACGATCCCCATCTGCGTCAGGCCCTGAGCCAGACCCTGGACCTGGCCGGCCTGAAAATCCTGCCGTTGTCTGAAGCTAAAGGCGTGGTCGGGCAACTGGAGCGTGACTGGCCGGGCGTGGTGGTCAGTGATATCCGCATGCCGGGCATGGACGGCCTCGAATTGCTGACCGAACTGCACGCCCAGGACCCGGAACTGCCGGTGCTGCTGATCACCGGCCACGGCGATGTGCCGCTGGCGGTGCAAGCGATGCGTGCCGGCGCCTATGACTTTCTGGAAAAACCCTTCGCCAGCGACGCCCTGCTCGACAGCGTGCGCCGCGCCTTGGCCTTGCGCCGACTGGTGCTGGATAACCGCAGCCTGCGTCTGGCCCTGAGCGATCGCAATGAATTGAGCACCCGACTGGTCGGGCAGTCGGCGCCGATGTTGCGCCTGCGCGAGCAGATTGGTGCATTGGCAGCGACCAAGGCCGACGTGCTGATCCTCGGCGAAACCGGTGCCGGCAAAGAAGTGGTGGCGCGGGCGCTGCATGATTTGTCGAGTCGTCGTAACGGTCCGTTCGTGGCGATCAACGCCGGGGCCTTGGCCGAATCGGTGGTGGAAAGCGAGCTGTTCGGTCACGAGCCCGGCGCCTTTACCGGAGCGCAAAAGCGCCGTATCGGCAAGTTCGAGTTCGCCAACGGCGGCACGCTGTTCCTCGATGAAATCGAAAGCATGAGCCTGGATGTGCAGGTCAAATTGCTGCGCATGTTGCAGGAGCGTGTGGTCGAGCGATTGGGCGGTAATCAGCTGATCCCGCTGGATATCCGCGTCATCGCCGCGACCAAGGAAGACCTGCGCCAGTCCGCCGATCAGGGCCGCTTCCGCGCCGACTTGTATTACCGGCTGAATGTCGCGCCACTGCGCATTCCTCCGCTGCGCGAACGCGGCGAAGATGCGTTGATGCTGTTCCAGCATTTCGCCGACGAAGCCAGCGCCCGCCACGGTTTGCCGCCCCACGAATTGCAACCGGGGCAACGGGCCCTGCTGCTACGGCACTCCTGGCCGGGCAATGTGCGCGAACTGCAAAACGCCGCCGAACGCTTCGCCTTGGGCCTGGAACTGGCCCTGGACAACAGCGCCCCGGACGGCGGCGTCAGCATCACGGTGGAAGTAGTCAGCGGTGGTCTGAGCGAGCAGGTGGAAAACTTCGAAAAATCCCTGATCGCCGCCGAACTGGCCCGGCCCCACAGTTCGGTGCGCAGCCTCGCCGAAGCCTTGGGCATTCCGCGCAAGACCTTGCACGACAAGCTGCGCAAGCATGGTCTGAACTTCGCCGACAGCGGCGCCCACAGCCACACTGACGAGCTCGATTGAGCTACCGTCAAATCATCACTTCCCAACGAGAGACCTGTGAATGAGCCGCGACAGTCGTCACCTGGAATCCGTTCTCCATCGCGACATTCCCCTGACACGGGAGATGGGCGTGAAAGTGCTCGACTGGCACGACCAGCAACTGCGCCTGCACTTGCCGCTGGACCCTAACGTCAATCACAAAAGCACCATGTTCGGCGGCAGCCTGTACTGCGGCGCGGTGCTGGCAGGTTGGGGCTGGCTGCATTTGCGTTTGCGGGAAGAGGGCATTGAAGACGGGCACATCGTGATTCACGAAGGGCTGATCAACTATCCGCTGCCGGTGACCAGCGATGCTGTCGCGATTTGCCAGGCGCCGAGTGCGGTGGTCTGGAAGAAGTTTCTGGCGATGTACAAGCGCTATGGCCGGGCACGGCTGGCGCTGCATTCGCGGGTGGTGAATGTGGGGACGGAAGAGGATGCGGTGACGTTTACCGGGCAGTACGTATTACACCGATAAACCGGGACGCCACAAAAACCTGTGGGAGCGGGCTTGCTCGCGAAGGGGTCGTCAGCCTCAACATCAATGTTGACTGACACACCGCTTTCGCGAGCAAGCCCGCTCCCACATGGGTATCGCGTAACGAGCTTATCCGCGTGCAAGCTCCAACAACTTCTCACGCCACGCCGCCTTCGCAGGTAACGCCAGGAAAAACTCGTTCAGCAGCGATTCCCGCGCCGGATAACAAAACGGCGCACCGCTCAGATCCAGCACTTCACCGCCCGCGCCTTCCAGCACACCTTGTGCCGCAGCGGTGTCCCATTGGGAGGTCGGGGCCAGGCGCGGATAACAATCTGCCGCCCCTTCCGCCAACATGCAGAATTTCAGCGAACTGCCGAAATTCGCCAGTTGCAGCTCACCCAGACTGGCACTCAACCCAGCCAGCAAGCGCTCCTGCTCAGGACTGGAATGCCGACGACTGGCCACCACGGTAAACGCCTCACCTGCCGCCGGCACTTCGCGCACCTGAATCGGCAGCGGCGTCGCGCCTTGATCGCCACGCCACGCGCCCAGCCCGGCGCCACCCACGTAGAAGCGGCCATTGGTCGGCATCGACACTACGCCAAACACCACACGGCCCTGCTCGATCAACGCAATGTTGACGGTAAATTCTTCGCTTCCAGAGATAAATTCCTTGGTACCGTCCAGCGGGTCCACCAGCCACCAGCGCTGCCACCCGGCGCGCACGCTCTGGGGGATGTTGGCGTCTTCTTCGGACAGTATCGGGATGCTCGGGTCCAGCGCAGTCAGCCCGTCGACGATCACGTGGTGAGCCGCCAAATCAGCGGCCGTGACCGGTGAATCATCGGACTTGGCGGTCACCGCCGTGCCAGTTCGCCAAAAAGGCAGGATCGCTTCGCCAGCCTTCAACGCCAGTTCAACCACCGACGCCATCAACGGATGGGGGAAATTCAAACTCATGGCAAAAACACCCCACGTTGGGTCAGTAGGTCTCGGGCCAGATACAGCGCCGCCAAGGCACGACCCTCGGTGAATTGCGGGTTCTGCGCCAGGGCCGACAGTTCGCGCAGGTTGACCTTGTCCACCCGCATCGGCTCGGGCTCGTCACCTTCAAGGCTTTCTTCGTACAAGTCAGTGGCCAATACCACCTGAATCTTCTGGCTCATGTAACCGGGCGACAACGACAACTCGGTCAAATGCTCCAACTGCCGCGCGCCATACCCGGCCTCTTCCTTGAGCTCCCGCTCGGCCGCCGCCAGCACGTCTTCGCCCGGCTCGATCAAGCCTTTGGGCAAGGACAATTCATATTCATCGGTGCCGCCGCAATATTCTTCGACCAATACCGCGTGGTCCGCATCGAGCATCGCCACAATCATCACCGCGCCATACCCGGCGCCTTTGCCGACCAAACGCTCGTAAGTGCGCTCCACGCCATTGGAAAAGCGCAGCTTCAGCTCTTCGACGCAGAATAAACGGCTGGTGGCGACAATCTCGCGGGCGAGTACGGTGGGTTTCTGGCGCATGCAAAGCTCCTTGGCGTGAACGCGCTACTATAACGCGGCTTTCCCGATTGTTTACGTCGGATATCTTTCTACCGTTAGAGACGTTTGCCATGCCTTCATTACCCTGGCGCGACATCGACACCGTTCTGCTGGATATGGACGGCACGCTGCTGGACCTGCACTACGACAACCATTTCTGGATGGAACACCTGCCCCAGCGTTATGCCGAGTTGCACGGGGTGAGCCGGGCCATGGCCGAGATGGAATTGCAGCCGTTGTTCGAACGTAACGCCGGCCAGTTGCAGTGGTACTGCCTGGACTTCTGGAGCGCCGAACTGAAGATTCCGGTGCGCGAACTTAAACTGGAAACCGCGCACCTGATCGCCCTGCGACCGGATGCAGACACCTTCCTGGCGGCGATCAAGCAGGCCGGCAAGCGGGTGGTGATGATCACCAATGCCCATCGTGATTCGCTGTCATTGAAGCTGGAGCGGATTGAACTGGCGCCGTATTTCGAGCGCCTGATCAGCTCCCACGATTACGGGTTTGCCAAAGAGAATCCGCAGTTCTGGGATGCACTTCAGGCGGACATCGGCTTCGATCCGGCGCGTAGCCTGTTTATCGATGACACCTTGCCGATCCTGCGCAGTGCGCGGAATTTTGGCGTGGCGCATCTGTTGGCCGTGAGCGAGCCGGACAGTCGCAAAGGACCGAAGGACACGGCGGAATTTGCGGCGGTGGGGGATTATCGGGATTTGATTGAGGGGCTCTAGACCGCGCCGCCTGCTTCGCGGGCAAGCCTCGCTCTTACGGGTTTGTGTCGTACGCACATTACGAGACCGACACAAAACCTGTAGGAGCGAGGCTTGCCCGCGAAAGCGATCTCAAACCTTACTCAGGAATCCGCAACGACTGCCCCGGATAGATCTTGTTCGGATCCTTGAGCATCGGCTTGTTGGCCTCAAAGATTTTGTTGTACTTGTTGGCATCGCCATACACACGCTTGGAAATGGCGCTAAGCGTGTCGCCTTTCTCCACCGTGACAAACTTCGCCGGTGTGGCCACCGGACCAGTCACGGTGATCTGGTCATCCACGCCGCTGATGCCGGCCACGTTACCGAGGGCCAGCAGAATTTTTTCTTTCTCTTCCTGACTGGCGGCTTCGCCCGTGGCAATAATTTTCTCGCCTTCGACCTTCACCTGAATTTTCGAAGTGTCGATACCCGTCAGTGCATCCTTCACATGCTTTGTCAGCGCCTCGCTATTGGCTTCGGCCTTGTCCGGCGTCAGCGCATCAAGGATTTTTTCTCCGGCATCTTTCAAAAAGCTGAAAAGGCTCATCGTGTTCTCTCCATGGGATAAGGGTCCAGACGCAAAAGACTAGACCAGACTCCTGAAGCCCGGTTCCCAGCCGACCAATGACCCCACCCCGCGCAAGCGCTAGAATCGCAAACCCTGCCCGCGCCTTGGAGCGAAGATGGACATCAAGCAGCTCAAATTCCTCATCGCCCTCGACGAAACCCGACACTTCGGCCAAGCCGCCGCGCGCTGTCACATTACCCAGCCGACACTGTCGATGCGCCTGCGCAGCCTCGAAGAAGAACTCGAGTTGCCGCTGGTCAATCGCGGTCAGCGCTTCGAAGGCTTCACCGCGCCGGGCGAGCGGGTGCTGGCCTGGGCGCGTACGGTGCTGGCGGCTTACGACGGTTTGCAGGCCGAAGCCGCTGCTTGTCGCGGCAATCTGGTAGGTACGTTGCGCCTGGGCGTGGTGCCGCTGTCGAGTTTCGATCCGCTGCCCTTGATGCAACGCCTGCACGCCGAACACCCGAACCTGCGCTTCGAACTATCGGCGCTGAGTTCCGAGCAGATCCTCGAACAACTGGCGAACAATCGCCTGGACCTCGGTGTCTCCTACCTGGAACGTCTGGATGGTGAGCGCTTCGACTCCCTGGCCTTCAGCGAAACCCGCATGGGCCTGCTCTACGATCAGCGTTTTTACAACTTTGGAGAGGCGCCGCTCAACTGGGAATCGCTGATCGAACTGCCCCTGGGCATGCTCACCAGCGGCATGCACTTTCGTCAGTCCATCGACCACAATTTCCACAGTCGCGGGCTGACTCCCCAGCCGTTGCTGCAAACGGATGCGGTCCATCAATTGTTACAAGCGGTTCACGGTGGGTTTTGTTGCGCGGTGATGCCGCTGGACAGCGGTTTGGAAAACCTCACCGACCATTTGCGCCTGCACCCCATCGAAAACGCGCAAACCCTAAGCCGGCTGGGGCTGATCATGCGTCGCAGCGCCCCGCGCTCAGCATTGGCGGAGGCCTGCTTCGCGATCTATCAGAAATCGCAGAGCGAGTCTTGATCGACGGCATCTATCGGTAGATCAGTAATAGCGATTAGACGCGACAAGTTGACGCGCATAGGCTTAGAGCTGATCAAACCGTCGGTGAAGTCATGAACGCCAAGCGCCCTGCAAGCGCGGCGCCCGCACTCGAAACGCCCGCGCCCGCCGCCAGCCAGACCTACAGTTACAGCGACCTTCAATACACCGAATCGGCCAGCACCGCGCTTGCCGAGGAAGTGGCGTTGGCGATCGCCTACAACGGCATCAGCCAGGCCGTGATGCTGGTCACCCCGACGGACCTTGAAGACTTCATCGTCGGTTTCAGCCTCGGTAGCGGCATCATCGAAGACGCTACCGACATCTATGACCTGCAATTGACCGGTGAGGGCTCGGCGCAATACGCGCAAGTGACCATCGCCAATCGCGCCTTCTGGAACCTCAAGCAGCAACGTCGGCAACTCGCCGGCACCAGCGGTTGTGGACTCTGTGGCGTGGAAGCGGTCGAGCAGGCATTGCCCGATCTCAAAGTATTGCCCGGTGCACCGCTGCCGCCCGCTGAATGGCTCGACGGTTTGCGCCAGCGCATCGGCGCGTTCCAGCCGCTGGGCCAACATTGCGGCGCGGTGCATGCGGCAGTGTTCATGAACGGCCAGGGCGAGTTGCTGCTGGGCCGCGAAGACATCGGCCGGCACAACGCCCTCGACAAGCTGATCGGCGGCTTGATCCGCCAGAACATCCCGACTGCTGGCGGACTGGCGATTGTCACCAGCCGTTGCAGCCTCGAATTGATCCAGAAAGTGCTGCGCGCAGGCATCCAGACCCTCGTCAGCCTGTCGTCGCCCACGGGCCTTGCCGTGCAATGGGCCCGTCGTCACAACCTCAATCTCATCCACCTGCCGCAAAAAAGTGCGCCGCGGGTCTACAGCCCTGCGTTGGAGAATCAAGCGTGAGTCAACACAATCAAGCCGACCAGAAACCCGTTCCGCGTTACAAGCCTTACAAAGGTCCGGCCGGTGGTTGGGGCGCGCTGGCCAGCGTTGCCCGGGCCTGGTTGACCAGCGACAACGCGCTGAAAAACCTGCGCATGATGCTCAAGACCAACAAGAACGGCGGCTTCGACTGCCCCGGCTGCGCTTGGGGCGATTCCAATGAAGCCGGCATGGTGGCGTTCTGCGAGAACGGCGCCAAGGCGGTGAACTGGGAAGCCACCAAACGGCGCGTCGATGGCGCGTTCTTCGCCAAGCACAGCGTCACGGCGTTGCTGGAGCAAAGTGATTATTGGCTCGAGTACCAGGGCCGTTTGACCGAGCCATTGAGCTACGACGCTGAAACCGATCGCTACAAGCCGATCAGTTGGGAAGCGGCGTTCGCCTTGATCGCCAAACATTTGCAGGGCCTGTCGAGCCCCAATCAAGCCGAGTTCTACACCTCGGGCCGCGCCAGCAACGAAGCCGCGTACCTCTATCAATTGTTCGTGCGCGCCTTTGGCACCAACAATTTCCCCGACTGTTCGAACATGTGTCACGAGGCCAGCGGTGTGGCATTGGCGCAGAGCGTGGGCGTCGGTAAAGGCACCGTGACCTTCGACGACTTCGAACACGCGGATGCGATTTTCGTCTGGGGCCAGAACCCCGGCACCAACCACCCGCGGATGCTCGAACCCCTGCGCGAAGCGGTGAAACGCGGCGCTCAAGTGGTGTGCATCAACCCGCTCAAAGAGCGCGGCCTGGAACGTTTCCAGCACCCGCAACACCCGATCGAAATGCTCACCAACGGCGACAAGCCGACCAACACCGCGTACTTCCGTCCGGCATTGGGCGGCGACATGGCGATCATGCGTGGCATGGCGAAATTCCTGCTGCAATGGGAACGCGATGCGCAGAAGGCCGGTGAACCTGCGGTGTTCGACCACGACTTCCTGAATGAACACAGTGCCAACGTGCTGGAGTACCTCGGCATCGTCGACGACACCTCGTGGGAGCAGATCGTCGAGCAATCCGGCCTGCCGCTGGTGGAAATCGAGCGAGCGGCGCGGATGTACGTCAAAGGCAAGAACGTGATCATGTGCTGGGCGATGGGTATCACCCAGCATCGCCATTCGGTCGCGACCATCCAGGAAATCGCCAACCTGATGCTGCTGCGCGGCAACATTGGCCGGCCGGGCGCCGGTCTGTGTCCGGTGCGTGGCCACAGTAACGTGCAGGGCGACCGCACGATGGGCATCAACGAGCGTCCGCCGGTGGCGTTCCTCGACTCACTGGAACGCCGCTTCCAGTTCAAGGTGCCGCGTGAAAACGGCCATAACGTGGTCGAGGCGATTCACGCCATGGCCGATGGTCGCGCCAAAGTCTTTATCGGGCTGGGCGGCAACTTCGCCCAAGCCACCCCGGACAGCCCGCGCACCTTCCAGGCCCTGAGCAATTGCGACCTGACCGTGCAGATCAGCACCAAGCTCAACCGCAGCCATCTGGCCCACGGTAAAGAAGCGCTGATCCTGCCGTGCCTGGGCCGTACCGACATCGACATCCAGACCGAAGGCCCGCAAGCGGTAACCGTCGAAGACTCCTTCAGCATGGTCCACGCCTCCAACGGCCAGTTGCAGGCACTGTCGACCCAGATGCGTTCGGAGCCGGCCATCATCGCCGGCATCGCCGCCGCGACCCTGGGCAGCAAACCGGTGGACTGGAACTGGCTGGTAGCCGATTACGACCGCATCCGCGATCTGATTGCCGACACCATTCCGGGCTTCCGCGACTTCAACGAGCGGGTCAAACACCCGGGCGGTTTCTACCTCGGCAACAGCGCCGGAGCGCGCAAGTGGAACACGCCGTCGGGCCGGGCCAATTTCCGGCCGAACGCGCTGCCGAAAGACTTGGTGCATGAACGCACACGCGCCACGGGCGTTTTGCCGGACCTGATCATGCAATCGTTGCGCTCCCACGATCAGTACAACACCACGATTTATGGTCTGGATGACCGTTATCGCGGGGTGAAGGGTCAACGGGATGTGTTGTTCGTCAACGAGGCGGACATCATTCGCCTGGGGTTCAAGCCAGGGCAGAAGGCGGACATCGTTTCGATCTGGGACGATGGCCGTGTGCGTCGGGTGAAAGGCTTTACGTTGCTGGCGTTTGATATTCCTGCCGGGCAGGCTGCGGCGTATTACCCGGAAGTGAACCCGCTGGTGCCGCTGGAAAGCACCGGGGATGGCAGCCATACGCCGACGTCGAAGTTTGTGGCGATCCGGTTGGAAATGGCGAGTGAGACAGGTTTGATTTTGGCCAAGTCGGCGTAACACGACAGCAGGTCCGGCCTCTTCGCGAGCAAGCCTCGCTCCCACAGTGGATTTGTGTTCGACGCGGATCAAATGTGGGAGCGAGCTTGCTCGCGATGGCGGCATATCATTCAACGAATCCTCTCGCGCCAACACTTTCCAATCACCCACAAAAAAGGCCATTTCTGTATAGAAACGGCCTGTCCGAAGTAGCTAAAGACCGGCAAAAAAGCCTTAAGTTCCGCCCAAAAAACAGTAACTTATAGAATTGTGTACAAGTCGTGTTACTCGTCGGATTTCGATTGTCACAATCAGGACACAGCCTCAGGATCGCGCCGTCATCCCCTTGAGGTTCCTCTATGAAGTTCTCCTCGATTCTCTTGTTGTCCCTTAGCCTGGCCAGTGGCTTTGCTTCTGCCGGAGGCACCACCGAAGCAGGTGTGGGCGGCGCATTGGGCGGGGTTTTGGGCTCGGTCGTCGGTCAGTCACTAGGCGGCAATACAGGTTCCACCATTGGCGCGGCCCTGGGCGGCGCGGGTGGTAGCGCAGTTGGCGCAGACAAACGCAGCCGTGGTGAAGCCGCCATTGGCGGTGCGTTGGGCGCGGCAGGCGGTAACGTAGTCGGTCGCAGCCTGGGCGGCAGCACCGGCAGCCTGATCGGCTCGGCAGCCGGCGGCGGCGCCGGTGGCGCACTGGGCAACTACATGGGCAACAAGAGCGATGAGGATGACGATCGTCGCTCCTATCGCGGCGGCCGTGATGATCGTCGCTACTACCGCGATGATCGCCGTCACCGCGGCCATGCCTACGGTCACCGCAAGCATCACAACTATCGTCATCGTTGATTGCTGATTGCTGATTACTCAGCAAGCAGTTCAAAAGATCGCAGCCTTCGGCAGTTCCTACGGGTGTACATAAATCCCTGTAGGAGCTGTCGGAAGCTGCGATTTTTTCGTTTCAGAGCACCAACCGCTCCAGTGCCTCGCGCAACCCGGCAGGAATCGACACCGGCTCATTGGACGTCCGATCCACAAACACATGCACGAAGCGCCCAGCCGCACAGGCTTCATCGTCGCCGTGTTTGAACACCGCCAGTTCGTATTGCACTGAGCTATTGCCCAACTTGCCGACCCGCAGGCCGATCTCGATGCGATCCGGGAAAGCGATCGACGCAAAGTAATCACACGCCGAACTCACCACAAAACCCACGACTTCACCGTCATGAATATCCAGCCCGCCGACTTCGATCAGGTAGGTGTTCACCGCTGTGTCGAAAAAGCTGTAGTAGGTGACGTTGTTGACGTGACCGTAGGCATCGTTGTCGTGCCAGCGTGTGGTGATGGGTTGGAAGTGCGGGTAGTCGGTGCGTTGGGGCATCGGGTTGGACATTAGTATGGGTTCCTGGGTTGGGTGGCCAGTCTAAAGCGAAAACCGCGTTATCGTTTTTCGCGAGCAAGCCCGCTCCCACAGGACGAATGCGATCAACTGTGGGAGCGAGCCTGCTCGCGAAGGCGTCCACACAGACGCCGCATCACTCACTTGTCAGCAAACCCCTTCCCAACCGCCGCCAACTCCCCGATCAACCGCGCCGGCTTCCACTGATCCCCTTGCCGGGTCTCCAGCGCCAGCAACCGCTGATGAATATCTGCCAATCCCTGCCGATCCGCCCAAGCCATCGGCCCGCCCTTGTCCGCCGGGAAGCCATAGCCGTTGAGGTAAACCAGATCAATGTCATGGGCCGACCCGGCAATGCCCTGCTCAAGGATCTTCGCCCCTTCGTTGACCAGTGCCAGCAAGCAGCGCTCCAGAATCTCCTCAGGGCTGATCTCGCGCCGCTGGAAGCCCAATCCCTCGCTGACCTCCAGCACCAGCGCATCGACCTCTACATCGTGCTCAGCCTGCCGACTTCCCGGCTCATAGTGGTAATAACCGTCGCCACTCTTCTGGCCGAACCGCCCGAGCTCACACAGTCGATTGTCGACCTGGACTTCCGGCGCATCCTGACCCGTGCCAGCCAGTTCGCGAGCACGCCATCCCAGGTCAATGCCGACCACGTCATACATGCGAAACGGCCCCATGGCGAAACCGAACCCTTGCAGCGCGGCATCCACCTGATACGGGAAAGCCCCTTCAAGCAGCATCTTGCGCGCCTCAAGCACGTAGGTATTGAGCATGCGATTACCGATAAACCCGTGGCAGTTGCCCGCCACCACGCTGACCTTGCCCATGCGTTTGCCCAGATCCATCGCAGCATCAAGCACTGCCGGAGCGGTTTGCGCGCCACGGACGATTTCCAGCAGTTTCATGATGTGCGCGGGGCTGAAGAAGTGCAGGCCCAGGACCTGTTTTGGGCGGCGAGTAGCGGCGGCAATCGCGTCGATATCCAGCGCCGAAGTGTTGCTGGCCAGAATCGCTTCGGGTTTGAGCAAGCCGTCGAGCTCGCGGAAGATTTTCTGCTTCAGTTCGAGGTTTTCGTAGACCGCTTCGATCACCAGATCAACATCGCGGATCGTCGCGTAATCGGCTGCGCTGGACACTCGCGCCAGGCGAGCGTCTGCCTCGGCCTGATCGATCCGGCCCTGGCGCACGTTGTGGGTGTAAGTTTCGGCGACTGCGGCCAATGCCTGTTCAAGCATCTGCGGATTGTTATCGACCCATTGCACCGGCACCCCGGCGTTGGCCAGGCACATGACAATCCCACGACCCATGGTGCCCGCCCCGATCACGGCGGCGCGCTGAATATTGAACGGCGTCTGGCTCATTGTTGTTCTCTTGTTGGCGATCCAAAGACAGCCTTCACCATAGTCAGCCGCCACAGTTTTTTGAAATTTATTCCTGTGATGGGGGACATTCAGGGGATGGATGCAGCCCGCAAGATCACTGCAAACCCCCTTGTGGGAGCGGGCTTGCTCGCGAAGGCGCAGTGTCAGTCGACATCATCGCTGACTGTCACACCGCCTTCGCGAGCAAGCCCGCTCCCACAGGGGTAGGTGTTTCAACCGGACAAATGCGCCTGTGCCCAATCACGCACTTCGGCATACGGATAATCCTCCAGCACACCAGACCCCGGAATCGCGCGCGCCTTGAGCTTGGTAAACAACGGCACACTGATTCCGCACAAAAACCGCGTCACCCGCTCCGCCGACGGGACATGCCCGGTGTACTGCTCATGCCTGTGGATAAAATCACCGCACATCGCTTCGAAGTTTTTATCCACAAGCGCCGGCAACTCTGGTGGTGCTGGCAGTCGCGCCACATCTCCGTGACACACCGAACAATGCCCGCATTGCCGAGGCGCGTTTTCGTCGCCGAAATATTCGGCCAGGCGATAACCCAGGCAATGATCCGTGGCGAACAGATCGAGCATGGCGTGAATCCGCGCGATCTCGGTTTGTTCATGGCGTGTGAAATAGGCGTGTAATTCTTCGCTCAACGCCTGGGCATCAAAACCGGTTTGCAGCAGGCTGTAGACCTCGGTCATCTGCTTGCTTTCAAGCTCCACCCAGCCCTTCTCCTGGAAGTAATCCAGCGCTTTGACCACCCGATTACGCTCGGCCGAATGCTGCTCGTACAGCGCATCGAAATTCACCGTCGCCCAGGTGCGTGCGCGGCCGGAGGTCTGGATGATCGCCGCGACGAAGTCCTTGCGCTCACCCTCGAAACGGGCGAGCAACGCTTCGGGCTCCTGCAAGTATTTGAAGCGGTATTCCGCGTAATAGGCGTAACGCGGCGCGATGATCCCGCGCAGTTCCAATTGCACCAGCAAGGTTTTGAGCGGCAGCTGACGAATATTGCTCTGGTCTGCCAACGGCCCCAGCAGAAACTCCCACTGCCCTTCCGGCGCAGCGGCTTGCAGTTCGTCGAGCACGCAACGGATGCCGTCCAGCTCCGGCGTGTCGCCGTAAACGAAGTTTTCCAGCACGTTGAGGCTGTCGCGGTTGGCCAATACCAGGCAGTCGGAAGGCTCCCCGTCACGCCCGGCGCGGCCGATTTCCTGGCTGTAGTTTTCGATGGATTTGGGCAGGTCGAAATGCACAACGTTGCGGATGTCGCTTTTATCGATGCCCATGCCGAAAGCGATGGTCGCGACGATGCAATTGGACTGGCCACCCATGAAGCGCTTCTGAATCGCTTCCCGCTGTTCGTGGGGCAAACCGGCGTGATAAGCCTCGGCCTGGATGCCGTTGCGACCCAGGTGCTCAGCAATGTGCTCGGCGGTTTTCTGCAGGGTGACGTAGACGATGCTCGGCTGGTTCGGGCGCTGGCTCATCCACTCGACAAGACGTCGGCGTTTGTCCTGGCCGCGTACCGGTTCCACCAGCAGATTGAGGTTGGGCCGATAGAAACCGGTGGTCACCACGTCTTCGGCGGCGATGGCGAATTTCGCCTCCATGTCCGCGATGACTTTCGGCGTCGCCGTGGCGGTCAGCAGCAGGGCTTGGGGGATGTTGAACTGACGCTGGTAGTCAGGAAGCTTGAGATAATCGGGGCGGAAGTTGTGGCCCCACTCCGAGATGCAGTGCGCCTCGTCCACCACCAGCAGCGAGATCGGCACCTGCTGCAAGAAATTGCGAAAGCGCTCGTTCTTCAGGCGCTCCACGGAAATCATCAAGATCTTCAACTCGCCGGACTTGGCGCGGGCCATCACGTCACTGGCGTCATCGCGACTCTGTGCCGAATCGATACTGCCCGCCGAAATGCCGTGGCGTTGCAGGAATGCCAACTGATCCTGCATCAGCGCCAGCAGTGGCGACACCACCAACGTCAGGTGCGGCAGCAACAGCGCCGGCAATTGATAACACAGGGACTTGCCCGAGCCGGTGGGGAAAATCGCCGCCGCCGAACGCCCGGCCAACACCGCGCTGACCGCCGCCTCCTGGCCGGGCCGAAACTGTGGATAACCGAAAACCTGTTCCAGGGTGTTGTGCATAAGCTGTCACTCCGTTGACTGCTGCGATGCCAAAAGCCTAGCCGGCGATTGCAGCGAGTCGAGAAAAGGTCGGGACCAAAACGATACGGGATGATACAGCCTTGCCACCCTGCTTCTTTGCCACAGGATGAAACAAACGAAACACTTTCTTGCTCACCGAGCCACTCGGTCAAGAGGTAAGGTTCACCTCCTCAAAACCACTATCCGCGTATTTCACATCACGGCAGGACGCCTGATGGGCGCGGATTTCTCACGAAGGAACGAGCATGCCCCACACTTCGATTTTCGCCCTGGTTCTTGCATCGCTGCTGCTGAGCGGATGCGGCAAATTCCCTGACGAACCGCCGCTGCTTGCGGTGCATTCCACTGTTCAGCCAGACATCGCCAGCTGACTACGGCACCAGCACCGCCACCCGCAGTTGCTCATTCAATGCCTGCTCATGAAACACCCGGCTCTTGCTGGCCCACGCGGCATAGGCCGGGCTGATTTCGCCCGTGAACGCCGCCGCCAACTGACGTAAATCAGCGACGCTGCGCACACGCGGGCAGAAGGGTTGGCCATCACAGTTCTGGCTGGCATTGCGGTAGGTGGTCAGCAACCGATCCCACAACCCGTCACGCACTTGTCGTACCGACTTGAGCTTTACCGTGTGCACGCCCAAGCGTTGTTTCAGGCCGGGTTCGTCCAGCGCTTCGCTGTCCAGCAGCGCCTTGCCGACCATCAGCACTTCGGCGCGGGACGCAGTATCGACGTCAGCCTGGCTGGTGAGCGCATCCGGCCAACCGGTGCGATCCATATTGTCCTGAACCATCGAACCGGCCACGTCGGTGGCGCCCGTCAAACGACAAACACCTGCCCACAACAACAAAATCGAGGCCATACGTAGCCATTGCATACCTAATTCCCTTTAAGCGTTGGTCAGACGTTTGGAAACGCCCTACAGATTCTGGCGCGCACCTTACAGAGGTTCACCGCGTAATGCCTGACAAACCCGTGGGAAATTTTACTGGTAAGGGTTTTACGGTAAAAAACCTCGGGGAATGCGTAGGCCGGGTCCGAAAACACGGGTAAAACCCCTACGATTTCTGTCCATCGTGGCCATATTGCGGCGCCGTTCCAGGCCCTTCTATAGTCTGCGGCGCGGCTGAAACGGTGTCTCGGCCTGCCGTGATTTCACACAGGAGAAACCTCGATGGACACACCTTGCACGCTGACAAATCGCTTTCACCCACTCAAGTCCAGTTACAGCGACACCCCCGTGCTGGTCATCGACACCGAAGCCGATCCACACGAAATCCTCGACGCCGCCCGCCAACGCATCCGCGCCGCCAGCGATTTGCTTGAGACGCTTTATTGCCAAAGTTTCAAAGAGGCCGACCCGAGCGATATCCCAAACATCATCAACGCCCTGTACTTGCTTACCCAGGACGGCAACGAACTCCTGGAAGTTGCCCGGCAGCGCTTGCCGAAGACCACTACAGAATCCGGCCTGGTGTAGGAGCGAGGCTTGCCCGCGAAGAACGAAAACCCGGTGTACCCGATGAAAACAAAAATGCCCGATGCCCGATGCCCAACAACATCAACATCAACATCAACTGCTCGAAAAAGAAGCCTACGACGCGTGGTTCAGAGCTCAGGTACAAGCCAGCATCGACGACCCGCGCCCAAGCATTCCAGATGAAGAAGCCAGACGCATATTTGCAATCAAACGGGAGAAATTGCGACATGGGAAAAAGCTGTAGGCAATGCCCTGCCGAAGCTTCATCCCGTTCCTACAAACGAGGACTCCTTATCGCCTATCGCCGCCCTGTGGCTCAAACCTATAGTCGGAGTGTCGCTGCCAAATCAGCGACTCGGGCTTGGTCACCCGAAAGAGAGGACGCATATTTCCAACTCAATAGAGGTGTTCCTCAGTGACATCATTAAATTCGTTGTTTGATCGCTACCGCCCACTACAAACCAACCTCACCGATTCCCCGCCCCTGATCATCGACACAGAAGCCAACCCCCAGGACATACTCGAAGCCGCCCTCCAGCGAATCCGAGCCCCAGCGACCTCCTCAAAACCCTGCACTGTACCTGCTTCAAACACGGCGACGTCGAAGACATCCCGCACATCACCCACGCGCTCTACCTGCTGAATCAGGATGGCTGCGACCTATTGAAAGTCGCCCAGCAACGCATGATGGGATGGAAAGCACCTGCCTGACACCGAGTGAAGATCGTTCCCGCGCTCCGCGTGGGAATGCCTCAACGGACGCTCCGCGTTCGGCTCTTGGCACGCAGAGCGTCCCGGGCTGCATTCCCACACGGAGCGTAGGAACGATCAAAACCTGAGCATAACCATGAGCCAGTTTTTTGATGACCTAATGGAAAGCATGCAACAGATGAACGAAATCCTACGCGGTGCGCGCCAGCCTTCCCGCGAATATCAGGTTCGCTGTGTTGATCAACATCCAACACGCCGCGAAATCAGGCTTAATCCACCTCATCGAACTGCCCCTGACGGAACACGCACCATGAACCTCGCCCCCAACTTCCCCGACGACCACGCCATGCACCTGCTCATGCAGCTGCTGCACGAAGAACTCGGCCTGCCCGAACGCAAAGCCATCAGCCTCGCCACCTCGATCAACTTCGACCTCGGCTGCGACGGCGCCGATGCGCGACAACTGATGGAGGCGCTGGAAGAACAGTTTGGGATCGACTTGGTCGACTACGACGCCTACCGCTACTTCCAACCCGAAGGGTTCGATGTGCATCTCAAGCGCCGGGCGAAGGGTCGAGGTGACAAAATCCCGCTGACCATCGGCATGCTTTACCAAGCGGTCAAGGTGCAACAGTGGGATACGCAAGCTCTGGAATCTCTCCAGCGAAATACATAAATGGCATTATTCTGGCTGTTTAGCAGGCATTCGGTTGGAATAATGGCAGTTATAAAAATTAATTCCGGCCTCGACCGTTTGCAGCGGTACCGAAGGCCGTGCCTTGCAACACCCTGCAAATCACTACATAAGTGCTATTATTCTGGTAGTTAAAGCCAAATAATGAAGGAATAATGGCATATGGCTAAGAAAACAGCGCCTCTCATGCCATCCGCATCCAGACTGCTCGCGGAGTTTGGCGAACGCCTGAAACTCGCTCGACTGCGTCGCAGGCTGACCGCAAAGCAAGTCGCTGAAAGGGCTGGCATGTCGCTGACAACGCTTCGCTCTCTGGAGTCCGGCGCTTCAGGCGTGACGATGGGCGCCTATATGTCTGTGATGCAGGTTCTGGGCTTGGAGAAAGACTTGAGTAAGCTCGCAGCAACCGATGAGTTGGGACGCCAGCTGCAAGACGCGCGCTTAACTCCACAAGCGAACGCAGCAGCCGGTAAACGCCAACGAGTACGCAAAGTGACCTCCACGAAGGCGTCGTCACCAATTCGAGACAGGACGGAGGAAGCATCGGAAAGCCCCATTTCCGATTCGGATATTGAGGTTGATTTCCCGTTGAACACTCACTCGTTTTCCAAGTTGTTCACCACGAAGAAAACCAAACCCGGGACGGATTGAAAATGACACTGATCGCGGTGTATGCCGATTGGGAAACCCTGAACGGACCAAGGCGGCTCGGGTTTCTCCATGCCCGAAAAGCTCGCTCCAACAACGTGTTCGAATTTGAATACGACCCTACCGCTTTGGCCGATCCCGAATTGAACTTCACGACGCTGGATCCCCGCATCGGGCTCTTCGAAGGACGGCAATTCCCTGGCCAGCACCAGACTCGCTTCGGCGCTTTTGCCGACTCAAGCCCGGATCGCTGGGGCCAGTTGCTAATGAAACGCCGCTTGGAGCGGGACATCCGCGAAGGACTTGTCCCGAAGGGCACAAAGCTCTACGAGTCGGATTACCTTCTAGGCGTTCACGACCTCTATCGAGTCGGTGCTATCCGCTACAAGTTGAATGATGAAGGTAGTTTTCTGGACGATCGAGATGGGTTGGCAGCGCCGCCCTTTATCAAGTTACGGGAGCTGGAACAGGCAAGTCGCGCGCTGGAAAACGATCCAGACAACACCTCGCTCGATGGGCGCGAGTGGTTGAGAATGTTGATTGCACCCGGTGGCTCACTGGGCGGCGCCAGACCCAAGGCCAGCGTTGCTGACAAGAACGGTCATCTGTGGATCGCCAAGTTCCCGAGTACACGCGACGACTATGACGTCGGCGGATGGGAATTCGTGGTGAACGCCATGGCGAAGCAATGTGGTCTGCGCGTGGCTACGGGAATGGCGCAGCGCTATGCGAGTGACCATTACTGCTTCATGGTCAAACGCTTCGACCGCACTGCAACGGGAGGGCGACTGCATTTCGCTTCAGCCATGACCATGACCGACCGCGTAGACGGTGATGATGCGTCAGTAGGCGCTAGCTACCTTGAGTTGGCAGAAGTACTCGTGCAGCACGGTTCAGAGCCCGACGAAGATCTCCGCGAATTGTGGTCACGGATTGTGTTCAACATCTTGGTTTCAAATACCGACGATCACATGCGCAACCATGGCTTCCTTCTTGATCCGGGTCGTGGGTGGCGCCTGTCTGATGCCTACGACATGAATCCGGTCGCACATGCCGATGGATTGAAGCTCAACATTACCGATGCCGACAATGCGCTGGATCTCGAAATCGCTCGCGAAGTCGCCGAAATCTTCCGTGTTAGCCGTGATGATGCACAGGAGATTATTGAGCGTTTCCAAGAAGTGGTGAGCCAGTGGCCAAAAGTGGCCAGTGCTGCGGGGCTGTCGAAACGGGAGCAAGACAACATGGCTTCAGCGTTTCGGCTATCAGGAAAATAGCTGAGAGCCCTCCTCTTATCATCGAACAAGATACCTATCGCTACTTCCAACCCGAAGGCTACGATGTGTTCCTCAAACGCGGGGCCAGGGGTCGCGGCGACAAAGTCCCGTTGACTATCGCATGCTCTACCGCTGGAACACTCAGGAGCTGGAAAGCCTCTAAACGTGCGCAGCGAACACCTATAAGGACATAGCGTGGACGTACTGATGGGTTTACTCGCCGCCCTGCTCTGGGGTGGTACGGATTTTCTCGTGGGCCTGAATGCCCGCGCAGTCGGCGTCAAAAGGGCCGTGTATTTCGGGCAGGCACTGGGCTTCACGATCATGAGCCTGTTGCTGATCGCCGTTCCCAGCTTCATCTTCAAATCCATGGCTGCACCACTCAACGTCTGGTTAATCGGCGTTGGCGCCGCCATCCTGACCGTGTCCGGTGCCCTGGCGCTGTCCAAAGCCTTCGCCCTCGGCAAAGCCTCCATTGTCGCGCCGCTGGTGACGTCCTACGGCGTGGTCACGACATTGCTGTCCTGGGCTGGCGGTGAGCAGATCAGCTTGATTCAACTGCTATGCATTGGCCTGTGCGTGCTCGGGGTGATTCTTTCCAGCATTCACTCTGACCCGAAGATTCCACACACCACACAAGCCAGCAGTTCGATTGCCTACGCATTGTTGGCAGCCAGTTTCTACGGCACCAGTTTTTGGTTGCAAGGACACTTCGTCCTTCCTGTTCTTGGGCCAGTGACGATGCTCTGGCTCGCTTATCTGGTTGGGCTGATCGTGCTGGTGCTCATCGTGATCAAAATAAAGGACGGCTTGAAAATCCCGCCCCTGAAAAACTGCATGACGCTGACGGGTGCAAGCCTGATGAACCTGGGTGGTTTTTCGTCATTCGCCTGGGGCGCGGTGGCCGGATCAGTTTCGGTTGTGACCGTGATCAGCACATTGTCGGGCGGTATTGCGGCGATTTTGGGTTATGTGTTTTTCAAGGAGCGATTGGCCAAGGTACAAGTGCTGGGCGTTGTTTTGGTCTTGGTTGGCGCATTAGTTCTGCATCTAAAAACCTGAAGCGCACGCTAATTCCTGTGGGAGCGGGCTTGCTCGCGAAAGCGGTAGAGCCGTCAGCATCAATGTTGAATGAATGACCGCTTTCGCGAGCAAGCCCGCTCCCACAAGTAATCTCCGTTACCTTCAGGACTAAACAGCGCCCACAAAAAAGCCGCCCCTAAGAGCGGCTCTTTAACTGCGTCAGACCAAGCCTTACAGCTTAGGCCCAGCAGCCTTGATCGCATCACTCACTTCAAACTTCTTGAAGTTCTCAACAAACAACCCAGCCAACGCCTTGGCAGCTTCATCGTAAGCAGCCTTGTCAGCCCAGGTATTACGCGGGTTCAACAGGCCAGTCTCGACACCAGGAACAGCCAACGGCACGTCCAGGTTGATGGTGTCCAGGTGCTCGGTTTCAACACCGATCAACGCACCGCTCTGGATCGCTGCAATCACGCCACGAGTGGTCGGGATGTTGAAGCGTTTGCCGACGCCGTAGCCGCCGCCGGTCCAACCGGTGTTAACCAGGTAGACCTTGGAGCCGAAGCCGCGGATGCGCTTGATCAGCAGTTCTGCGTATTCGCCAGCCGGACGCGGGAAGAACGGTGCGCCGAAGCAGGTGGAGAAGGTGGACTTGATGCCGCTGCCGGAACCCATTTCGGTCGAGCCCACCAGTGCGGTGTAGCCGGACAGGAAGTGGTAGGCCGCTTGTTCTTCGCTGAGGATCGAGACTGGCGGCAGGACGCCGGTCAGGTCGCAGGTCAAGAAGATCACAGCGTTTGGCTCGCCACCGAGGTTCTGCTCGGAGCGCTTGGCAACGTGTTCCAGCGGGTAGGCGGCGCGGCTATTCTGGGTCAGGCTGACATCGGCGTAGTCGGCGTGCTTGGCGTCGTCGATGACGACGTTTTCCAGCACAGCGCCGTGCTTGATGGCTTTCCAGATGACCGGCTCGTTCTTCTCGGACAGGTCGATGCACTTGGCGTAGCAGCCGCCTTCGATGTTGAAGACAACGCCTTCGCCCCAGCCGTGTTCGTCGTCACCGATCAGGTAACGGCTTTCGTCGGCGGACAGGGTGGTTTTACCGGTGCCGGACAGACCGAAGAACAGGGTCACGTCGCCTGCTTCGCCGATGTTGGCGGCGCAGTGCATCGGCAGCACGTCAGCGGCCGGCAGCAGGAAGTTTTGCACGGAGAACATGGCTTTCTTCATCTCACCGGCGTAACGCATGCCAGCGATCAGCACTTTCTTCTGTGCGAAGTTGAGGATCACGCAACCGTCGGAGTTGGTGCCGTCACGCTCAGGCACGCATTCAAAGTTGGCTACGTTGAGTACTTGCCACTCGTCACGACCGGCCGGGTTGTACTGCTCCGGGTTGATGAACAGGCAACGACCGAACAGATTCTGCCAGGCAGTCTGGGTGGTCATCTTCACGGCCAGGTAGTGGTCTTCAGCCGCACCTACATGCACGTGGGAAACGAAATGCTCTTGCGCGTTGTTGAACGCCTCGACGCGAGCCCACAGGGCATCGAACTTGTCGGCCGGGAACTTGCGGTTGATCGGGCCCCAGGCGATGGAAGCCGAAGTGGACGGCTCGTCAACGATGAAACGATCGACTGGCGAGCGGCCGGTGCGGTGACCGGTGCGAACAACCAGCGCGCCGGTATCGGCAAGCTCGCCTTCACCGCGATTCAAGGCTTCTTTTACCAGATCATCAACACTCAGATCGGTGTACACGGCGTTATTGGCTTGCGTCATGAGATTCCCCGTCGGCCAGTGGCCGAGTGTGCTCCAAACGTTTTGTAGTAGAAAGTCGTGCACTACTACCGCGACAAAAAGTGGGCCGGATTATGCCAGAAAAGCCCAAAAAGAGTAGGGCCCTCCCGTCGTAACGGCGTTATTCCGGCGCTAACCAGTGAATTTACCTGCGCTGAACCGTTTTAGTGCCGGGTATCTGACGGCGTATCGACACCCGCGCCAGCGAACAATTGAGTGATATCCGCTGCATCGAACAGGTAGCGCTGGTTGCAGAACTGGCAATCGATCTCGATGTGGCCGCCGTGTTCGATCACCAGCGACTGGGCATCTTCCAGACCCAAGCTGACCAGTGCATTGGCAGAACGTTCGCGCGAGCAGCTGCAACGGAAGCGCAGTCTTTGCACATCGAACAGGCGCACCTGCTCTTCGTGGTAGAGGCGATGGAGCACGGTTTCATTGTCCAGGCTGAGCAATTCATCGGCGGTCAGGGTGCTGCCCAGCGCGGTGATGTGCTGCCAGCTGGCGGCGCGTTCTTCTTCGTCTTTCAGACGGTCGGCGGGCAATTGCTGCAGCAGCAGGCCACGGGCACGACGGCCATCGGCGTACAGCCAGAAGCGCGTGCCGACCTGCTGGGACATGACGAAATAGTTGGTGAAGCACTCGGACAGGGTTTCGCCGTCGAGGTCGACGATGCCCTGGTAACGCTGGCCCTGGGTCGGGTCGATGGTCAGCGCCAGCACGCCGTTGGGCATGAGGTCAGCGAGGGTCGCGTCGGGCGCGATCTGGTCGGCTTCGTAGCGGGCCAGGCCACGGATTTCGCGCTCGCTGGAGCACTCGATCATCAGCAACGGGATCGGTCCATCGGAACGCGCTTGCAGGATTAGCAGTCCATCGAACTTAAGGGTGCCGACCAGCAACGCGGCGGCGGCCATCAGCTCGCCCAACAGTTGCGCGACCGGCTCTGGGTAGGGGTGTTTTGCCAGCACTTCGGCATAGCTACGTTCCAACGCCACCAGCTCGCCGCGGGTGTCGCTGTCATCGAAGATGAAGCGTTGGGTGAAGTCGGAATCCGGTAGATCGGTCATAGGTCTGGGTATCTGAAGTGATGACAATTTAGTTACAAGTAGTGACAATTACGCTTCGCGGCACCGCTTTGGTGCGCAATGTTCAGCCATTGGAGGCATTTTATGAACAATCCGGGTTTGTTCCAAGCAAGGTGGAACCTGCGCCGGCTGGTTTTGTGCAATTTTGTGCCTTTGGCACTGTTGGCATTCTGGTTATGGCCTACGGGTCAGATGTTGTGCGTGATTTTCGACGAGTGGCTGTTTCACCTGCTCAATGCTCCATTGGCCAGCAACCCGATATGGCTCCACATCTGGGCAATTGCAAGTCTGCGTCCATTTGATGCGGTGGTTGGGGTGATTCTGCTGACGCTGCTGATCAAAGGCGATTGGGTGTTCGAGGCCATCGACGTACGCCGGGCATTTTTCGGCTTTCTAGCGATTCTGCTGTTGCTGCTGTTTATCCGCATGCTGTTCTCGAAATTCGCCGACTACATGGACTGGCAGCACAGCAGCCCGTCGATGATGATCAACGGCGCCGTGCACATGAGCGACTATTTCCCCGAGCTTGAGAGGACGTGGCAACTGAAGGATCGCTCGAGCCAGAGCTTCCCCGGTGATCACGCTTCCGTGCTGTTGATCTGGGCGATGTTCATGACGGTATTCAGCCGTGGCACCGGACAGACCCTGACGATCTGGGGCCTGGCGCTGCTGTTCATGATGCCGCGACTGGTGGCCGGCGCGCATTGGGGCCAGGACGATTACATCGGCGGCGTGTTGCTGGCGGTGTGGGCGTTGGGCTGGGGTTACTACACACCGTTTGCGTATCACGTTTCGGAATTTTTCCTGAAAGTGACGGCACCGCTGTTCGGGCTGCTGGGGAAATTGCCGGTGGTTTCGCGGATGAGTGTGGTGCGTAGCGCCTGATACTCCGCAGCGGCCAGCGAGTGCTGCGCACTCGTTCGCGAGCAGGCTCGCTCCCACATTGGAATGCGTTTCCCCTGCGGGAGCGGGCTTGCTCGCGAAGGCGTCAGCCCAAATAACACATAACCAACTGATTCACTCGTCGTTGCTACTGCCGCGAAACTTGAACAAATCCCGCCGCTGTTTCTTGCTCGGCTTGCCGTCGGTGCTCACACCCAGCGACCCGGCCTTGCGCATCGCCGCGGCCGCTTCACGCTTGGCGACGCTCGCTTCGGTCTCCGCATACAGCGTCTGCGCCTCTGGCGCGCCACGGCGCACGATCGACAGTGCCTGGACCACGACCGTTTTTTCCTCGAACCCAATGCGGATCTGGAACTCATCGCCGATGCGCGGTTCCTTGCCCGGTTTGCATCGCTCGCCCCGACAGTGCACCTTGCCACTCTCGATCGCCGATTTGGCCAACGCACGGGTTTTGTAAAAACGCGCGGCCCACAACCATTTATCGAGACGGACCTTGTCGTCCTCTTCCTGTTTTTGTGCCATATGAATTCCTCTATCCGCCAGTAGTCGGAACTGTACTACCGTTTCTGTCGGGCGCAAGAACTCGGCCCTCCAGATAGAATGTGATCGTGGCCGGTTCACCGGCATGGAGTGATCGAGTGACTATATTCCCCTCTTCTTTGACCTCACCCAAAACCGGTTGCCAGGGCTGCCAGCAAAGCGAGGCGCTGGGCTTCGATTTTGCCTTCGCCTACCAACCGATCGTCGACCTGCGTGACCAATCGATTTTCGCCCACGAAGCGCTGGTCCGTGGGCTGGCGGGTGAAGGCGCGTTGTCCGTGTTAGATCAGGTTACAGAAGAGAACCGTTACCGCTTCGACCAGCTCTGCCGGACCCGCGCCATCGAAGGCGCGGCGAATCTAAATATGCAGACACACTTGTCGATCAACTTCATGCCCAACGCCGTCTATCGTCCAGAGCTATGCATTCGCAGCACCCTGGAGGCGGCAAAAAAACACAATTTCCCGATTGACCGACTGATTTTCGAAACACTGGAAAGCGAGCACGTAGATAACTATCGCCATTTGACCAATATTCTGCGTGAATACCGCGAATTCGGCTTCAAGACCGCCATCGATGATTTCGGTGCCGGTTATTCGGGGCTCAATCTGCTGGCTGATTTCCAACCGGACCTGATCAAACTCGACATGGCGCTGATCCGCGATGTCGATCGCGACCGTGTTCGTCAGGCTATCGTTCGGGGGATTGTCACAATCTGTGCGGAGTTGGACGTTACAGTCATTGCCGAAGGCATTGAGAGCGCTGGTGAACGGGATTTCCTGGCGGACTGTGGAATATTTCTGATGCAGGGTTACTGGTTCGCCAAACCTGCATTCAAAGCGTTGGCTCAGGTAACGCCTGAAGCCTGGACGCGTTAATCGCCGGTTTTTTCCTATTGAAGACATTTGACCATTTGACCGTTGTCGGTCTGCGCGAGTGGGTGGCGCTCCCGGATCTGGGAGTCGCGGGCCTTCGGGCAAAAATCGACACCGGCGCCAGCACCTCCAGCCTGCATGCCACCGACATCGAGACATTCGAGCGCGACGGGCAGGAATGGGTGCGCTTCACCGCACACCTGGGCACGGTGGTGCAATTGCGCCACCGCCGCTGCGAGGCGCCGCTGGTGACGATGAAAACCATTAAAAGCTCCAACGGCCACGCGCAGATGCGCTACGTGGTCAGCACCACCCTGGCCCTCGGTGATCGGGTCTGGCGGGTCGAGTTCACGCTCGCCTGCCGCAAGTCCATGCGTTATCGCCTGTTACTCGGTTCCAAAGCCCTGATCGACGGCCAGTTGGTGGTCAATCCGGGAATCAAATATGTACAAGACAAGCCGGTGTTCCCGGTATCTACCTCCTCCACAGGTGTTGCATGAAGATCGCTGTGCTGTCGCGAAACCCGCGTCTGTATTCCACCCGTCGTCTGGTCGAAGCCGGTATCGAGCGTGGCCATGAAATGGTGGTGATCGACACCTTGCGCGCCTACATGAACATTGCCAGCCACAAGCCGCAGATCCACTACCGCGGCAAACCGCTGGAAGGTTTCGATGCGGTGATCCCACGGATCGGTGCCTCGGTGACGTTTTATGGCTGCGCGGTGTTGCGCCAGTTTGAAATGATGGGGGTGTTCCCGCTTAACGAATCGGTGGCCATCGCCCGTTCGCGGGACAAACTGCGCTCGTTGCAATTGCTGTCGCGCCGGGGGATCGGTTTGCCGGTCACCGGGTTTGCCCACTCGCCGGACGACATTCCCGACCTGATCGACATGGTCAACGGCGCACCACTGGTGATCAAGGTGCTGGAAGGCACCCAGGGCATCGGCGTGGTGCTGTGTGAAACCGCGACGGCGGCAGAGTCGGTGATCGAAGCGTTCATGGGCCTGAAGCAGAACATCATGGTCCAGGAATACATCAAGGAAGCCGGCGGTGCGGACATTCGCTGCTTCGTGGTCGGCGACAAGGTGATTGCGGCGATGAAGCGCCAGGCCAAGCCTGGGGAGTTCCGCTCCAACCTGCATCGCGGCGGCAGTGCGAGCCTGATCAAAATCACCCCGGAAGAACGCATGACGGCGTTGCGGGCAGCCAAGGTGATGGGTCTGGCGGTGGCGGGTGTGGATATCCTGCGCTCCAATCACGGGCCGCTGGTGATGGAAGTGAACTCGTCGCCGGGGCTGGAAGGGATTGAAACCACCACCGGCAAGAACGTGGCAGGGATCATCATTGAGCATCTGGAGAAAAATGGCGGGCCGAATATGACGCGGACCAAAGGCAAGGGTTAAACCTCAAATTTATGGCGGCTGGAGGGCCGCCTTCGCGGGCAAGCCTCGCTCCTACAGGTGATCAGAAATCCATGTAGGAGCGAGGCTTGCCCGCGAAGAGGCCCGAAGCCCCAACGATGATGCCAGTCTCTTAAACCGCATCCCGCGGCAACATCAACCCCAACGGCAACCGCACCCGCGCTTCCAGCCCGCCACCCGACCGGTTACGCAACTCAACATTCCCGCCATGCATCGAAGCAATCCGCTTCACGATCGCCAGGCCCAACCCGGTGCCCTTCCCGCCCCGCGCCCGATCTCCACGGGTGAACGGGTTGAAGATCGCCTCCAGCTCCGACGGATCAATCCCCGCCCCACGGTCCATCACGCTCAGCACCACATACGGCGCGCTGGTGTCGCCGGACACATAGGCCGCCACCTCAACGCCACTGCCCGCATGGTGCAAGGCGTTGCCGATCAGGTTGTTCAGCAAGCGTTTCATCGACACCCGACGCAACGGAAACGGCTGAATCGGTTCCAGGCGCAAGCGGACTTTTTCTTCGTTCTGGTTGTACGGCGCGGCGACTTCGCGCACCAGGTCGCTCAGGTCCACCTCTTCTACCGACTCGTCACGACCGTCACGAATGAACGCCAGGAACTGGTCGAGAATCGCGTCCATGTCCTCAATATCGCGAACCATGTCGTCCGACAGATCGCTGTGATCGCCCATCAACTCCAGGGACAACCGCAAACGGGTCAGCGGCGTGCGCAAATCGTGGGACACCCCGGCCAACATCAACTCACGCTCGCGACCGGCCTGCTCGACGTCTTCGGCCATCTGGTTGAAGGCGCGGTAAACCTCGGCCATTTCACTCGGCGTGTCGCTGATCGGCAGGCGCACGCTGCGGCCCTGGCCAAGTTGCCTCGCGGCATAGACCAAACGTTTCAAAGGTTGATTGAGCTGGCTGACGAAAATCCACGCCGAGGCGGTGGACAACAAGCCGATGGCGAGGAACCAGCCGAGTACGTTCCAGATTTTCTGGCCACGCAACGGATGCGGGTACAGCGGCACTTTCAGCCAGCCATCGCCAAGGCTAGGCGCCCGGACCCACAGCGCCGGCGGCGAGTGCATGCGTAACCGGACTTCGGTGTCGGCACCCAGCTCCGCCTGCATTTGCCGCTGATAGATTTCGCTGTACGGCCAGTGTTGTTCGCCTTCCGGCACACCGGCGCCGACCACCCGGATCAGGGTCGCCGCATCCGCGATTTTCGTGCGATTTTCTTCATCGGCGGCCCAATAGGCCCTTAGCGTCAGGGCGACGCCGTGGCTGTATTGGCGGTCCACCAGCACGTCCTCGTTCATCAACAGATAAACCAGGGTCAGCGCCTTGGAGAACAGCACGACGATCAGCACCAGCCACAGGGTGCGGGAGAAGAAACTCTGGGGGAACCAAACGGGGGTTTTCATGGATAACCGCTACACACTTGCAGGAGCGAGCGATGCTCGCATATTGCGGATCGCGAGTCTGCGGACAAACTCGTCCGCAAGACCCGCTCCTACAAATCGCCGATCACTTTGTGGCGGCGCCATCCGGAACGAACACGTAGCCCACGCCCCAGACAGTCTGGATGTAGCGTGGTTTGGATGGATCAGGCTCGATCATCCGGCGCAGACGGGAAATCTGCACGTCGATGGAACGCTCCAGGGCATCCCACTCGCGACCACGGGCCAGGTTCATCAGTTTGTCGCGCGTCAGTGGCTGACGAGCGTTCATGACCAGGGCCTTGAGCACCGCGAACTCACCGGTGGTGAGCATGTGCACTTCATCGCCGCGCTTCAGTTCGCGGGTGGCCAGAGACAGTTCGTAGTCACCGAAGGTCACGCTTTCATCTTCGCTGCCCGGTGCACCCGGCACTGGCGCAGCCTGACGACGCAGGACCGCTTTGACCCGGGCCATCAGCTCATCCGGGTTGAACGGCTTGGCCAGGTAATCGTCGGCGCCCAGTTCCAGGCCCTTGATGCGGCTCAGCTCATCACCCTTGGCGGTGAGCATGATGATCGGAATCTGATTGTTCGCGCCACGCAGACGGCGGCAGGCGGTCAAACCGTCTTCGCCCGGCAACATCAGGTCGAGAACAACCAGATTGAACACTTCACGCGCCAGCAAGCGATCCATTTGTTCGGTGTTCGGTACGGCGCGGGCACGGTAGCCCTTGCTGACGAAAAAGCGTTCCAGCAGGCTGCTCAGCCCTGGATCGTCATCAACAATCAGAATTTTTTCGCCTTCAGCATTGTTTGCAGTGCTGCTCATTAGATGCTCCTTTTAGCTCGGCGCGCATTATGGCGTAGCTGCCGTTATACGCACCGTGTGCATTGTTAGCAGATTTTTCCTTCACTACCAGAAAACCGGCCTTTTTGCCTACAGAGCGCAATGCCCCCGAATGACAGAACGCTGGTTATAATGCGCGGCGTTTTGTGTCAGGCAACGTCTGATCGTTACTGTGGAAGGCCCTTTTTATTTTCATGGCCGGCGCAGTAATTGTTCGATTTCACGGGTCAACGGGATGCCTGTTGACCCAGGTAGCGGCGCAGGCCAGGCCGCTCAACCAGTCTCGCCGAGCCTTTATCCCTGCGCCTGCGAGCCTGCTTTCACAATTTGTCAGGTGGTTTTATGGACAGCATCAACAGCCGCATCGCCGAGGAACTCGGTGTACGCCCACAACAGGTCGAAGCGGCCGTCGCGCTACTCGATGAAGGCTCTACCGTTCCCTTCATCGCCCGCTACCGGAAAGAAGTGACCGGCAGCCTCGATGACATCCAGTTGCGGCACCTGGAAGAGCGCCTGCGCTACCTGCGAGAACTCGACGAACGGCGCATCAGTATCCTGGCGAGCATCCAGGAGCAAGGCAAGCTGACCCCGCAACTCGAGCGCGACATCAAACTCGCCGACACCAAGACCCGCCTCGAAGACTTGTACCTGCCGTACAAGCAAAAGCGCCGTACCAAGGGCCAGATTGCCCTGGAAGCCGGCCTCGGCGACTTGGCCGACGGCCTGTTCAACGACCCTAGCCTGACCCCGGACGCTGAAGCCGCACGCTTCGTCGACGCCGAAAAAGGCGTGGCCGACGTGAAAGCCGCGCTCGAAGGCGCCAAGTACATCCTGATGGAACGCTTCGCCGAAGACGCCGGCCTGCTGGACAAGCTGCGCAGCTACCTCAAGCAGGAAGCCACTCTCAGTGCCCGCGTAATTGCAGGCAAGGAAGAGGAAGGCGCCAAGTTCCGCGACTACTTCGAACACGATGAACCGCTGAAAAGCATGCCGTCGCACCGCGCGCTGGCGATTTTCCGTGGCCGCAACGAAGGCATCCTCAGCTCCGCGCTGAAAGTCGGCGACGAACTGCCAGGCACCATGCACCCGTGCGAAGGCATGATCGGCCAGCAATTCGGCATCCAGAACCAGAACCGCGCCGCCGACAAATGGCTGGGCGAAGTGGTGCGCTGGACCTGGAAGGTCAAGCTCTACACCCACCTGGAAACCGACCTTCTGGGCGAACTGCGCGACGGCGCCGAGACCGAAGCGATCAACGTTTTCGCGCACAACCTGCACGACTTGCTGCTGTCGGCCCCGGCCGGTCCGCGCGCAACCCTGGGCCTCGACCCAGGCCTGCGCACCGGTTGCAAAGTCGCCGTGGTCGATTCCACCGGCAAGCTGCTGGATCACGCCACGGTTTACCCGCACGTGCCGCACAACAAGTGGGACCAGACCATCGCGATTCTGGCTGCCCTGTGCGCCAAGCACGCGGTTGACCTGATCGCCATCGGCAACGGCACCGCCAGCCGTGAAACCGACAAACTGGCCGCTGAGCTGATCAAAAAATACCCAGCGATGAAAATGACCAAAGTCATGGTCTCCGAGGCCGGTGCATCGGTTTACTCGGCGTCGGAACTGGCTTCCAAGGAATTCCCGGATCTGGACGTGTCGATCCGTGGCGCGGTGTCCATCGCTCGCCGTTTGCAGGATCCACTGGCCGAACTGGTGAAGATCGATCCGAAATCCATCGGCGTCGGCCAGTACCAGCACGACGTGTCGCAGCTGAAACTGGCGCGCGGCCTGGACGCTGTGGTCGAGGACTGCGTAAACGCCGTGGGCGTGGACGTGAACACTGCTTCCGTGGCGCTGCTGGCGCGCATCTCCGGCCTCAACGCGACCCTGGCGCAGAACATCGTCAGCCACCGCGACGAGCACGGTGCGTTCAAAACCCGTGCAGCACTGAAGAAAGTCGCGCGTCTGGGCGAAAAAACCTTCGAACAAGCCGCCGGTTTCCTGCGCGTCATGAACGGCGACAACCCACTGGATTCGTCGGCGGTTCACCCGGAAGCCTATCCGCTGGTGCAGCGCATTGCCGCTGAAACCGACCGTGATATCCGTTCGCTGATCGGCGACGCGAGCTTCCTCAAGCGCCTCGATCCGAAGAAGTACACCGACGAGACTTTCGGTCTGCCGACGGTGACCGACATCCTGCAAGAGCTGGAAAAACCTGGCCGTGACCCGCGTCCCGAGTTCAAGACCGCCGAGTTCCAGGAAGGCGTCGAAGACCTCAAGGACTTGCAACTGGGCATGATCCTCGAAGGCGTGGTAACCAACGTGACCAACTTCGGCGCGTTCGTCGACATCGGCGTGCATCAGGACGGTTTGGTGCACATCTCCGCGCTTTCGGAGAAGTTCATCAAGGATCCGCGCGAAGCGGTGAAGGCCGGTGACGTGGTGAAAGTGAAGGTCATGGAAATCGACATCCCGCGCAAACGCGTAGGCCTGTCGATGCGCATGAGCGACACGCCGGGCGAGAAAATCGACGGTGCCCGTGGTGCGCGTCCGGGTTCGGCCCCGCGCCAGTCCCAGAACAGTGCGCCACGCAAGGAAACCACGGCAGCGGCCCCGGCCAACAACGCCATGGCTTCGCTGTTCGCCAACGCCAAGCAGTTGAAGAAGCGCTGATGGAAATCCCTGCCGGCCTGACCGAAAGCGCTTTTTTCAAGCTGCTGGGGTGTCGCTTGCACAGCCTGGAAACCGGGGTGGCGCAAGTCGCCCTGGGGCTTGAGCCAGAGCTGCGCAATCGCGGCGGCAAGCTGCACGGCGGGGCGTTGTTCAGCCTGGTGGACATTGCCATGGGGCTGGCCTGTTCCAGCACCCACGGCTTTGACCAGCAGAGCGCGACCATCGAATGCAAGATCAACTACATTCGCGCGGTTTCCGAGGGCGAAGTGATGTGCACGGCGCGGGTGATCCACCCGGGCCGGCGCACATTGGTAGTTGAAGCCGACGTGATGCAAGGCGACAAACTGGTCGCAAAAGCACAAGGCACGTTCGCTGTCCTGTAGCTAGACGTCATCGATTTGAGTTAATTTCAGCGCTGTGACCGCAGCGCCGAAACTCCCTGTGGGAGCGGGCTTGCTCGCGAAGGCGGTGTATCAGGCAATTTATGTGTTGACTGACACTCCCTCTTCGCGAGCAAGCCCGCTCCCACATTGATTGCGGCTCGTTCCAAAACCAGGCGAAAACGCCAGTTTTAACTTCACCCTTGTAGACCGTCTTGCCCACCCCCATATTGGGGCGACTGACGCGTGAAGGAATCCAACTTGAGCGAACTTCTCAACCGCCGCCTGGCTCTGCTTGGCGAGCGCGCTAACCTCTCTCTGCTCGAACAGTGCCTTCACGGCATCGAACGTGAATGCCTGCGCGTGACCGACGAAGGTCGCCTGGCGCAAACGCCGCACCCGGAAGAATTGGGTTCCGCGCTGACCAACGAACAAATCACCACCGATTATTCCGAATCGCTGCTGGAGTTCATCACGCCTGCCCTGCCCGACCCGGCAGACACTCTGGCGAGCCTGGACAGCATTCACCGTTTTGCCTACAGCAAGCTCGGTAGCGAGTTTCTGTGGAGTCCATCGATGCCGTGCCCGTTGCCGGCCGAGGAAGACATCCCGATCGCCTATTACGGCACCTCCAACATCGGTCAGCTCAAGTACGTCTACCGCAAGGGCCTGGCCCTGCGTTACGGCAAGACCATGCAGTGCATCGCCGGGATTCACTACAACTTTTCCCTGCCGGAAAAGCTCTGGCCGCTGCTCAAAGAGGCTGAAGGCTTTGTCGGCACCGACCGCGACTATCAGTCGTCGGCCTACATCGCGCTTATCCGCAACTTCCGTCGCTACAGCTGGCTGCTGATGTACCTGTTCGGTGCCTCCCCGGCCCTGGACGCCGGTTTCCTGCGCGGTCGTTCGCACCAGTTGGAACAACTGGACCCGGACACCTTGTACCTGCCGTACGCCACCAGCCTGCGCATGAGTGACCTCGGTTACCAGAGCAACGCCCAGGCCGGCCTGACGCCGTGCTACAACGATCTGGCGAGCTACACCGACAGCCTGCGCAAAGCGGTGGCCACGCCTTACGCGCCGTACGTTGAAGTCGGCACGCACAAGGACGGTGAGTGGGTTCAGCTCAACACCAACATCCTGCAGATCGAAAACGAGTACTACTCCAACATCCGCCCGAAACGCGTGACCTACACCGGCGAACGGCCGATCCAGGCGCTGGTGGCTCGCGGCATTCAGTACGTCGAAGTGCGCTGCCTGGACATCAACCCGTTCTTGCCGATGGGCATCGACCTGATCGAGTCGCGGTTCCTCGACGCGTTCCTGTTGTACTGCGCGTTGAACGACAGCCCGCTGCTGACCAATGGCAGCTGCGGTAATGCGACTTCGAACTTCCTCAGCGTGGTCAAGGAAGGTCGCCGTCCAGGCCTGCAATTGCAGCGCGACGGTCAGCCGGTGGACATGAAGGAATGGGCCACCGAACTGCTGGAGAAGATTGCCCCGCTCGCCGCGCTGCTCGATCAGAGCCATGGCGGCGATGCGCACAGCAAGGCGCTGGACGTGCAGTTGGAGAAGGTCAAGGATTCGTCCCGAACCCCATCGGCCCAGGTGCTCGCGGCGATGGCCGAGCATAAGGAAAGCTTTGCCCAGTTCTCCCTGCGTCAGAGCCGGGTGCATGCGGAGTACTTCCGCAGTGAGCCGTTGAGCATTGAAGACCAGGCGAAGTTTGAATCGCGAGCGCGTTCGTCGCTGGCTGAACAGGCGGAGCTGGAGCAGAACGAAGTCGGCGATTTCGATGTGTTTGTCGGGTCGTATCAGGCGAGCATTCTGGCGATCAGTAACTAACCTGCAAAGCAGGTTACCTGTGGGAGCGGGCTTGCTCGCGAAGGCGGTGTGCCAGTCAACGTTAATGTCGGCTGACACTCCCTCTTCGCGGGCAAGCCTCGCTCCTACGGTTATGCATCACATCGCTGATGCTGAGACTACCCTCAATCTGTTGGAGCGAGGCTTGCCCGCGAAGGCCGCACCGCAGTCTCCCTTAGAATTTTCCGCTCATAAGCTCATTCGAAAAAGTTATTTATTTTCGGATTCTTATATCATTTAGTCTCCTTTTCACGCCGATCCTCGGTCGCCTGACAAGGAGCTTCTCCAATGAAACTGAATTTCCCTCTTCGCCTCCTGGCGGCCGCGTCTTTGGCTGCGGCGAGTTTGTTTGCCCAGGCGGCTGACGTCACCGTCGCCTACCAGACCACCGTGGACCCGGCCAAAGTCGCTCAGGCCGACGGTGCGTACGAAAAAGCCACCAACGCCAAGATCGACTGGCGCAAATTCGACAACGGTGCCGACATCATCGCCGCCATCGCTTCCGGCGATGTGCAAATCGGCTACCTCGGTTCAAGCCCGCTGACCGCCGCGATCACCCGCAAAGTCCCGGTTGAAACCTTCCTCATCGCTACCCAGATCGGCGCCGCCGAAGCACTGGTTGCCCGCGACGGTTCCGGAATCAAGACCCCGCAAGACCTGATCGGCAAGAAAATCGCCGTGCCATTCGTTTCCACCGGCCACTACAGCCTGTTGGCCGCACTGAAGCACTGGAACATCGACCCATCGAAAGTCACCATCCTCAACCTCGCACCGCCAGCCATCGTTGCTGCGTGGAAACGCGGTGACATCGACGCCACTTACGTCTGGGACCCAGCCCTCGGCGTTGCCAAGGAAAACGGCAAAGTGCTGATCACCTCCGGCGAACTGGCCAAGTTTGGCGCACCGACTTTCGATGCCTGGATCGTGCGTAAAGACTTCGCCGAGAAGCACCCGGAAATCGTCACCGCATTCGCCAAAGTGACCCTCGACGCCTACGCCGAGTACCGCAAGGATCCGAAAACCTGGCTCGCCAACCAGAGCAACGTCGACAAACTGGTGAAGCTCTCCGGCGCCAAGGCTTCTGACATTCCATTGCTGCTGCAAGGCAACGTCTACCCGCTGGCGGCTGATCAAGTGATCACCCTCGGCGCGCCGACCACCAAGGCCATCACCGACACCGCCGCGTTCCTGAAAGAACAAGGCAAGGTCGAGGCCGTGCTGCCGGACTACGCCCCATATGTCAGCGCTAAATACATCACCAACTGATCGGAGTTAACCGCGATGGCTTTGCTACAGCTGGAGCGCATCAGCGCACAGTACCCCGGCAGTCCGGAACCGGTACTGACGGATATTTCCTTGAGCCTGGGGCCCCAGCAATTGCTGGTGGCCCTCGGCCCGTCCGGCAGTGGCAAGACTTCGCTGTTGAACCTGATTGCCGGTTTCGTCGAGCCCAGCGCCGGGCGCATCACCCTTGACGGCGTGCCGGTCAAAGGCCCGAGCGCCGAACGCGGCGTGGTGTTCCAGGACGACGCGCTGCTGCCTTGGCAGGACGTGTTGGCCAACGTAGGTTTCGGTCTGGAACTGGCCGGCATCGCCAAAGACAAACGCGAAATCCGCGCGAGAGAAATGCTCGCGCTGGTGGACCTTTCGGGTTTTGAAAACCGCCGGATCTGGCAGCTTTCGGGCGGCCAGAAGCAACGCGTCGGCCTCGCCCGCGCGCTCGCCGCCGACCCGCGCGTGTTGCTGATGGACGAACCCTTCGGCGCCCTCGATGCCTTCACCCGCGAACAAATGCAGGAGCTGTTGCTGCAAGTCTGGCAACGCACCGCCAAACCGGTATTCCTGATTACCCACGACATCGAAGAAGCGGTGTTCCTCGCCACGGACCTGATTCTGCTGGCGCCGAACCCCGGGCAAATCGTCGAGCGTTTGAGCCTGGATTTCGGTCAGCGTTATGCCGCTGGCGAGTCGGCACGGGCGATCAAGTCCGACCCGCGCTTTATCGAAACCCGCGAACACGTGCTCGCCAAAGTGTTCTCCCAACGCAGCGCCGCCACGCGGCAGGAGCGCGCATGAGCAGCTATGAAATCCCGGCCGTGACGGTGAAACCCGGTTCGACGGTGATTCCGGTGCGCCGCAGTCTTAATACTCGCTGGATCAGCGTGCTGACGCTGTTCGCCTTGGTGTTCATCTGGTGGGCTGTCACGGCCACTGGAATGATCGAACCACTGTTCCTGCCACCGCCCTCCGCAGTCCTGCAAAAAGGCTGGCTGCTGGCGACCACGGGCTACATGGATTCCACCTTGTGGCAGCATTTGGGCGCGAGCCTGAGTCGCATTGGGCTGGGCCTTGGCTTCGCGGTGCTGACCGCCGTGCCGGTCGGGATTGCCATCGGCCACAACCGCATCGCGCGCGGGATTCTCGATCCGCTGATCGAGTTCTACCGCCCGATTCCACCGCTGGCCTACCTGCCGCTGATCGTGATCTGGTGCGGCATCGGTGAGTTGTCGAAAGTCTTGCTGATCTACCTGGCGATCTTCGCGCCGATTGCCATCGCCACCGCGACGGGCGTGCGCACGGTCGATCCGGCCAAGTTGCGCGCCGCGCAGTCCTTGGGCGCGACCCGGGCGCAGCTGATTCGGCATGTGATTCTGCCGAGTGCGCTGCCGGATATTTTGACCGGCGTGCGCATTGGTCTGGGCGTGGGTTGGTCGACGCTGGTTGCTGCCGAGCTGATCGCCGCCACCAGCGGTTTGGGTTTTATGGTGCAGTCGGCCGCGCAGTTTCTGGTCACCGATGTGGTGGTGCTGGGGATTCTGGTGATCGCGCTGATCGCCTTCGCCATGGAAATGGGCCTGCGCGCACTGCAACGCAAACTGGTGCCGTGGCACGGCCAGGCACATTGAAGCTTATAAATGTGGGGCAACTGTCCTGATGCCCCCCCCCTTATTTGGATCACCCCTGTAGGAGCTGTCGAGTGAAACGAGGCTGCGATCTTTTGATCTTGCTCTCTAAAAAACAACATCAAAAGATCGCAGCCTCGTTTCACTCGACAGCTCCTACGGGTGCGGTGTCGTTCACAACATTCATGTACGACACCCAGAATTGAAGAGAACCACCATGAGCAACTTGACCATCGTCCCCCTGAGCTCAGCCCTCGGCGCGCAAATCAGCGGCATCGACATCAGCCAGCCGCTGGACCAGGAGCAGCGCGACGCCATCGAACAGGCGCTGCTCAAACACCAAGTGCTGTTCTTCCGCGACCAGCCGATCACGCCGCAGCAACAAGCGCGTTTCGCCGCGAATTTCGGCGACCTGCACATTCATCCGATCTACCCGAACGTGCCGGAACAACCGGAAGTGCTGATCCTCGACACCGCCGTCACCGACGTGCGCGACAACGCGATCTGGCACACCGACGTGACCTTCCTGCCAACCCCGGCCCTGGGCGCGGTACTCAGCGCCAAGTTGCTGCCGGAGTTCGGCGGCGATACGTTGTGGGCCAGCGGGATTGCGGCGTATGAGGCGTTGTCCGCGCCGATGAAAACCTTGCTCGAAGGCCTGACCGCGACTCACGATTTCACGCGCTCATTTCCGCTGGAACGCTATGGCAACACGCCTGAAGCGCTGGCGCAGTGGGAAGAAGCCCGGCGCAAGAATCCGCCACTGTCGCACCCGGTGATACGCACGCACCCGGTCAGCGGGCGCCGTTCGTTGTTCGTCAACGAAGGGTTCACGTCGAGGATCAATGAATTGTCGGAGACCGAAAGCGAGGCGATTCTGAAGCTGTTGTTCGCCCACGCGACCCGGCCGGAATTCACCATTCGCTGGCGCTGGCAGAAGGATGACGTGGCGTTCTGGGATAACCGCGTGACCCAGCATTACGCGGTGGACGATTACCGCCCGGCGCGGCGAGTGATGCAGCGGGCGACGGTGTTGGGGGATGTGCCGTTTTTTCGGTGAGCCTTGATTTCTTCATTGCCCGGTCTGGCCCCATCGCGAGCAAGCTCGCTCCCACATTGGATCTGCGTTGATGCAAAACCTGTGGGAGCGAGCTTGCTCGCGATGGCGATCCAAAAGGCGCCGGAAGATCCGGCGCCGAACACTTACTCAGCCGTCGAAGGCTTCTCCCAAAGATTGATCCCGCCTTCCTGGGCAAACCGATCGATCTCCGCCAACTCTTCCGCGCTAAAGCTCAGGTTCTTCAACGCCCCGACGTTTTCGATGATCTGCTCCGGCCGGCTCGCGCCGATCAGTGCCGAGGTCACGCGTGGGTCGCGCAGGGTCCACGCCAACGCAAGTTGCGCCAGGCTCTGGCCGCGACGCTTGGCGATTTCGTTGAGCCCACGCACATGGGCGATGTTGGCTTCGGACAGGTGCGATTCCTGCAATGAACCACCGCCCGGACGGTTGACCCGCGCATCCTTCGGAATGCCATTGAGGTATTTGTCGGTCAACAAGCCTTGGGCCAATGGAGTGAAGGCAATCACGCCGGCGCCGAGTTCGTCGGTGACATCCAGCAGATCTTTTTCCACCCAGCGGTTGAGCAAGTTGTAGGCCGGTTGGTGAATCAGTAGCGGCACTTTCCACTCTTGCAACAGCGCGGCGATTTCGCGGGTTTTTACCCCGGAATACGACGAGATGCCGATGTACAACGCCTTGCCCTGCTGCACCGCAGTGGCCAATGCGCTGGCGGTTTCTTCCAACGGGGTGTCCGGGTCGAAGCGGTGGGAATAGAAGATGTCCACATAATCGAGGCCCAGGCGTTGCAGGCTCTGGTCGAGGCTGGCCAGCACGTATTTACGCGAACCGCCGCCCTGGCCGTAAGGGCCTGGCCACATGTCCCAACCGGCCTTGCTGGAGATGATCAACTCGTCGCGGTACTGCTTGAAGTCTTCACGCAGCAGGCGACCGAAGTTGATCTCGGCGCTGCCGTACGGCGGGCCGTAATTGTTGGCGAGGTCGAAGTGGTTGATGCCCAAGTCGAACGCGGTACGCAGCAACGAACGCTGGGTGTCGATCGGCGTGCTGTCGCCGAAGTTGTGCCACAGGCCCAGGGACAGCGCCGGCAGCACCAGCCCGCTGCGGCCTACGCGGCGGTAAGGGATAGAGTCGTAGCGGTTTTCGGCAGCGGTGTAAGTCATCGAATCCTCTCTTGTTTGGGGTGCTAATAACTGGAGTCAGACATCAATCCTGTGGCGAGGGAGCTTGCTCCCGTTCGGCTGCGCAGCAGTCGCAAATTTCGGGGGCCGCTTCGCGCCCCAGCGGGAGCAAGCTCCCTCGCCACAAAAGCCCTTTTGCCTTTGGTTTAAACAAATCTATTGCCCGGCCTGGCGAGTCCAAGGTTCTGGCGCAAGGTCCGGCCTTCGTACTCTGTTCTGAACAAGCCTCGGCGTTGCAGTTCCGGAACCACGCCATTGGCAAAGTCTTGCAACCCGCCCGGCAGGTGCGGCACCAGCACATTGAAGCCGTCCGCCGCGCCTTGTTCGAACCATTCCTGCAAGCGGTCCGCAATCTGTTCCGGCGTGCCCACCAGGCTGTAATGCCCGCGACCGCCGGCAATCTTGCGGCCCAGTTCAGCAAGGCTGAGGTTTTCCCGGCCTGCCAGTTCGGTCAGCAGTTTCTGACGGCTTTGCTGACCGCTTTCGGTCAACGGTAATTCCGGCAGCGGTCCGTCCAACGGGTACTTCGACAAGTCGAAGTTGCCCAGCATACGCCCAAGTAATGCGACGCCAACCTCCGGTTCGACTAATTGCTGAAACGTTTCACATTTTTCCTGCGCTTCGCTTTCGGTCTGCCCGACGACCACAAAAACACCGGGCATGATTTTCAGCGAATCATCACTGCGACCGTAGCGACTCAAGCGTCCCTTGAGGTCGGCATAAAACGCCTGGGCATTGGCCAGCGACGTCTGCGCGGTGAACACCACTTCAGCAGTTTGCGCCGCCAGTTCACGACCGAGTTCGGAAGAACCGGCTTGCACAATCACCGGCTGACCTTGGGGTGAGCGCGCCACGTTCAGCGGGCCTTTGACCCGGAAGTATTTACCGACATGATCCTGTACGTGTACTTTTTCCGGGTGGTAGTACGTACCGCTGACTTTGTCGCGCACAAAGGCATCGTCTTCCCAGCTGTCCCACAGTCCGGTAACCACCTGATAAAACTCCCGAGCCCGGCTGTAGCGGTCGGCGTGACCGATATGCTCGTCACGACCGAAATTCTGCGCTTCGGCGGCATTGTCGGAAGTCACCAGATTCCACCCCGAGCGCCCCCCGGAAAGATGGTCCAGGGAAGCGAACTTTCGTGCTACGTGGTACGGCTCGTTATAGCTGGTTGTAGCGGTGGCAATCAGCCCGATACGCTCGGTTACAGCGCTCAATGCAGCGAGCAGAGTCAGGGGTTCAAAGTGGTCTGAGCGAGCCATGTGGCTGGCAATCGCTCCGGTTGGAGCCGCCAGGCTGTCGGCAATGAACAACGCGTCAAACTTCGCCGCCTCGGCAATCTGCGCCAGGTGCTTGTAGTGGGCGAAGTCGAGTCCGGCGTCGGCCGGCACGTCGGGATGACGCCAGGCAGCGACGTGGTGCCCGGTGGCCATCAGGAACGCGCCAAGCTTGAGCTGTCGAGACATGGTCAGAAGTCCTTGCGCAGTTGCACGCCGAAGTAGCGCTCATCGTCCCGTGGCACGGCGCGGTAAATGTAGCTGCCACCGCTGGCCAGTAGCGGCGAGTAGGACTTGTCGGCGAGGTTCTTGCCCAGCAACGCCACGCGCCAGCCGTTGCTGTAATCCGCCAGGGCCACGCTGGCGTTCCACAAACCGTAGGCACCCTGCTTGGTGTCGACGTTCTGGCTGATGTCGTACTGCACTTCGCTCTGCCAGCTGTAGTCGGTGCCGAGTTCGATATCCAGGCCGTTATCCAGCGGGATCGTGTAGTCGGCGCGCACGTAGCTTTTCCAGTCCGGACTGAACGGCAGAGGCTTGCCGTTGACGTTGCACGACGCCGCCGCACCGGCCGGGCAGGCGAACTCGTCGATGCGCGCGCGGGTGTAGGCCAAGGCGCCGGAGAACTTGAGTTGCTGGGTCGCCTGCAAGGCGTAATCAAGCTCCACACCTTCGGTGCTGACGCTGCCGGCGTTGATCAAACGGGTCACCACTTGCCCGGCAACGGTGTCGAAGAAGTTCGCCTGATAGTTGTCGTAATCGCTGTGGAATACCGCCAGGTTGGTGGTCAGGCGATTGTTCCAGGAAGTGGCTTTGATCCCGGCCTCCCAGGTGTTGGAAGTCTCCGGTTTCAGCGCCTCGGTATCCCGTGGCTGCATGTTGAAGAACACGTTGTAGGCCGGGCCTTTGTAGCCGCGCGAATAGGTCAGGTAAGTGGTGACCGTATCGCTCAAGTCGTACTGCACACCGAGCCGCCCGGACCAGCCGTCCTCGTCCACCGAACCCGAACTGCTGGTGCCTGGTTGAATGCCGCTGACGGTGGTGGCCGAGGTGGAAACCCGACGGTGATCGTATTCCAGATCATCGTGGGTCCAGCGCAGACCCGCGATGCCACGGAAATTCGAGGTGAAGTTGAGGGTGCTTTCGCCGAACACCGCGTAGCTGTCGCTGGTGGTGCTGTAATCGGCGACACCACGGTTGATGCTGGTTGGAGTGGTCAACGTGCGCTGATAGGTTTCCTCATCCTTGCCGTGCATGTAGAACAGGCCGCCGACGTATTCGAGGAATTCGCCTTTCGGCGACGCCAGACGCAGCTCCTGGGAGTACTGATCGAACGCCAGATCACCCTTGTCAGCCGTGCCAGGGAACGCAGCGGTCACGGTGCCGAGGCGATCGCCGTCCTGATACTGCGTGTTGTCCCAGCCGCGCCACGCAGTGATCGAGGTCAGGGTGTAATCGCCGAGGTTCCAGTCGAGCTGGCCGGACAGGCCCTTGTTGATGTCATCCACGTGGCTGCGGGTGTCGGTGTTGATGTCGCGGTTGTCGCTGGACGCCCGCACCGGGTTCAACGCATTGGCGAAGGCCGGGGTCAGGGATTTGCTGACCACGCCGTTGGGCGCGTCGTCGTGGGACTGCATGTAGTCGGCAATCAGGGTGAATTTGAGGTCGTCGTTCGGGGTGAATTCCAGTTTGCCGCGCACGCCTTTGTGGTTGTAGCCGTTGACCTCCTGACCGTTGTGCTGGTTGTCGACGTTGCCGTCGTAGCTGCCGAACAGCGTGGTGATCGAGCCTTTCAGCGTGTCCGGAATCAGGCTGCCGCCGATGCCGAAGCGAGTGCGGCTTTCGTTGCCGCTGTAGTACGACTGATCGACGTAACCGTGGGTCTCGGCGGTCGGCGCTTTGCTGGTGATGTTGAGCACGCCGGCCGAGGCGTTCTTGCCGAACAGCGTGCCCTGAGGGCCGCGCAGGACTTCGATGCGCTCCAGGTCCAACAGGTCGAGGGTCGCCTGGCCCGGACGGGCATAGACCACGCCGTCGATCACCGTGGCCACGGTCGGCTCGACACCTGGCGAGGTAGAAATCGTGCCGACACCACGGACAAACAGCGAGGTGTCCTTGTTCGACGCGCCGGTGCGGAAGTTCAGCGACGGCACTTGCTGCACGATGCTGGCCACGCCGTTGCGATTGTCGCGCTCAAGCTGCTCGCCATCCAGCACCGACACTGCCACCGGGACTTTCTGCAACGACTCTTCGCGACGAGTAGCAGTGACCGTGACGGACTTCAGGGTAGGTTCCTGATCCGCGCTGTCGGCGGCGAATGCGCCAGGCACAGGCAGCGCGGTCAACCCCGCGAGCAGCCAGCCCAGATGCGGTCGGCGTGGTGTGGCGGCGCGAATCGATCGCGCCAGTTTGTGTGATTCCCCAGGAATGCTGTGCATGGTCTGTCCGCTCGAAAATTGCCCTGAACCGCTGCCCTTCTGCGAAGACAGCGCCTGTGAATGTGTCTTGGGCATTCGCTCGAGCGAGTAGCAGACAGAACGCTTTGTTAGCGCTAACATCGCCAGTATCAGCAAGCCTGGCATAGACCGTCCAATACTGAAAAATTACTTTTATATGCGTTTTGGTTTTGAAGAGGGATCACCCGTTGAGTGAAGACAAGCCCCGCAAACGCCGTGGCGCCGGCCGTGTAACGCTCAATACCGTGGCGCGGCAGGCCGGGGTTTCGGCGATCACCGTCTCGCGTTATTTCAATCAGCCGGAACAGGTTTCACCGGAGCGGCGCGAGCGCATCGCGGCGGTGGTGGCGGAGTTGGGTTACGTGCCAAACCTGGTAGCCGGTGGGCTGGCGTCGGCGCGCGGGAAGATTGTCGGCATGGTGATCCCGAACATCTCCGGGCCGATCTTCGCCAACACCATCCAGGGCTTCAGCGACACCCTCAGTCGCCACGGCTATCAGCTGTTGCTGGCGTCGAGCTACTTCAGCGCCGAGCAGGAAGAAAGCGCCGTGCGAGCGTTCCTCGGCTGGTCACCGGCAGCGCTGGTGCTGACCAGTCACTTCCACAGCGCCGGCACCGAAAAGATGATTGCCGAAGCGGATATCCCAGTGATCGAAACCTGGGATTACCAACCCGAACGCGAGCCGCTGCAGATCGGTTTTTCGCATTTTGAAGTCGGCGTGACAGCTGCGCGATATCTGCGTGGCAAAGGCTATCGGCGGATAGCGTTTGTGCAGAACAGCGCGCCGGGGGACCTCAGTGCATTGGAGCGACGGGATGGCTACGCGGCGACCGTTCGCGAGTTGGGGCTGGAACCCTGGGTGTTCGCCCCGGATGCGGACCGCGCCCCGTTCGAGGCCGGAAAACAGGCGATGGAAGCTCTAATGAGCGCCTCACCCCGCCCCGACGCCATCATCTTCGCCAACGACAACCTCGCCGCCGGTGGCTTGCTGGCCGGGCAACGGGCGGGGCTGAAAATTCCTGAAGACTGCGCGGTCCTTGGGTTCGGCGACTATCCGTTCGCCGAAATGCTACTGCCGAGTTTGAGCACTATCAAACCGCCCGCGCTGGAGATCGGCGTACTGGCCGCGACACGGGTGCTGGAGAGTCTGGGGGTGTTGCCGGTGGAAGATGAAGTGCAGCGGCTGAACCTGCTGGAATGCCACGTGATCGAGCGCGAAAGCGCCTGACGGAATTGCACAATACCTGTGGGAGCGGGCTTGCTCGCGAAGGCGGCGTATCAGACGACATCAATGTTGAATGCCAGGACGCTTTCGCGAGCAAGCCCGCTCCCACTGGATCGGTATCAGGCCGACAGTTCGCGCAGAGCTGCAGCCGCTAAAAAACCAGACCTTGAGCTGTAACGCTGATCCCGCCTCACAGTCTGGTCGATTCGCTCAAGCAGTTGCTCAGGCAACGTAGCGTTGAAACGTACCGCCTTGCCGAAGTAAGGCGTGATATCGAACTCGACCACTCCCCACACGCCACCGGCGTAATCAGGATTATCGAGGTGAGCATCAATCTCTCGCACCTGCGGCAATGGATCGCCATCGGCGACCAGGCCCTCGTAGTGCAAGGACAACGCCTCCTTCACGTTTTCGAATGCCTGCGCCACAGTGCTGCCCGCAGAGAAGCACCCCGGTACGTCCGGGACGATCACTCCGTACTCTGAGTCGGCATCCTTGTGCAGAACGACCGGGAATTTCATTTGGATGAATCCTTCCTGTAGTAAGTCCCCCACGGGACTCTCAAATCCAATAACAGGCTTCATTTCAAGCCCGCCTGTTTCAATATGCTGTTGATCGTTCCCTTAGGTAGATCCGAGTCAGGATGTTTGATCGTCACCCTCCCTGGCTTATGTGAATGTTTGTATTGATGGTGGCTGCCTTTCACGGCTACCAGATACCAACCATCACCCTCGATCATCCTGATCATTTCCCGACTTCGCATTTCCCTCGCCCTTTTCGACAGCAACTGCTGCGCACTCTAGGCGATAAAAACGGCATCGATACACACCATACACACTCTGATAAATATTAGCCGTTCAAAGCAACGTCTACGCCCTCCCCCGACCAGTGGCTACCGAGCCCCCCGCAAACACCTCCCCCAACCAATCCACAAACACCCGGACCCGTGGCGACATGTGGCGGTTGTGTGGGTACAGCACTGAAACCGGCATCGGTGGTGGCGGTGTGTCGGTGAGGATTTCCTGCACCAGGCCCTGGGCTATCTGGGTTTCCATCCGGTAGTGCGGGCACTGGATGATGCCGAGTCCGGCAATCGCCGAGGCGGCGTAGATCTCGGCGCCGAACACCGACAATGCGCCATCGATGGTCACTTCCTGCAATTCGCCATCGACCATGAATTCAAACGGAAACTGCTTGGCGGTGGTGCGCGACACGTAGTTCACCGCGCGGTGATTTTTCAGGTCTTCGAGGCGTTTCGGTTCGCCGTATTTGCGCAGGTACGCGGGGCTGGCGCAGGTGATCTGGCGCAGGTTGGCCACGCGTTTGCCGATCAATGCCGAGTCGCTCAGCGTGCCAGCGCGCAGCACACAGTCGACGCCTTCAGCGATCAGGTCGACAAAACGGTCGGCCTCGCTGATCGACAGCTCGATGTCCGGATAACGGGCCATGAATTGCGGCAGCGCCGGGATCACAAAGTGCTTGGCCAGGGTGCCGTGCAAATCCACGCGCAGCCGCCCTTTCGGCGCCACGCCGCGAAACGCCAGTTCGGCTTCTTCCAGCTCCGCCAGCAACTGCACGCAACGCTGGTAATACGCCTCGCCATCCAGGGTCGGGCGCACTTTGCGTGTGCTGCGCTCCAACAATCGCGTGCCGAGCCAGGCTTCGAACTGGTTCAACGTATGAGTCAGCGTTGCCCGTGGCAGGTTCAGGTCATCGGCGGCCAGGGTGAAGCTGCTGCGCTCGTAGATCCGCACGAAAACCTTCATCGCTTTGACTTGATCCACGTTCGGCTCCTGACCTTCGATTGTTGGCGATTATTGAACAGTCAAGGCAACTCTCGTGCATTTATCGCCCTGAGTAAACATGTGAAATTGGCACCACACCAAGCCAACTACTTCACAGGAACCACCGCCATGAGCACTCAAACTTCGAAAGTAGCCATCGTCACCGGCGCCTCCCGCGGCATTGGCGCGGTGATCGCCAGGCAACTGGCCAGCGAAGGTTTTGCCGTCGCGATCAACTATGCCAGCAGCGCCACCGAAGCTTCGAAACTGGTGGTCGAGCTGCGTCAGGCCGGCCACCAAGCCATAGCGATCAAGGCTGATGTTTCCAGTGCCGACGACGTTCGCCGCTTGTTCGACGAGACCGAAACGCAACTGGGCAAGGTCGATGTGCTGATCAACAACGCCGGCATCCTCAAGGTGCTGCCACTGGCCCAGCACAGCGACGAACTGTTCGACCAGAATTTCAACATCCACACCCGTGGCACGTTCAACGCCCTGCGTGAAGCCGCCACGCGCCTGAACAGCGGTGGCCGGATCATCAACTTCTCCAGCAGCACCGTCGGCCTGAATCTGCCGGGCTACGCGGTGTACATCGCCAGCAAAGCGGCGGTGGAATCCCTGACCCAGGTGTTCGCCAAGGAAATGCGCGGTCGCAACATCACCGTCAACGCCGTCGCACCGGGCCCGGTCGCCACTGACCTGTTCCTGCACGGCAAGAGCGAAGAACAGATCCAGACCTTCGCCAAAATGGCGCCGCTGGAACGCCTGGCCCAGCCAGAAGATATCTCCCGTGTCGTGTCTTTCCTGGCCGGCCCGGATTCGGGCTGGGTCAACGGGCAAATCCTGCGGGTCAACGGTGGTCTGGTCTGAGCCAGCCGAATCAAGGAGAACCTTATGAAAAACGTCATCCTCATCACGGGCGCCGGCACCGGTATCGGTAAAGTCGCCGCTGAATCCCTCGCCCAGGCCGGGCACATCGTTTACGCCAGCATGCGTGACGTGAAAGGGCGCAACGCCACTCGGGCCGACGCCATTCGCCAGTGGGCGAAGGCGCAAAACGTCGAGTTGCATCCGCTGGAACTGGACGTGTTGTCCCAGGATTCGGCCGACGCTGCGGTCGCCTCCATCGTCAAGGAGCAAGGTCGCCTCGACGTGGTCATCCAGAACGCCGGGCACTTGGTGATCGGCCCAAGCGAAGCCTTCACCGCCGAAGAAATCATGAAGGTCTTCGACACCAACTTCTACGGTGCCCATCGGGTCAGCCGCGCGGTGTTGCCACAGATGCGCGCCCAGGCTTCGGGGTTGGTGTTGTGGATCAGCAGTTCCACAACCAAGGGCGGTTTCCCACCGTTCCTCGGGCCGTACGCCGCCGCGAAAGCAGCGATGGATTCCCTGGCGGTGAGCATGTCCTATGAACTGACCCGCTTCGGCATCGAAACCTCGATCGTGGTGCCCGGCGCGTTCACCCGTGGCACCGATCATTTCCCGAGCGCCGGCAAACCGGCCGACGTCGCACGCAGCGACGCCTATGCTCGATATGACGGGGTGATGGATAAAGTCGGCGAACGATTGAGCGCATTGACCCCGGATGATGCCGATCCGCAAGCAGTGGCTGATGACATCGTGCGCATTGTCGGACTGCCGCTAGGCTCACGGCCGGCGCGCTCGGTGATCGATTTTGTCGGGGATGGCGCGGCTGAAGTACTGGAAGTGTCGGAGCGGGTGCGGATCGAGTTTGCCAAGCGGATCGGGATTGATGATTTGCTTCGCGTGAGTCAGTAAGGACGCCTTCGCGGGCAAGCCTCGCTCCTACAGAGCGAGGCAGAGCGCGCGCCCCTGTAGGAGCGAGGCTTGCCCGCGAAAGCGGCCTATCAGACACCAAACATCTAAAGGACGGCACACACCATGCACACCACCATCATCATCTTCTTCGGCCTGGTCCTGCTGGCGCTGATGCTCTACATCGGCGAGCGAGTCGGCTTCAGCCGCCAGACGCTGACCTACAGTTTCGTCGTCCTGTGGCTGGCCCTGACGGTGATCAACGGCGCGGTGGGCGTGGTCACGGCCGGCCAGTCCGTAAGCTCAGAACTGGTGGTCGGAACGCTGGTGTTCAGGGTGCCGGTGGCGGCGCTGGTTCTGTTCATGGTGCTGAGCAAAACCTAGGCGCCACCGCTCGATCAACGAACCAAATGCAGGAACTGCATGTGCCGTTCGTACTGGTCGAGGATGTCGTTGATGATCTGCTCCTTGGTGTAACCCACCAGATCGTAGTCCTGACTGCCCTCGCTCAAATGCACTTCGGCCCGGTAGTAGCGACGGTTGTTGAGTTGCTTGGAACCCATGCCGCCACGGGCGAAGGACGGCGTGAAGTAGCCACGCATCTGCACCTGATAGATAAACGGATGCTGCTCGCCATGCCCGATTTCCAGGCTGACGCTGTCGTTCGCCGGATCCGGCTGAGCGACCACGTTCAAACCCTTCTCGACGAACACCGCCGTCACTTCTTCTATCGCCGGACGCACTGTGGTTTCGAGGAAACGATAGACCTCATCCCGCGACGGGAAATGCACCGCCTGACTCAAGCGCTGACGCCAGCCGCCCCGCTTGGAACCGGAGACCGGCGCCAGCGAATGCATCTGCGCAATCTGCTTCTGGGATTCCAGGTAGAACGCCTTGTGCAGCCCCCACATCATCAGCAGCAGGATCATCGAGAACGGCAACGAGGTCAGCACGACGGCTGATTTCAACGCATCGATGCTGCCCGAGAACAGCAGCGCACTGGTCACCAGCGCAGTCATCGCCCCCCAGAACACCCGCAGCCATTTCGGCCCGTCTTCATCCGGGTTGCCGCCCTTGGCAGAGAGCGTCGACAACACCACAGTGCCCGAGTCGGCGGACGTGACGAAGAACACGAAACTGATAAACACCGTGACCGCGATCACGGTTTTGCTCCACGGATAGGTTTCGAGCAGCAGGTACAAGGTCATCGACGGGTTATCGATGGCCGACATACCCAGCGCTGTCATGCCGTGGTTGAGTACTTGATCGATGGCGCTGTTGCCGAAGATCGACATCCACGCCAGGGTGAAACCGAGCGGAATCAGCAGCACGCCGAAGACGAATTCGCGGATGGTCCGGCCACGGGAAATCCGTGCGATGAACAGGCCCACGAACGGCGACCATGCAATCCACCAGGCCCAGTAGAACACCGTCCAACCGCCCAGCCAGTCGCTGGGTTTGTCGTAGGCGTAGAGGTCGAAGCTCTTCATCGGCAACGCGCCGAGGTAGTCGCCGATGTTCTGGATCAAGGTGTTGAGAAGGTGCTGCGTCGGGCCGGCAAACAACACGAACAGCAGCAGCGCACAGGCCAGCAGCATGTTGATGTCGGACATCACCCGCACGCCTTTATCGACGCCGGACACCGCGACAATGATTGCCGCGCCCATCATCAGGGTGATCAAGCCAACCTGAATCCAGTGGGTGTGGGCGATGCCGAACAGGTAGTCGAGCCCCGAGTTCAGGTGCAAGACGCCGAAGCCCATGTCCGCGCCGAGGCCGAACACGGTGGCGATGATGCCGAAGCCATCCACCGCGTAGCCGATCGGGCCGTTGATGCGTTTACCAATCAGCGGGTACAGCGCCGAGCGCAGGGCCAGCGGCAGGTTATGCCGATAGGCGAAGTAGGCCAGCGCCATGCCGACGAAAGCGAACACGCCCCAGCCATGCAGGCCCCAGTGCAGAAACAGAATCTGCATCGCCTGCCGCGCCGCTTCCGGCGTACCGGCGGTGCCTTGGGGCGGCTGCGCCAGGTGCGTCAGCGGTTCGGACACGCAAAAGAAAAACAGCGTGATGCTGATCCCGGCGGCGAACAGCATGCCGGCCCAGGACAGGTAACTGAATTCGGGTTCGTCGTGGTCGGCACCGAGTTTGATCTTGCCGTAGCCAGACAACGCGGTGACCACCACGAAGACCAGATACAGCGTCATCGCGAGCATGTAATACCAGCCGACCGTGTTGGCCGCCCAGTTTTGCGCTTCCAGTAACCAGGCACCGGCCTGTTTGGGCATGGCCATGACGACGATGCCGAACAGCAGAATGAAACCCGCCGCAAAGTAGAACACCGGCGGATTCATGCGGACCTGGCCGCTGGGGGAGGTGGACGGTGCACTCATGAACAGTGCGCCTCAAGGGGGTGAAACAGGGCAATCAATAACGGACTCGGCAAGGGCAAGCCTCCTGTTGTGAGCGGGCAGCAAACCGGCGGTTTAACTTGAATGAGCGTTCAAGTTAAACATGAATAGCGTGCTAAGGACTAATCGCAGGGCTCGGCGGTCGCTTTCCTAAGCTAGCTCAAGGAAGGGTATGACGCGGGGTTTGGAGGATTCGTTCACTGGAAAATTGGCGGAATGCCATTATCGCGGTTCGGCTTGAAACAATTCGCGAGCAAGCCCGCTCCCACAGTGGATTTGCGCCGAACACAAAACCAGTGTGGGAGCGGGCTTGCTCGCGAAGAGGCCAGATCAATCAATCGAGAATTCGAGGCTTACTTCTGCGTCCCATCATCATGCTGCAAATTCGCCTGCGTCAGGTTGCACCCCGCCGGCACGCTGCGGGTCAGCCACACGTTGCCGCCAATGGTCGAACCCTTGCCGATGGTGATCCGCCCCAAAATCGTCGCCCCGGCGTAGATCACCACATCGTCCTCAACGATCGGATGCCGCGGATGCCCCTTCTGCAACTGCCCGTCCTCGTCCGAAGGGAAGCGCTTGGCACCCAGCGTCACAGCCTGATAAATCCGCACCCGCTCGCCAATGATCGCCGTCTCGCCGATTACCACGCCCGTCCCGTGATCAATAAAGAAGCTGCGGCCGATCTGCGCGCCCGGATGGATATCGATACCGGTAGCGGAGTGGGCGATTTCCGCGCTGATCCGCGCCAGTAACGGCAACCCGGCGCGGTACAAATGGTGGGCGAGGCGATGGTGAATCACCGCCAGAATCCCCGGATAGCACAGCAACACTTCATCGACGCTGCGGGCCGCCGGGTCGCCGTGATAAGCCGCCAGCACGTCGGTGTCCAACAGACTGCGCAGCCCCGGCAATGCGAGGGCAAAGTCCTGGATGATCTGGATCGTCTTGGCCTCGACTTCGGTATCAGCCTGGTCGCTGTGGCGAGCGGCGTAACGCAGCTCAAGCCGCGCCTGGGCCAGCAATGCATTCAGCGCGACATCGAGGGTATGGCCGACGTAGAAATCTTCACTCTCTTCACGCAAATCCACCGGCCCCAGGCGCATCGGGAACAACGCACCGCACAGGGCTTCGAGAATCTCCGCCATTGCCGCCCGGGACGGCAACTCGCGACCGCCCTGCTCGCCGCTGGCGCGGCCGTTTTGTGCACGCCATTGATCACGCGCGGTGCGCAGTTGGCTGACGATGGTCTGCAATTGCCAATGGCTGGAACGCTCGCTCACGGTAAAAACTCCTCACGGGCGGCCGGACTGTCTGGCCGCGTTGACGGCGATTACTTTACGGCAAGGGCTCGAAGCCGAATTAAGAACCAATTGTGCTGTGACCAATACATTCGGATATAAGCGATTGACGGTTGCCCGTACAAATAGGCGTGCCTATAGTCCTGACATCTCTTCCCGCCAGTACGGACCCATGATCAAACAATCGCTTGCCCGCTTTAACCGCCTCGACCTGCTCGGCCATCCCACCGCCCTGGAAAAACTTGAACGACTGTCGACCTGGTTGGGCCGCGATGTGTACGTCAAGCGCGATGACCTGACACCGCTGGCCATGGGCGGCAACAAGCTGCGCAAACTCGAATACCTGGCCGCCGATGCTTTGGCCCAGGGCGCTGACACGTTGATCACCGCGGGTGCGCTGCAATCCAACCACGTGCGCCAGACCGCCGCCATCGCCGCCAAGCTTGGCCTGGGTTGTGTGGCGCTGCTGGAAAATCCGCTGGGCACCGACGATGCCAACTATGTCGGCAACGGCAATCGGCTGCTGCTGGACCTGTTCGACACCAAGGTCGAGCTGGTGGAGAACCTCGACAACGCCGACGACCAACTGCAAGCCTTGGCCGATCGCCTGCGCAACAACGGCAAGACGCCGTATGTGGTGCCGATTGGTGGCTCGAATGCATTGGGCGCTCTGGGTTACGTACGTGCAGGGCTGGAATTGGCTGAACAGATCAAGGACACCGGCCTGCAATTTGCCGCCGTGGTCCTGGCATCGGGCAGTGCCGGCACCCACAGCGGTCTGGCGCTGGCCTTGAGCGAAGCACTCCCGGATTTGCCAGTGATTGGCGTGACGGTTTCCCGCAGTGAAGAAGATCAGCGGCCGAAAGTCCAAGGTCTGGCCGAACGTACCGCTGAGTTGCTGGGTGTGAGTTTGCCGAAGCATTTCAAAGTTGAACTGTGGGACGAATACTTCGGCCCGCGTTATGGCGAGCCGAATGCCGGGACGTTGTCGGCGGTGAAATTGGTGGCGAGTCAGGAAGGTTTGCTGCTGGACCCGGTGTACACCGGCAAGGCCATGGCCGGATTGCTCGATGGCATCGGGCGTGGGCGTTTTGATGACGGCCCGATCATCTTCCTGCACACCGGCGGGGCGCCGGCGTTGTTTGCCTATAAGGATTTTTTGTAAGCCGTGACCTTGTGGCGAGGGGGCTTGCCCCCGTTGGGTCGCGCAGCGGCCCCTTTCGTCCATCAGTCATACCGAGTGAGCAGACTTTACGACTGCTTCGCAGCCGAACGGGGGCAAGTCCCCTCGCCACAGGAGATCGTATCAACTTCATATTCTTTTAAAGAATAACAAACTGAATATTTAGTATTTTCCTATCTATACACACCATCATATAGTCGCGCCGAAGGCGAATTTGGCGCGAGACGCATAAGCTGCTTTAGGGCAGGATATCGCAATCGTTCAAATCCCGATTTTGCCAACATTCCTAATAGCGTCTTCCATAAGAAAACACAGGGGCTTGTCATGAATTTTTCCGCACTACGTCGAAACCTGCTGGTTGGTTCGCTGGGCCTGGCACTGAGCGCCGGCCTGTTGGGGCAAGCGGTTGCCGGTGAGCAGCTGCAAAAAATCAAGGACGCAGGCGTGATCAACGTCGGCCTGGAAGGCACTTATCCACCGTTCAGTTTCGTCGACGCCGACGGCAAACTGGCCGGCTTCGAAGTCGAGTTCTCCGAAGCCCTGGCCAAAGAGCTGGGTGTGAAGGTCAAACTGCAACCGACCAAATGGGACGGCATCCTCGCGGCGCTGGAATCCAAGCGTCTGGACGCCGTGATCAACCAGGTGACCATCTCGGACGAGCGCAAGAAGAAGTATGACTTCTCCGAGCCGTACACCGTTTCCGGGATTCAGGCGCTGGTGCTGACCAAGAAAGCTGCGGAGCTGAACATCAAGACCGCCGCCGACCTGGGTGGCAAGAAAGTCGGCGTAGGCCTGGGCACCAACTACGAGCAATGGGTCAAAGCCAACGTGCCGACCGCTGACGTGCGCACCTATGAAGATGATCCGAGCAAGTTCGCAGACCTGCGTAACGGCCGCACCGACGCCATTCTGATTGACCGCCTCGCTGCTCTCGAATACGCCAAGAAAGCCAAGGACACCTCCGCTGCCGGCGAAGCCTTCTCCCGTCAGGAAGCCGGTGTTGCCCTGCGCAAAGGCGAGCCTGAGCTGCTGGCTGCCGTGAACAAGGCGATCGACAAGCTGCGTGCCGACGGTACGCTGAAAAAGCTTTCGGAAAAATACTTCAGCGCTGACGTCACTCAATAATGGAAGAAGCTTTCCAACTTGCGCTGGACTCCGCGCCCTTCCTGCTGAAGGGCGCGTATTACACGGTCATCCTGAGCCTGGGCGGAATGTTCTTCGGCCTGGTGATGGGCTTCGGCCTGGCGTTGATGCGCTTGTCGCGCTTCAAATCGGTCAGCTGGCTGGCCCGCATCTACGTGTCGTTCTTTCGCGGCACGCCGTTGCTGGTGCAGTTGTTCGTGATCTATTACGGCTTGCCGCAATTGGGCATCGAACTCGATCCACTGCCAGCCGCCCTGATCGGCTTCTCGCTGAACATGGCCGCCTACGCCTGTGAAATCCTGCGTGCCGCGATCAGCTCCATCGAACGTGGCCAGTGGGAAGCCGCCGCGAGTATCGGCATGACCCGCGCGCAGACCTTGCGCCGGGCCATTCTGCCGCAAGCGATGCGCACGGCCCTGCCGCCGCTGGGCAACAGCTTCATTTCGCTGGTCAAGGACACGGCGCTGGCCGCTACCATCCAGGTGCCAGAGCTGTTCCGCCAAGCGCAATTGATCACCGCCCGTACTTTCGAAATCTTCACCATGTATCTGGCCGCCGCCCTGATCTACTGGATTCTGGCCACGGTGCTCTCGCACCTGCAGAACAAGTTGGAAGAGCGGGTCAATCGGCACGACCAGGAGTCCTGACCCAATGATTGTCGTGGAAAAACTGACAAAGCAGTTCAAGGGTCAAGTGGTGCTCAACGGCATCGATCTGGAAGTGAAGGAAGGCGAGGTCGTGGCGATTATCGGGCCGAGCGGCTCGGGCAAGACCACGTTCCTGCGTTGCCTGAATTTCCTCGAAGAACCTACCAGCGGCCGGATCAAGGTCGGCGACATCGAAATCGATGGCAGCCGCCCGCTGAATCAGCAGCAAGGCCTGGTGCGACGTCTGCGCCAGCACGTGGGCTTCGTGTTCCAGAACTTCAACTTGTTCCCGCATCGTACGGCGTTGGAAAACGTCATCGAAGGCCCGATCATCGTGAAGAAGATGCCCCACGCCCAAGCCGTTGCCCTGGGCAAGAAGCTGTTGGCCAGGGTTGGTCTGGCGGGCAAGGAAGATGCCTATCCGCGTCGTCTATCCGGTGGTCAGCAACAGCGTGTGGCGATTGCCCGGGCGCTGGCGATGGAGCCGGAAGTGATTCTGTTCGATGAACCCACCTCGGCACTCGACCCGGAACTGGTCGGTGAAGTGCTGGCGACTATCCGCAGCCTGGCCGAAGAGAATCGCACCATGGTCATCGTCACCCACGAAATGGGCTTTGCCCGGGACGTGGCAAACCGCGTGGTGTTTTTCGACAAGGGTGTGATCGTCGAGCAAGGTGAGTCCAAGGCGTTGTTTGCCAACCCAAAAGAAGAACGGACGAAGCAGTTCCTCAGCAAGTTCCTGAATAACGCACACCACTGAAACCCAGACTTGAAACTTGTCAACTTCCAGGGAAGGAAGTGACACTTACCCTCCGATACAAACATCCTCATTATCGCCAAACCTTTCTTCTCCCTCGCACCGAAGATATATAACTTCCTCTCTGCGCATGCGGTACATGTATATGTCCTGCAACAGAATCCTGCCGCCTAAAATCAAGCCAAAATCCACTCGCTTCGGCTGCACGGCTCAACGTAGGCAATGCATGAAACCGGGACAAAAACAGGGAAAAGTTCGACGGGGTGATGCCGCTAATTAACCCATCGTTGTGGGAAATTTCTGAATCACACTGAATCCAACTCTCAACTAACAAACTCTATTGACACCTATTCCGGCGCACTCTTATCTAGTCCCCAGCAGGCGCCAATTACCCAACTCAATCGTTATCAACATTCATCAATAACTCGCTGTTTTGTTGCTCGGTGATTCACGCCTTTTGATCTTCCAGAAACGGACTTCGCTGCAAGGCTTCAAGGAGAAAACCCATGACAAGCACCTCGAACAAAACCGAACTTGCGGCACCGACCCTGGCGCAATCCCACAGGAGCGGCATCAACATCACCTCGGCCGCCCATTTGCTGATCGCGGTAGCGCCCTACCCCGGCATGGACGAAGGCGATCTGATCGAACTCTACTGGGACGACTGCTACGTGGCGTCAAAAGCGCTGATCGTCGACGACGTCAAACGACCCGTGCAACTGCGAGTACCCGAGAGCTTTGTCATCAATGGCACCTCACACGTCCACTACCGCGTCATGCAGGTCGGGCAGGACCCGGCGCTGTCGCCGACCACGCGGGTGCAGATCAAGCTCGATTGCCCGGGCGGCCAGGCACCGGCCCTGTCCGGTGACGAAAACCAGAGCCTGGCCCCGGTGAACCTCCCCGAAACCATCCGCCGCCAGGGGGTCAACCCGAACCAGCTCAAACGCGGCGTACCGCTGACTATCGAGCCCTACCTGAACATGGCTATCGACGACGAAATCACCCTGCAATGGGGCGATGTGCGCATGGACCTGCCGAAGCTGACGGCCGGGGATATCGGCCAGCCGATCCAGGTCTGGGTGCCGCCGGCGATCATTCTCGAAGCGGGCGAAGACCTGAGGCTGGAAGTGACCTACTGCATCCTCGACCGGGTGGGCAATAACTCCCGCTGGGCACCGCCACGGATGTTGAAGATCGGCTGTGCCAATCCGTACCTGAAAGTGCCGCTCAAAGAAGAACTGAAGGCGGCAGAACCCCGCAAACCCTGAGACCCCTGTAGCAGCTGACGAGCACCGCGAGGCAGCGTTCGGCGGCGAAGCCGTCGCAAAATCAGCTAACGCGGTGTTTCAGGTAGGCCGCGTGCTTAGGGTTGACGACGGCTTCGCCGCCGAACGCTGCCTCGCGGTGCTCGACAGCTGCTACACAGCTACACAGCCACGCCCAAACGCCGACTGTTGCTCCACAAACAACTGTTGCGCCACGGACAGACGCCCTTCTATGCATATTCCCAAAAGTTAGTTTATTAATTATTTATACACGCTTAGGGTATATGAACCGGACCACCGGACATTCTTGATATTCGTTCGCCGCCACCATCGCGGCGTTTCCATGAGATGTGAGGTAGGTATGGTCCACAACACAATCACCCCAGTGCAGAACGCCAGGGCATTGCGTGCAGCCAAGGAGCGGCACTGATGTCCAGTCTGGCAGAAGCCACCATCCAGAGTGATCTGGATATCGCCCCCCTGTTGTTGCCCGCGCAGGTTTTGCGCAACGACGCACAAGCCATCAAGGCTGCCCATGAGCTGGCGCAGACCGCCCGCCTGCAAGCGGCCAAACGTGATCAGCAGCGCAAGCTGCCGTGGTCGGAAATCGAACAGTTCACCCGCAGCGGCCTGGGCAGCATTGCCATCCCGCGCGAGTACGGTGGCCCGCAGGTTTCCTTTGTGACCATCGCTGATGTCTTCGCGATCATTTCCGCGGCGGATCCGGCACTCGGGCAGATCCCGCAGAACCAGTTCGGCATCCTGAACCTGGTGCTGGGCAGCGCTACGGAATCGCAGAAAAAACAGCTGTTCAAAAGCGTGCTCGAAGGCTGGCGCATCGGCAATGCCGGGCCAGAACGCGGCACCAAGAACACCCTCGAACTCAAGGCGCGCATTACCGCTGACGGTGACGGTTTTGTCATCAGCGGCCAGAAGTTTTACTCCACCGGCGCACTGTTCGCGCACTGGGTGGCGGTCAAGGCGTTGAACGATGACGGCAAGCAAGTGCTCGCCTTCGTCCGCCGTGGCACGCCGGGTTTGCGCATCGTGGATGACTGGTCCGGTTTCGGCCAGCGCACCACCGCCAGCGGCACCATTTTGCTCAACAACGTGCGGGTCGACGCCGAGCTGGTGGTGGATAACTGGAAGATCAACGACAGCCCGAACATCCAGGGCGCTGTGTCGCAATTGATTCAAGCAGCCATCGACGCCGGCATCGCGCGCGGTGCCATCGATGACGCCATCGAATTCGTCAAAACCCGCGCCCGGCCATGGATCGACGCCAAGGTCGAACGGGCCAGCGATGACCTGTACGTGATCGCCGACATCGGCAAACTGAAAATCGAACTGCACGCCGCCGAAGCGCTGCTGCGCAAGGCCGGGAAAGTGCTCGATCAGGTCAACGCCGCGCCGCTCACCGCCGAGTCCGCTGCCCGCGCTTCGATTGCGGTGGCCGAAGCCAAAGTGCTGACCACCGAGATCGCATTGCTGGCCAGCGAAAAACTCTTCGAACTCGCCGGCAGCCGCGCCACCCTCGCCGAATTCAACCTCGATCGTCACTGGCGCAACGCCCGCGTGCACACCCTGCACGACCCCGTTCGCTGGAAGTACTACGCCGTCGGCACCTATCACCTCAACGGCACGCTACCCGCTCGCCACTCCTGGATTTAACGACCAGACCTCTGGAGAAACACATGACTCTTTCTCACCACGTCGCGGTCATAACCAGCGATGAGCAAGCCCTGATCGTCGCCAGTGACCTGGCCGAAGATTTCAAACGCGACAGCGCCCTGCGCGACCGCGAACGCCGTTTGCCGCACCCGGAACTGGAAGTGTTTTCCCGCTCGGGCCTCTGGGGCATCAGCGTGCCAAAAGAATACGGCGGCGCTGGCGTGTCCAACGTCACCCTGGCCAAAGTCATTGCCCTGATCGCACAGGCCGACGGCTCCCTCGGACAAATCCCGCAGAACCATTTCTACGCCCTCGAAGTGCTGCGTGTGAACGGCAGCGACGCGCAGAAGAAACGCCTGTACGCCGAAGTCCTGGCCGGCCAGCGCTTCGGCAATGCCCTCGCCGAGCTCGGCACCAAAACCGCCCATGACCGCGTCACCAGCCTGACCCGCGACGGCGACGGCTATCGCATCAACGGTCGCAAGTTCTACGCCACCGGCGCGATCTATGCCCAGCGCATACCGACGTCAGTCGTGGATGAAAACGGCGTACAGCAACTGGCCTTCGTGCCTCGCGACAGCAAAGGCCTGACGGTGATCGACGACTGGAGCGGCTTCGGCCAGCGCACCACCGGCAGCGGTTCGGTGGTGTTCGAAGACGTCTACGTTGCCGCCGAAGACGTGATCCCGTTTCAAAGCGCTTTCGAGCGCCCGACCACCGTCGGCCCGTTGGCGCAGATTCTTCACGCCGCCATCGACACCGGCATTGCCCGCGCGGCTTACGAAGATGCCCTGCATTTCGTGCGCACCAAGACCCGGCCATGGATCGACGCGACCCACGAAAAAGCCATCGACGACCCGCTGAGCATCAAGAGCTTCGGCCACTTGGCGATTCGCTTGCACGCCACCGAAGCACTGCTGGAACGCTCCGGCGAATTCCTCGACAAAGCCCAGGCCGAGATGAACGCCGAAACCGTGGCAGCCGCCTCGATTGCCGTCGCCGAAGCCCGGGCCATCAGCACCGAAATCTCCCTCGCCGCTGGCACCACGCTGTTCGAACTGGCCGGCAGCCAGGCAACCCTGATCGAACACGGTCTGGATCGCCACTGGCGCAACGCTCGCGTGCACACGCTGCACGACCCGGTGCGCTGGAAGTATCACGCGGTCGGCAATTACTACCTCAACGATGAAAACCCGCCACTGCGGGGGACCATCTGATGGCTGATCCGAAAAAGAAGATCCTGCTCAACGCGTTCAACATGAACTGCATCGGGCACATCAACCATGGCCTGTGGACGCACCCACGGGACACCTCGACCCAATACAAAACCATCGAATACTGGACCGAACTGGCGCAACTGCTGGAGCGTGGGCTGTTCGACGGTTTGTTTATCGCGGACATCGTCGGCGTGTACGACGTCTACCAGAACTCGGTGGACGTGCCGCTGAAAGAGTCGATCCAGCTGCCGGTCAACGACCCGTTGTTGCTGGTTTCGGCCATGGCCGCGGTCACCAAGAATCTGGGTTTTGGCCTGACCGCCAACCTGACCTACGAGCCGCCGTATCTGTTCGCCCGTCGCATGTCGACCCTCGACCATTTGAGTCGCGGTCGCGTGGGCTGGAACATCGTCACCGGCTACCTCGACAGCGCCGCCAAGGCCATGGGCCTCAGCGAACAGGTCGAGCACGACCGTCGCTACGACCAGGCCGATGAGTATCTACAAGTGCTCTACAAACTCTGGGAAGGCAGTTGGGAAGACGGCGCGGTGCTCAACGATCCCAAGCAGCGGATCTACGCGCAACCTGAGAAAGTGCACAAGGTCGAGCATAAGGGCGAGTTCTATCAGGTCGAGGGCTATCACCTCTGCGAACCTTCACCACAACGCACGCCGGTGCTATTCCAGGCCGGCAGTTCGGATCGCGGTTTGCTGTTCGCCGGGCGGCATGCCGAGTGCGTGTTTATCAGCGGCCAGAACAAACCGTCGACCAAGGTGCAAGTGGACAAGGTCCGCGCCAGCGCGGTCGAGGCCGGACGTAATCCCGAGGACATCAAGGTGTTCATGGGGCTGAACGTGATTGTCGGCGCCACCGAGGAACTGGCCTGGGCCAAGCACGCCGAGTACCTGAGCTACGCGAGTGCCGAGGCCGGCGTGGCGCATTTTTCGGCGTCGACCGCGATCGATTTTTCCCAGTACGAGATCGACGAACCGATCCAGTACGTGAAGAGCAACGCGATCCAGTCGGCGACCAAGAACCTGCAAAACAACGACTGGACCCGGCGCAAATTGCTCGAACAACACGCCCTCGGTGGCCGCTACATCACCGTGGTCGGCTCGCCGGAACAAGTGGCCGATGAGCTGGAATCGTGGATCGCCGAAACCGGCCTCGACGGCTTCAACCTGACACGCATCGTCACGCCGGAAAGCTATGTGGATTTCATCGATCTGGTGATTCCGGAGTTGCAGCGTCGTGGGTCGTACAAAACCGCCTACGACAACGGCAGCCTGCGGGAGAAGCTGTTTCACGGCGAGGCGCATTTGCCTGAGCAACATACCGGCGCAGCGTTTCGCCGGTAACCCTGTGGCGAGGGGGCTTGCCCCTGTTCGGCTGCGAAGCAGTCGCAAAACCTACGGACCTGATTTATCTGACACACCATTATTGAATGGATTGGGGGCCGCTTCGCGGCCCAACGGGGGCAAGCCCCCTCGCCACAAATGCGTGCACACATTGAATAATTGACTGGAATAACCATCATGACCAAGAAGCTCCTCTCCCACCCAGTCAAAGCACTGGCCCTGGCCCTCGGCCTCTTCAGCTCCGTCACCTTCGCCGCCGACGCGCCGCTGAAAGTCGGCACCACCGCCGCGTTCGCCATCCCGCTGGAGGCCGCCGTCGAAGAAGCCTCCAAACAAGGCCTGAAAGTCGAGCTCGTGGAGTTCACCGACTGGATCGCGCCGAACGTCAGCCTCGCCGCCGGCGATATCGACGTGAACTACTTCCAGCACGTGCCGTTCCTGGAAAACGCCAAGGCTGCCGCCGGGTTTGACCTGGTGCCGTTCGCGCCGGGGATCATCAACAACGTCGGCCTCTACTCGAAGAAATACAAAAGCTTCGACGAGCTGCCAGAAGGCGCCAGCGTCGCCATCGCCAACGACCCGATCAACAGCGGTCGCGGTCTGCAACTGCTGGCCAAGGCCGGGCTGATCACCCTGAAACCGGGGGTCGGCTACAAGGCCACCGAAGAAGACATCATCGCCAACCCGAAGAAGATCAAAATCCTCCAGGTCGAAGCCGTGCAACTGGTGCGCGCCTATGACGACGCCGATCTGGTCCAGGGTTACCCGGCCTACATTCGCCTGGCGAAGACCTTCGATGCCGGCTCGGCGCTGCTGTTCGACGGCCTCGATCACAAGGAATACGTGATTCAGTTCGTGATCCAGCCAAAAAGCAAAACCGACCCGCGCCTGATCAAATTCGTCGACATTTACCAGCACTCGCCAGCCGTGCGTGCTGCGTTGGATAAGGCCCATGGCAAGCTGTATCAAGCCGGTTGGGAAAGCTGAAAATGACGGCCGCGATTCAACGGCGACTGGATATTCCAGAGCCCCATAAAGCCGCACAAGCCGAACTGCACCCGGACCTGAATCGCGCTCACGTGCGCTTCATTGGCCTGGGCAAAACCTACAACGGTCAGCAAGGTCCGGTGGTGGCGTTGCACGGCATCGACCTGGCGATCCAGCGCGGTGAAGTGTTCGGCATCATCGGCCGCAGCGGCGCCGGCAAGTCATCGTTGATCCGCACCATCAATCGCCTGGAGCAACCGAGCACCGGGCGCGTGCTGATCGATCAGGTCGACATCGGCGAGTTCGACGAAGACCGCTTGGTCGCGCTGCGCAGGCGGATCGGCATGATCTTTCAGCACTTCAACCTGATGTCGGCCAAGACGGTTTGGCAGAACGTTGAGTTGCCGTTGAAAGTGGCCGGTGTGCCCAAGGAAAAACGCGAGCAGAAAGTCCGAGAATTGCTGGAACTGGTGGGCCTGCAAGAGAAGCACAAGGCCTACCCGGCGCAGCTTTCCGGTGGCCAGAAACAACGCGTCGGCATCGCCCGCGCATTGGTGCATGACCCGGAAATTCTGCTGTGCGACGAAGCGACTTCGGCGCTGGATCCCGAGACAACGCAATCGATCCTCGGCCTGCTGCGCGAGATCAATCAGCGCCTGGGTTTGACCATCGTGCTGATCACTCACGAGATGGCGGTGATCCGCGATATCTGCGACCGGGTCGTGGTGCTCGAACATGGACGCGTCGTCGAGCAAGGGCCGGTATGGGAGGTGTTTGGCAATCCGCAGCATGAGGTCAGCAAGACCTTGCTCGCGCCGCTGCAACACGCCTTGCCGGAGGAACTGCAAAGCCGTTTGCGTTCGCAACCACAATCTTCCGACGCGGCGGTTGTGCTGCGTTTGCAATTCACCGGCAGCGCCTCGGATGAACCGGATCTTGCGGCGCTGTTCGCCGCCCTTGGTGGCCGCGTGCGCCTGTTGCAGGGCGGCGTAGAGCGGATCCAGGGGCATGCGCTGGGGCAATTGCTGTTGGCGGTGGCAGGTTCGTCCTTGGGCGCCGAGGAACTGCGTCAGCGTGCCGACAACTGGGCACAACAGGTGGAGGTGCTGGGTTATGTGGTTTGATCGCTTGCTTCAGGGCTTTATCGACACCTTCCTGATGGTCGGCGTGTCATCGCTGATCGCGCTGCTGGCGGGGATTCCGATGGCGGTGATCCTTGTCACCAGCGACAAGGGCGGCATCTACCAGGCACCCGCGTTGAACCGCGTGTTGGGCGCGTTCGTGAACCTGTTTCGCTCGATTCCTTTTTTGATTCTGATGGTGGCGCTGATTCCGTTTACGCGGTTGATCGTCGGCACCACTTACGGTGTCTGGGCTGCGGTCGTTCCGCTGACCATTGCGGCGACACCGTTCTTTGCGCGGATCGCTGAAGTGAGCTTGCGCGAGGTCGATCACGGTTTGATCGAAGCGGCGCAAGCGATGGGTTGCCGACGCTGGCATATCGTCTGGCATGTGCTGTTGCCAGAGGCGCTGCCGGGGATTGTCGGCGGTTTCACCATTACGCTGGTTACGATGATCAACTCCTCGGCCATGGCCGGGGCGATTGGTGCGGGCGGGCTCGGGGACATCGCGTATCGGTACGGGTATCAGCGCTTTGACAGTCAGATCATGTTGACGGTGATTGTGTTGCTGGTGGTGTTGGTGGCGATTATTCAGCTGGGCGGGGATCGCCTCGCTCGGGGCCTCAACAAGCGCTGACTGCTTGTGCAATTGCAGAGCTTTTGTGGCGAGGGAGCTTGCTCCCGCTCGATTGCGCAGCAGTCGCAAAACCCGCAGACCTGTTTTGCCTGACACGCCTCATTGAATGGCTTGGAGGCTGCTTCGCAACCTAGCGGGAGCAAGCTCCCTCGCCACAGGGGTGCATACACACAGAAGTCATCTGTCGTCAGTGATATCGCCTTCGCGGGCAAGCCTCGCTCCTACAGTTGATCGCATTCACGTGTAGGAGCGAGGCTTGCCCGCGAATGGCTGCGCAGCAGCCCCAAGGTTGATGGCGTATATTCGGCAAATCCCCATTGCCTGCGCAGCCGACCATGAAACAAACCCCCGACGACCTCCAGCAGATCAGCGCCACCACACTGGGCCATTACAACTCGGTGGCCGAAGGTTTTCGAGAAGGCACTCGTGATCACGATGTCAGCCAGAACATTGATGCGTTGCTGCGGCATATCCAGGGTGAAGCGCCGTTCAGCATTCTCGACTTCGGCTGCGGGCCAGGGCGGGATTTGCAGACGTTTACGCGCATGGGCCACATCGCCGTTGGGCTTGATGGCTCAGAGAAGTTTGCGCAGATGGCCCGGGAGGACAGCGGTTGCGAGGTCTGGCAGCAGGATTTCCTGAAGCTGGATTTACCGGCTGAGCGCTTCGACGGGATTTTTGCCAATGCGGTGCTGTTTCATATCCCGCGCCAGGAATTGCCTCGGGTTTTGAAGGAATTGCGCGGGGCGTTGAAACCGGGTGGGGTGTTGTTCAGCTCCAATCCGCGTGGGGAAAATCAGGAAGGCTGGAACGGGCCGCGGTATGGGGCTTATCACGATTTACAGGCGTGGCAGGAATTGCTGACCGAAGCCGGGTTTGTCGAGTTGGAGCATTACTACCGGCCGGCGGGATTGCCGCGCGAGCAGCAGCCTTGGTTGGCGAGTGTTTGGCGTAGATCAGCGTAGTCCGCTCGAGCGCCTTCGCGGGCAAGCCTCGCTCCTATAGGAGACCGCATTCCCCTGTGGGAGCGGGCTTGCTCGCGAAGGCGGTGTGTCAGACAACAGAGATGTTGAATGTTAAACCGCTTTCGCGAGCAAGCCCGCTCCCACAGGGTTTGTGCCTTACTGCGCTTCTTTCTTCGGCTCGCGGATTTTGTACCAGGCGACGTAAAGCGCCGGCAAAAACAGCAGCGTCAGCAGCGTCGCGATGATAATCCCGCCAATCATCGCGTAGGCCATCGGCCCCCAGAACACTTCCCTCGCAATCGGGATCATCCCCAGACTCGCCGCAGCCGCCGTCAGCAGGATCGGCCGGCGACGATGTTCCGTCGCCTGCGCCACCGCATCCCACGGCTCAAGGCCCTCCTTCTCCAGCGCATCGATCTGCGTCACCAGGATCACCGAGTTGCGGATGATGATGCCGATCAGCGCCAGGATCCCGAGGATCGCCACGAAGCCCATCGGCGTGCCGGTCGGGATCAGCGCCAGCACCACGCCGATCAAGCCGAGCGGCGCGACGCTGGCCACCAGGAACAGCTTCTGCACGCTGTGCAACTGGATCATCAGGAAGGTCGCCATCAGGAACAGCATCAGCGGCACAACCTTGGCAATCGGCCCTTGTGCCTTGCCGCTTTCTTCGACCGTACCGCCCGTCGCGACCTTGTAACCCACCGGCAAACCGCTAGCGAACTTGTCGATGGTCGGTTGCAGCTGTTTCACCAGGTCAGTCGGCTGAATCTCGTCGCGCACCGCCGCCTTGATGGTGATGGTCGGCTTGCGGTCGCGGCGCCAGACCAGCGGCTGCTCAAGCTCATAACGCACCGTGGCGAAGGCCAGCAACGGAATCGACGTACCGCTCGGCGTGACGATTTGCAGGTTCTGCAAGGTTTCCGGCGTCCCGCGTTCCGCATCCTCGGCGCGACCGACGACGTTGATCAGGTAAATATCATCGTCCACCTGAGTGATCGGCGAACCAACGACGATGCTATTCATCAGGTTGGCCACGTCTTCCGAGGACAACCCCAGTTGCCGCGCCTTGTCCTGGGCAATGTCGATGCGCAGGACTTTGCCCGGCTCGTTCCAGTCGTAAATAATCTCGCCGATATGCGAGTTCTTGTCGAGTTCAGTGGCCAATTCGATCGCGTGTTTGCGCACTTGATCGATGTCCTTGCCGCTGACCCGGTACTGGATCGGCCGCCCCACTGGCGGACCCATTTCCAGGGCCTGGACGTAGCTGCCGATGCCGACAAAGTCTTTACGCAGGCGCTCACTCAAGCGCTGGCTGAGCGCGGCGCGCGACTCCAGGCCTTTGCTGACGATCACCAATTGCGCGTAGTACGGGTTCTGCAATTGCTGGTCGAGAGGCAGGTAGAAACGGATCGCGCCCTCGCCGATGTAGGTGCTCCAGCGCACGATGTCCGGGTCGTCCTTGAACGTCGCTTCGAGCTTGTCCACGGCTTTGCGGGTTTCGTCGATCGAGGCGTTTTGCGGCAGGTTGAGGTCGACGAGGATTTCCGGGCGGTCCGAGGACGGGAAGAACTGGTTCTGCACGAACTGCATGGAAAACACCGACGCCACGAACAGCGCGATGGTGATGCCGATCGCCCACCAGCGATTGCGCATGGCCCAGAACATCCCGCTATTGAATGCGCGGCCGATGCGGCCCGGCTCGGCGGAATGCGGTTTCACATCGGCGCTGAGGATGTGCACGGCGATCACCGGGGCGAACAGCACCGCGACCACCCATGACACCAGCATCGCCACGGCAATCACCGCAAACAGCGTGAAGGTGTACTCACCGGCGGAACTGGCGTTCAAGCCAATCGGCACAAACCCGGCCACGGTCACCAGCGTACCCGTGAGCATCGGGAACGCGGTGGAGGTGTAGGCGAACGTCGCCGCCTGCTCCTTGGTTTCGCCCATTTCCAGGCGCGTGACCATCATCTCGACGGTGATCATCGCGTCGTCCACCAACAGGCCGAGGGCGATGATCAGCGCGCCGAGGGAAATCCGCTGCATGGTGATGCCGCTGTACTCCATGAAGACGAAGACCATCGCCAGCACCAGCGGAATCGAGCACGCCACCACCAGCCCGGCGCGCACGCCGAGGCTGATGAAGCTGACGATCAGCACGATCACCACCGCTTCGAACAACGCACTGGTGAAGCCGCCGACAGCTTTTTCCACCACGTCAGCCTGGTCGGACACGTTGTGCACGCCGACGCCCACCGGCAGGTCGGCGGTCAGGTCGGTCATGCGCTGGTGCAGGGCCTTGCCGAATTCCTGGATGTTGCCGCCCTTCTTCATCGCAATCGCGAGGCCGATGGCCGAGTGACCGTTGAAGCGGAATTCCGGGGTGGCCGGGTCGACGTAACCACGGCTGATTTCAGCGATATCGGCCAAGCGATAGAAGCGGTCGTTGAGCCGCAGGTTGACGTTGGCCAGGTCTTTCTCGGACGCGAACTGCCCGGACGTGCGCACGGAAATCCGTTCCGGCCCGGCCTCGATCACACCCGCCGGGGTCACGGCGTTCTGCGATTGCAGGCTCTGCACCACCTGACGCTGATCGATGCCCAGCGCGGCGAGTTTGCGTGTGGAGAAGTTCAGATAGAGGACTTCATCCTGCTCGCCGACCATCTCGACCTTGCCCAGCCCCGGTACGTCACGAATTGCGGCGCGCACCTGCTCGACGTAATCGCGCAGCTGACGCATCGACAAGCCGTCGGCGGTGAAGGCGTAGACCGAACCGTACACATCACCGAATTCGTCGTTGAACCCCGGCCCTTGCAGGCCTTGGGGGAATTCGCCGCGAATGTCGTTGATCTTCTTGCGCACCTGGTACCAGATTTCCGGGATGTCCTTGGCACTGGTGGTGTCGCGCAAGTAGACGAACACCGTCGATTCGCCAGGCCGGGTGTAGCTTTTCACGTAGTCGAGGGAGTCGAGTTCTTCGAGTTTTTTCTCGATGCGATCCGTGACCTGCTTGAGGGTTTCTTCCTGGGTCGCACCCGGCCAGCGAGTCTGGATGACCATGGTCTTGATGGTGAAAGAGGGGTCTTCCTCGCGGCCCAGGTTCATGTACGAGAACACGCCCATCAGCAGCGCGACGAACATCAAATACCAGACGAACGACTGATGTTTGAGGGCCCATTCGGATAAGTTGAAACTCCCTTTCATCGCGGGCTTTCCTCGTCGATTTTGACTTTTTGCCCGGGTTTCAGGCTGTTCACACCGGCGCTGACCACACGCTCACCGGACTTCACGCCGTCGGCCAGCACCACCGTTGCATCGGTGCGGCTGATCAGGTTGACGTCCCGTGGGGAAACGGTCTGGTTTTGCGGGTCGATCACCCAGATGCGGGTTTTGCCATCGACCTCTTGCAGAGCGCTGACCGGCAGCTCCAGACGCGGTTTGATCGCTGAACTGAGGGTCACGCTGATTGCCGTGCCGAGGCGAAAGCCCGGCGGTGTGTCGGTCAGGGTCAGGCGGGCGCGACGGGTACGGGTTGCGCTTTGGGCCTGGGGTTCGATTTCGCGGATGATCGCGGTGCTGGTGATGCTCGGGTCCAGTTGCGCGGCGACCTGGAATATCACGTCCGCCGGCAGTTGATCGACCAGGGTGTCCGGCAGGTCAATCACCGCTTCCTTGATGTCCGGTTGCGCCAGGGTCACCACTTGCTGGCCGGCGGTGACGACTTGCCCGGCCTCGGCATTCCACGCGGTGACGATGGCTTTGTGATCGGTGCGCAGCTGCACGTAGTTGAGTTGGTCCTTGGACTGATCGACCGCAGCCTTGGCCTGATCGAGGGACGCCTGGGTGGTTTTTAGATCGGTCTGCGCGATGTCCAGTTGCGCCTGGGCGCCGACCCCACGATCAAACAGCGCTTGCTGCCGACGGGCATTGGCCTGGGCGTTGATGAACTGCGCCTGGATGCGCGCCAGATCGCCCTCGGCCGAACGCAACTGATTCTGCTGATCGGTGGGGTCGAGGGTCGCAAGCAACGCGCCCTTCTCGACTTCAGCGCCGACATCGACATTACGGCTGGCGATACGGCCCGGCACGCGGAAGCCGATATTGCTTTCGTAGCGCGCCTGGATGCTGCCGGCGAAACGCCCGAGGTCTTCCTGATTCAGTGATTTGACCTCGATGGACAACACCGGGCGCACTGGCTCCGGCGGTGGTTCTTTTTTTGAGCAGGCGACCAGCAGCAGGCCGGCGGACAACAGCATCAGGCGCTTCATTGGTCGGCTCCCGGTGCCAAATCCTTGTAGGTGTTTTCGGCGATTTCCACTTTCATTCCCGGGTGCAGTAACTGGCCGCCAGCGATGATGACTTTTTCGCCACCGCCGAGGCCGCCGCTGATGATGACTTTGCCGGTCAGGTAACGGCCGACGGTGACGGTGTGCAGTTGCGCCTTGCCGTCAGCGTCCACCAGCCACACGGCCGGGTCGCTGAGGTTTTTGGTCAGGGCCGACCAGGGCAATTCCACCGCAGATTTGCCCGGCGTCTTCGCTGTGGCGCTGACCACCGAGCCGAGTTGCATGCCGTCGGGCAGGCCATGCAGGGTGACTTTGACTTGCACGGTGCCGGTCTGCGCGGACACCGCCGGGGTGATTTCCCGGACAGTACCGGTGGTCTTGATCGCGGGGTTATCGAGCAGGCTGACCACTACGGATTTGTCCGAGGGCGGCTCAGCCAGCAGCGATTCGTAGACGTTGAACACCGCGTCGCGCTCACCGTCCCGGGCCAGGCTGAAGATCGGCACCGTGGCTTGCACCACCTGGCCGACTTCGGCCTGGCGCGCGGTAATCACGCCGGGGGCTTCAGAGATCAGCGAGGTGTAGCTCAGTTGTTCGCGGGCGTTGGCCAGTTGCGCCTGGGCGGCGGTCAGGGCGCTCTGGCTACTGCGCAACGCAGCCTGGGCCGCATCGTATTCGCTTTGGCTGGTGTAGCCCTTGGGCAGGAGTTTTTGCTGGCGCACGAACGCGGCAGCGGTCTGTTTGACCCGCGCTTGTTCGGCGACAACCTGGGCCTGGGCCGAATCGACGTTGGTCTGCAGGTCTTTCGGATCGAGTTTGGCGAGCACCTGTTTGGCGGACACCCGGTCACCGACATCGACCATGCGCTGGATGATCTTGCCGCCAACGCGGAACGACAACTCGGTCTGCACCCGTGCCTGGACATCGCCGGTGAGGGTCACCGAAGCGGCGTAATCCGCGGGTTTGACCGCTTGCACGAAGACTCGCGGCAGGTCTTTTTCGACCGGTTTCTTATCGCCGCAGGCGGTCAGTAGCGCGAACACGCCCAGACCCACCACAATTTTCAATCCGGTACCCGCCATGCAGACTCCTTTCGTTGTACGAACGTGCAAGTGACGATACGACTGTGAGCTTAGAACAGGGTTCCACGCACGCACGGGTTTGCTGCAAACCCTGTGACCCAGCGAATAACCTGTGGCGAGGGGGCTTGCCCCCGTTCGACTGCGCAGCAGTCGCAATACCTGCAGATGCGGTGTATCTGAGAAAACAGCGGGGCCGCTTCGCAGCCCAACGGGGGCAAGCCCTCTCGCCACAAAAGCCCGCTCCCACAAGGTATCTCCATGTGGCCGACAATAAGGCAAACTGGCCGCCTATGCAGCAGGAAGCTCTTATGCTTAAAACCCTCGCGGTGGCCAATTACCGCTCGATCAACAAATTGGTGATCCCGCTGGGCCGGCTGAACCTGATCACCGGCCCCAACGGCAGCGGCAAGTCCAACCTCTATCGCGCCTTGCGCCTATTGGCGGAAACCGCCCAGGGTGGCGTGGTCAACGCGCTGGCCCGTGAGGGCGGGCTGGATTCGACGTTCTGGGCCGGGCCGGAAAACATCACACGACGCATGCGCAACGGTGAAGTGCCGATCGAGTCCAGCGTGCGCCACGGCGTCAAACGCCTGCGCCTGGGATTTGCAGGGGAAGACTTCAGCTATTCGATTGCCCTGGGGTTGCCTGCGCCGACACAGTCCTACTTTTCCCTCGACCCGGAAATCAAGAAGGAATGCATCTGGGCCGGACCGCTCTACCGTCCGGCCAGCCTGCTGGTGGACCGCGAAGGCCCGATGATCCGCGCCCGTGAAGGGCGTAACTGGGACGTGCTGGCCCAGCACACACCGAATTTCGACAGCTTGTTCGATCAGGTCGGCAGTTTTCGCACCTCGCCGGAAGTCATGCACCTGCGCGAATTCATCCGCCGCTGGCGCTTCTACGATCACTTTCGCAGCGACGCCGACGCCCCGGTGCGTCAACCGCAACTGGGTACGCGCACGCCGGTGTTGCACCACGACGGCCGTGATCTGGCGGCGGCGTTGCAGACGATCAGTGAAATCGGCGATCCGGAGGCCTTGCAAGCGGCCATCAGCGATGCGTTTCCCGGCGCACGCTTGAACATCGCGTCGTTGCAGGGTGGACGGTTTGCCATCGAGTTTTATCAGGAAGGATTGCTGCGGCCATTGTCGGCGGCGGAGTTGTCGGACGGCACGCTGCGTTATCTGCTGCTGGTCGCCGCACTGCTGACGCCGCGACCACCGTCGCTGATGGTGCTGAACGAGCCGGAAACCAGCCTGCACCCGGACCTGTTGCCGGCGTTGGCGCGGTTGATTATCCGCGTGTCCGGGCAATGTCAGGTGTGGGTGGTGTCCCATGCCCGGCGGTTGATCTCGGCGTTGCAGGAAGACCCGGAGTGCAATTGCATTGTGCTGGAGAAGACCCTGGGCCAAACCGGGATCGTCGGACAGCGGATGCTGGATGAGCCGGCGTGGCATTGGCCGGATTGAGCGACGCCTGTTAGACCGCTTTCGCGAGCAAGCCCGCTCCCACAGTTGACCGAGTTGTCCAGGAGGATGCGGTCTAATGTGGGAGCGGGCTTGCTCGCGAAGGCGATCGAAAGATTACCGCATAGGTCTGGTCATCACCCCTGCCACTTCCCACCCTCGACAATCACGCTCTCAGGCTTGGTGTCATCGCTCAGTTCTTTACGCACATATTGGTCGTACAGCTTGAGCAGGTACTTCTCTTCACCCAACTTCGCCAACTCGACATTCACCCAGTCACGCAGTTCGATGTTGCCCTTCTTTACGGCCGGCGCAATCGGCGCTTCAGCACCGAGGGTTTGTTCCAGCACGCGATAGCCCGGGTTCTGTTTGGCCCAGCTGAACAGCACCAGATTGTCTTGCGCATAGGCGTCGCCGCGACCATTGGCCAAGGCTTGCAGGGACTCGGAGTTTTTCTCGAACTTCAGCAGTTTCCAGTCCGGGTGATTCTTGGTCAGCCAGATATCAGCCGTGGTGCCAGTGGTGACGATGGTGGTACGGCTCGCCAGGTCGTCGAGGTTTTTCACCGAGCTGCCCTGTGGGACAAGCGCTTGCACCGCGACTTTGAGGTTCGGGTTGGTGAATTCCACCGCTTCCTTACGCTCCGGGGTCACGGTCATGTTGGCCAGGATCAGGTCGACCTTGTCGCTTTGCAGGAACGGAATCCGGCTGGCCGGTTCCACCGCGACGAACTCGACTTTGTTTTCATCGCCCAGCAAATCCTTGGCGAATTGGCGGCCGATGTCGGTATCAAAACCGACGTAGCGACCCGCCTCATCGACGAAACCGAACGGCGGCTTGTCGGTAAACACACCGACAATCAGCTTGTCCCGGGCCTTGATTTTGTCCAGGTAGCTGGCCGGTGCTGCGCTTTCGCTGGCGACTTTCGGCTTCGGCGTTTCTTCGGATTTGTTGCAACCGGCCAGCAAAGCGAGGCCGAGCAGCGGCAGTAAAAAGAGTGAAGACTTGGCAGTTTTCATAGCGGTTCCAGTTCCTTTGTTTGAGTCTTTTTGGGCAGGGCTTCGACGTAGGAGAATTTCTCCAGGAACTGCTGCGCTCGTGCGGTTTGCGGGTTCGTAAAGAAAAGCTCGGGAGAGTTTTGTTCGAGGATGCGCCCGGCATCCATGAACACGATGCGGTCGGCCACGGCGCGGGCGAAGGCCATTTCGTGGGTGACGATCAACAGGGTCATGCCTTCGCGGGCCAGGCCCTGAATCACTTCCAGCACTTCCTTGACCATTTCCGGGTCGAGGGCGGCGGTGACCTCATCGAATAACATGACCTTGGGGTTCATGCACAGCGAACGGACGATGGCGATGCGTTGCTGCTGGCCGCCGGAGAGCTGCCGCGGATACGCATCGCGCTTGTCCAGCAGGCCCACGCGTTCGAGCAACGCTTCGGCCTGGGCGCGGGCCTCGCGGCGATCACGTTTCTGCACTTTGACCGGGCCGAGCAGCAGGTTATCGAGCACGTTCATGTGCGGGAACAGGTGATAACTCTGGAAAACCATGCCGATCTGCTGGCGCACGTCGCGCCAGTCGGTGCCCTTGTCGAGTAACTCGCGGCCGTTGAAATTCAAGCTGCCGCTGTGGGCGACTTCGAGGCCGTTGAGGCAACGCAGCAAAGTGCTTTTACCGCAGCCGCTGGGGCCGAGGATGACAATCACCTCGCCTGATTTCACGCTCAGGTCGATCTCTTTGAGCACCTGTTGCTCGCCGAAAAATTTGTTGAAACCTTTGAATTCGATCAGTGCGCTCATGCTTGCGTCCAGCGCCGCTCCAGCACGCGCGAGGCGGCCGAAAGCGGGTAGCAGATGAAAAAGAAAAACAGGAAAAGAGCGCCGTAGATCAGCACCGATTCGTAGGTGCGCTCGATGATCTGCTGGCCGACCTTGATCACGTCCACCACGCCAATCAACACCGCCAGGGAACTGGTCTTGATGATTCGTGTGTAGACGTTGATGGTCGGCGGCGTCATGCGTTTCAGCGCCTGGGGCAGCAGCACGTAGCCGAACAGTTGCGGACCGTTCAGGCCAATCGACAACCCCGCCTCACGCTGGCCGCGCGGCAACGACAGCAACGCACCGCGCACCACTTCGCCGACCTCGCTCGCGCCCCACAGCGACAACACCAGCACCGCGCACCAGAAACTCGGGATGCTCAGGCCAAAGAAAATCGGCAGGCCGAAGAACAGCAGATACAGCCAGACCAATACCGGGATCGCCCGGAACAGCTCCAGATAGACCCGCAGAATCGCGTTCAGCCATTTCGAATTCAGCGTACGCAGCACACCGTAGAGCACGCCGCCGACGGTGCTGATGGCGATGCTCAGAAAAGAAATCGACAGGGTTTGCGCCGCGCCCTTGCCCAGTTGCGGCAACGACACCCACAGCAACTCAAGACCCGAACTGGCCATGCTGGAGCCTCCTTTCCAGACGGCTGAGCAGCAGCGATAGCGGCAAAAACAGCAGCACGCAAATCAGCGTCAGCACGGCGAGCATTTCGTAGGTTTTGTAGTAGAGCGCGATGTAGCTTTTGGTGGTGTAGAGAATCTCCGGCACCGCCACCGCCGAGACCACGGTGGTTTCCTTGAGCAGGAAAATGAAATTGGCGAACAGCGACGGCAAGCTGAGGATGCCGGCTTGCGGCAGGATCACGTAACGCAGCAATTGGCCGTGGGACAAGCCGATGGAGCGCCCGGATTCGAGCTGCGCCTGGGGCACCGCGTCCACACCGGCACGCAGCACTTCGGTGAGGTAGGCGCCGCCGAGAAAGGTCATGGTGATGATCGCCGCCGCGAAACCGGAAACGCTGATACCCAGCGCCGGCAAGGCGAAGTAGACGAAGAACAACTGGATCAACAGCGGTGTGTTGCGCGCCAGCTCCACGTACAGCCCGACCAGGCGCTGCAAGTAAGGCGTGCGGAACACCAGGATCGTCGCGTTGATCAGCGCCACCAGCAGCGAGGTGCCGATGGCGATGAAGCCGACCTGCAGCGTCACGCCCACAGCTTTGAGAAACGCCGGCAGGGTGCTGAGGATAAAAGCGTAATCGAAGGTCATTGAACATCCTGGACGCCGCTCGGTAAGCGACGGTGGTGCAGTCCATGGGCGGTGGATAACCACCCGGCAGGCACCGACTTTAAAGGTATAAAAAGAAGAATTTAAATACCGTTAAAGCATATTGATATCACGCAAAAAACTATCCCTCGAATTTGCGGCGAAAACGGAAGACGACTATTTTCCTTTGCGCTGTAGGAAGGATCTTTTTTTCAAAAAGCCCCTCCAAGGACGCACAGCTTTTGGCCAGACTCCCCGGCCGAACCATCACAAGGAAGAGAAAAAATGGCTGACGCAAAAGTGCCGCAACCGCTGGACCCGCAGGACATCGTGAAATTGCTGGTGGCGTTGCGCAGGGCATTGAAGGCCGGGGTGGCCTAGACCTGAAAAGCAAAAGATCGCAGCCTCGTTTCACTCGACAGCTCCTACATTGAATGCGTATCCCTGTAGGAGCTGTCGAGTGAAACGAGGCTGCGATCTCTTGATCTTCGAGGCCAATAAAAAACGCCAACGCTATATAAGCCGTCGGCGTTCGAAACCTTGAAGGGGTTTAAAGCTGCGTCAAATCAGAACGCAGGCAATACCGCGCCGTTGTACTTCTTGGCGATGAACGCTTTCACTTCCGGGCTGGTCAGGGCCTTGGCCAGTTTCTGGATCGCGTCGCTGTCCTTGTTGTCCGGACGAGCCACCAGGAAGTTCACGTAAGGCGAATCTGCACCTTCAATCACCAGCGCGTCTTTAGCCGGGTTCAGGCCCGCTTCCAGCGCGTAGTTGGTGTTGATCATGTCCAGGTCGACCTGGTCCAGAACACGCGGCAGCATGGCCGATTCCAGTTCCTTGAACTTGAAGTTGTGCGGGTTCTTGGCGATGTCTTTCGGGGTAGCCAAAGCATTTTTCGGGTCTTTCAACTCGATCAGGCCCGCCTTCTGCAGCAGGATCAGGGCACGGCCGCTGTTGCTGCCTTCGTTCGGGATAGCGATGGTTGCGCCGTCTTTCAGCTCAGCCAGGGTTTTGACTTTCTTCGAGTAGCCGCCGAACGGTTCGACGTGCACGCCGATCACGGTGACAAGGTTGGTGCCTTTGCCTTCGTTGAAGCTTTTCAGGTACGGCAGGGTCTGGAAGTAGTTGGCGTCCAGACGCTTCTGATCGACCTGCACGTTCGGCTGAACGTAGTCGGTGAAGACTTTGATTTCCAGATCCACGCCTTCTTTGGCGAGGGTCGGTTTGATCAGTTCGAGAATCTCGGCGTGTGGAACCGGGGTCGCCGCAACCACCAGTTTCTCGCCAGCCTGGGCCAGGCCCGCAGTCAGGGCAGCCGCCAATGCGGTGAACAACAGAACCTTTTTCATGCAGTGTCCTTATCCGAAATCACGGTCGTCATCGACGACGGCTAATTAGTACGTGTGCCAGTGAAGTGCTATCGCTGGCGTGAAGCGGACAATACCGGGATTTTTTATTCCCGAACAATATCTTTTATTCACTTTCATATTCCATTTTGTTCATACAGCTCTGGCCCGCGGGTTACCTAATGTGGGAGCGAGCTTGCTCGCGATTGCGGAGGGTCAGCCGGTATTAATGTGACTGACACGCCCCCATCGCGAGCAAGCTCGCTCCCACAGGGGTTACAGGGCTTGGCTCAGGCTTTCGAGCAAGTCTTTGAGGGCCGAGCGCTCGGCGGCCGTGCCGTTTTTCACGAGCTGGACCGCTTGCCGCTCAATCTGCGCCAACGACGGCAATGCCTCCGGCAGATTCAAATGCTCCGGCAAGATCTCATCCCCGGTGCTGACCAGTAGCGCAAAGTGGATGACATTCTCCAGCTCCCGGGTGTTGCCCGGCCAACTGTGCGCCTCCAACACCTGTTGCGCGGCTTCGCTGATCAACGGCACCGGCAGGTCCAGGCGCTGGCTATAGATGCCCAGAAAGTATTCCGCGAGGGACAGGATGTCGCCCACCCGCTCACGCAGCGCCGGCAATTCGAGCTGGCCTTCGCTGAGGTAGTGATAAAGCCGTTCATGAAATTTCCCGGCCGCCACCGCTTGAGCCAGGTCGATGCTGGTAGCCGCGACCAGGCGCACGTCCACCGGGCTCGGCTGGTGCGCGCCGACGCGGGTGACTTCGTGGTTTTCCAGCGCCGAGAGCAGTTTGATCTGGATCGGCAGCGGCAAATCGCCGATCTCATCCAGGTACAGCGTCCCGCCATTGGCCGAGCCGAACCAGCCGGCACGACTGCTGGCCGAACCGGTGTAACTGCCGGCGGCATAACCGAACAATTCGGCATCGGCATAGGTCGGGCTGATCGCGCCGCAATTGACCGAGACGAACAAGCCGCCACGATCACTCGCACGGTGGATGTGCCGCGCGAGCAATTCCTTGCCGCTGCCGGTTTCACCGCGAATCAATACTGAAATGGAGCGCGGGGCCAGTTGCTCCAGCTCTTGGCGCAACTGCCGCGAACGCGGATCGACGAATACCAGCGCCTTGGCGCGGATGCTCAGGGGACTTTTTTCGGCGTCGGGGAAGGTCAGCAATGGCTGACCGAAAGTTTCAAAACTCATGGCAGACTCCCGCCCAAAACCGCCGGGAGACGGGGGCGTTAAAAATAAAATTTAAGCGCGGCGCAGGGCGTGATGCTCCATGCGGTTTTGCAGGCGATAGAGATAGGCAAAACCCTGCTCCCAACGCTGGTGACCGGACTTGACGTTGATGTGCCCGGCACCCGCCAGAATCCCCGCCTCGGCACCCCAGTTACGGGCCAGCTCCATCGCACGCGGCGCGCTGACGGCGCTGTCGTTATCGGAGCTGACAACCTGGCTCGGGAACGGCAGCAACGTGGTCGGGATCGGCGCAAAGTTACGCAAGGCCGGTGCGCAGGCCGGACGCTCGACGTCTGCGGGCGCGACCAGCAAGGCACCGCGTACCTGACGCAGAAAATTCAGTGGGGCCGTAGCCGCCCAATGGGCGACGGTGATGCAACCCAGGCTGTGGGCGATCAGGATCACCGGCGTGCTGTCGGCGGCAATCGCCTCGGCCAGCGCCGCGACCCAGTCTTCACGGCGAGGTGTCAGCCAATCGGCCTGCTCCACTCGGGCACTGTTCGGCAGACTGTTCTGCCAATGTGTTTGCCAATGATCTTCTGGCGATCCTTGCCAGCCCGGCACAATCAGGTAGCGAATTGATTCGTTGCGCATGGGGAGCTCTCCTGCTGCTTGTCTGTTCCTGATCGAGTATAGGGATGAGAGTTATATTCGTTAAGGAATAAGAAGCTATTTATTAAGACCTTAATTGAATATACAGGCGATCCCCTGTGGGAGCGGGCTTGCTCGCGAATGCGGTGTGTCAGTCGCCATCAATGTTGATTGATCCACCGCTTTCGCGAGCAAGCCCGCTCCCACAAGGGATTTGAGTTTTTGCTGAGAAATAAAAAAAGGGCCGCACCCTGCCAAGGAGACGGCCCCGGAAAACTTGAAATCTGTTAGCGCGCGGTAATCACCGACAACTTGGTAATCCCCGCCCGCTCGATGGACGCCATCGCTCGCGCCACTTCGCCGTAATTCACCCCGTCATCGGCCTGCAATTGCACGCGCACCTCAGGGTCCTTGGCCTTCGCCGACTTGAGGTTGAATTCCAGCAAGTCGGGCTGGATTTCATCCTTGTTGATAAACAGCTTGCCGGCGCCATCGATGCTCACCACCAGCGGGTCTTTCTGCTCCACCGGGGCCACGGCCTCGGTCTTGGGTAGGTTGATCGGGATCGCGTTGGTCAGCAGCGGCGCGGTGACGATAAACACCACCAGCAGCACCAGCATCACGTCCACCAGCGGCGTTACGTTGATCTCGCTCAGCACCTCGTCACTGTCTTGCGTGGAGAAGGCCATATCAGGACGCCTCCTTCACTTTCTGAGCGCCGCCCTGAGCGACCACTTTGTGCGAGGTCGGGTGAATCAGCAGGCGGAACGAACTCTTCTGCGCCAGGCTGTAGAAGTCATGGGCGAAGTCATCCAGGTCCGCCGCCGTCAGTTTCAGGCGTCGCAAAAAGTAGTTGTAAACCAGCACCGCCGGCACCGCGACAGCGATCCCCACACCCGTGGCAACCAGTGCCGCACCAATCGGCCCGGCCACCGTTTCCAGGCTCGCCGAACCCGCCGCGCTGATGCCTTTCAACGCTTCCATGATCCCCCACACCGTGCCGAACAAACCAATGAACGGCGAGGTGCTGCCGATACTCGCGACCACCGCCAACCCGGTCTCCAGCGAACGGCGCTCGCGGACGATCTGCTGACGCAAGGCGCGCTCCAGGCGATCCTGATGATTGATCGCCTGGCTCAAGTCATTCGCCGGCGGCGCTTCACCGACCTGGATCGCCGCGTAACCCGCCTGGGCCACACGCGCCGCCGCACCCGGCTGGGTTTCGCTCAATTCGGCCGCCGAGTCGAGACTCGAAGCGGCCCAAAACTGTTTATGAAATTTTCGATCCTGAGCTTTCAGGCGACCGAACTGCACGCCCTTGAGCAACGCCAAACCCCAGGTGGCTACGGAAAAAACCACCAGCAGCCAAATCACCGCGCTTTCGATGGATTCAAGTGGAGAGGCCAGTAACGTCATGATGTATTCCCTCGTGTAAATTTTTCGCGCGAAATTGGTTTCGGTTTAATGAATCTTGAAATCGATGGGCACGCTGACCCAGCCATCCTGGGCAACATCACCTTGCTTGGCCGGGACGAAGCTCCAACGCTTCACCGCGTTCAACGCGGCCTCGTCGAGCTGATCGCGGCCACTGCTTTTCTGAATCTGGATTTCACCGGGCTTGCCGTTGGCCAGCACATGCACCCGCAACAACACCGTGCCTTCCCAACCGCGACGCTGAGCCAGTGACGGGTATTCCGGCGCCGGGTTCTTCAGGTACGCCGCGTTGGCCGAAGCGGGAGTCACCGGTGCCGGCGCGGGTGGCGCGGGCGGCGCCGGGGCCGCGACAGGCGCTGCGGGTTGTGGCGGCGCCGGTGGTTGCTCGACGGCTTTTGGAGCCGGTTTTGGCACAGGCTTGACCACAGGTTTTGGCTTGGGAATCGGTTTCGGTGGCGGCGGCTTCACGGCCAACTCGTCTTGCACCGGCGGCGGTGGCTCGACCACCGGTTGAGGCGGCGGCGGTGGTGGCGGTGGTGGCGGTGGTGGCGGCTCGACCACGGGCGGCGCCGGACGCGAAAACTCGATGGTCATCGGCGGAATTTCCGGCGGCACGATCGGCAGTTCTTTGATCGGCTGTTGATTGACCCAATAGATCACCGCGCCATGCACCAGCAACGCCAGCACGCCGAGCAGGATCGCTTCACGTCGGCTCAAAATACCCTTGGGCGCCCGCTGCAAACGCAACTGGCCCAACGGCACGCGATGCACCCGGCCGAGGTCGACCAACTCGCCACTCGGCGCCTGGCGCCAAAGCACCTCTTGTGCGCCGGCGGCGGTCTGGACATTGCCCATTGATTAACTCCCTGCGGTCTCTTTGCGAATAACCCCATACACCCGCTTATCCATCCCCCGCGCGGCGTATCGAGGGGCCAATCATTGGGCCAGACGCTTATCTCTTAAAGTAATCTTTAAAGTTATGGATAGATCCAGATCGAATATGAAAAGCAGTCAAATTCGCCAAAGCCACGTCGTACAAGGCTTGCAGCGAAGCAACGGAAAAGCGATGCTTTCCGAGCATTGAAAGTATTCGTGGAAGGCATCGATTTGTGAGGAAAGTATTGAGGAGTTACAACTAACTACAGTGTCTATCGCCCACAAACGAAAACAGGCTGATGCATGTCCAATGCATCAGCCTGTTGTTTATTACCGCGCGGTTTACTGCTTGATGAACTCTCCAGCCAGACCCACTACTTCGCCATCAAAGTTAGTACGGGAGCCCACCGCACGAACTTTTTTGTAATTGTGGTCAGGTGAAAACAACGACCATGCTTGAAAACCACTGCTGCCATTTAGCCCGGTGAACGTGATGGTGGTAGGTTGTCCGGTGCTGTTCTGGAAATGATAATGCCCATAGCTGACATCGTAGTTCACGCCGCCCTGGCTGAACGTACCGCTGAAGGTGCCGTTGGAATCGTTGCCATCGGTAATCACCAGTTTGGCGCCAGCGTTGTCGTTTACGTAAGTACCATTAATGCTCGACATGGTTCGACTTCCTTTATCTGTTAAATAAGTGTCTTCCGATGAGAGCAAGTTTCCTCCTGGAAACTCACGAAACAGAGCATGGTTCGACAATCGTTTATTGTCCACGGCGAAACACAGTTATTGTTCGACGAAAAGGCGATATCCACTATGCAGAGTCTTCATAAGTTATTCCAAAACATTCAAACATTACTTCGATGGGCTCTAAGCTGGACGTCCCACATCTACCATCGAATTTTGTAGGACTCTTAGGGCCTACCAGCGTAGGACTTGTTTTTTTATGGCGTAGGTCATTTGCATACATCTACAACGTCCCGCCGTCATGGCCCATGCCGGCGGCCATTTCCAGGCCATCGAACCGCCGCCAGCAAACAGTGCTTACAGTTCAGGCAATTGCCAGCCCCCCGAAATACCAGGCTAGATACTCTCCGGTTCAAAGGAATTGAACACATCTACTCAGGAGAGTCTGCGTGAAAAAAAGTCCCCGTCTGTTGCTTGGTGGCGCAGTGTTGTGCGCTTGCACACATTTGTATGCTGCCGCCACTGATAATGCCGTCGAAGTGGTCAACAAGACCTCACACCCGCTGTACGTTTTTCAACAGGGCAAGAAGGCCACCCTCCCGCCCCAAGGCCGCGCACAGGCTGCAGCTTATGATCGTCATGCGATAACCCTGTCGACGACGCATCCCAAGGCAACGATTCGCTTCGTGACGCTATCGGCGAAAGGCAAAGGCTGCAACGCCAACACCTGCCTGCTGGTGACCGGTGACTGAACTCAGAAATCATAGCGACCGGTTACGCCCAACGTCCGAGGCGTGCCGAGCAAGCCTTCATATCCACCATTCCCGCCGGTCCACAACGTCGTGTAATAGGTTTTATCAAACGCGTTTTTCAGCCACAGCGAGACATCCCACTGCCCCTGGTTGAGGTCGCCACGCAGGCCTGTGGATAAGTTGACCACCGCATAACTCGGGATCTGTCCGTAGTCGGAATCCTCCACTGTGCCCACGGCTTTGGAGCGGAAGGCGTAGCTGGCGGTGACGTACTCTTCGAAGCCGTTGCTCAGGTTCCATTTGTATTCGCCGTTGGCGTTGCCGATCCATTTCGAGGCACCGACCACCTGATGGCCGCTCAGGTCGCAGGAGGCCGGTGCGCCTGGGCGCAAGCTGACTTCCGGCGGGCACGGTGCATCTTTATAGGAGAGGTAGCTGACGTCGTTGAATGAGCCGTTGAGGTTCAGGGTCAGGCCGCGCAACGGGATGATCGTGCTTTCGACTTCCACGCCGCGAGATCGCACGGAGCCGGCGTTGGTCAGGTATTGCACGCGGTTGACGTCGTCGTAGGCGTTGGTCTGGTAGGCGTTGACCTGGGTCCAGAACACGTTCGCGTTGAGTTGCAGGCGGCGGTCCCACAGGGTGCTTTTGAACCCGAGCTCGGCGTTGTTGGCGCGCTCTGTGCCGATCAGCAACGAGTCGGCGCCTGCCGTGGGCGCGGAGCCGACCGCGAGGTTCACGCCGCCGGATTTCTCGCCGTGGGACAAGGTCGCGTAGCCGAGCAAGTCATCGGTAAAGCGATAACTGAGGTTCAACAGGCCGGAAGGGCTTGAGCTGTACTGATTCAGATCGCCGGAGTCGTAGGCGCCCGTACGACCGCGTCTTGCCGTGGCCGCCGCGCCCGTCACCGCTGCGCCACCGACCGGCGCATCGCGAGTCACCCAGGCATTTTTCTCTTCATAGGTGCCACGAACGCCGGCGGTAAAGTCCAGACGCGGGGTGAGGTGCCAAGTGCCTTGGGCGAACAGCGCAAAACTGTTGGTTTCGATATGCCCGTTGCCGACGCTGTTGACGTTGGCCAATGCACCACGCGGCGTGCCATTCCAGATGTCCGCTTGCGGGCCGTAATAGGAGAAGGATTTGTTGTCCAGGTCCGAACCGAAGTAATAGGCGCCAAGCACGTAGTCGAAGAATTCACCCTTGGGCGAGGCCAGGCGGAATTCCTGGGAGTACTGCTTATCCTCCACCGAAACCCCGGCGTTGTAGCTGGCCGGCACGTTCAAGCCATCGTCGTTGCGCGGGGTGAAATTCCACCAGCGATAGGAACTGACCGAGGTGAGGGTGAAGTCGTTCGACAAGGTCCAGTTGGCCTCCAGCGACGTACCGCCCTGATGCACCGTGACGTGCTGGTCGTTGTCCAGATTGACCTTGCGATGGGAGCCGTTGACTAAAGTTGCGCCCGCCGCAGTGGCCCGCGACTGGTATTGGTTGACGCCATTAATGGTCGGCCCGGTGCTGTACAACACGCGGGTGCCAGCGCTGGAATCCTCTTCGTTGTAATCACCGATCCAGCGCAGGTTGAACGACTCGTTGGGCTTGTACAGCAACTGCCCACGGAAGCCGTCACGCGAACCGCCGTTCAATTCATGGCCATTGAATTCATTCTTGATGTCGCCGTCGCTGCGGGTGCGATACGCGGAAAAACGCCCGGCGAGCTCGTCGTTCAACGGGCCGGAAATCGTGCCCTTGGTCTGGAAGTAACCGTCCTCGCCCACCGAGGTTTCGATGCTGCGTTCCGGGGTAAAACTAGGCGCGCGCGTGCTGATGTTGATCACCCCTGCGGTGGTGTTCTTGCCGAACAGCGTGCCTTGCGGACCGCGCAAGACTTCGAGCTGTTCGATGTCCATCAGATCGAACACCGCCATGCCCGGTCGCCCGAGGTAAACGTTGTCGATGTAAAGCCCGACGCTGCCCTCCAGACCATCGCTGGCCGGATTGTTGCCGAGGCCACGGATCGACACGCTGGACTGGCGCGCATGCATGTAGGCGACGTTGACGCTCGGCACCAGTTGTTGCAGATCCTGAATGCGATAGACCCGCTGGGTTTCCAGGGCCTGGCCGCTGACCACGCTCATTGGCGTCGGCACGTCTTGCGAACTTTCCTCACGACGGCGGGTGGTGACGGTCACGGTTTCCAGTTGCGAACTGTCCGCTGTGGTCTTGCCAGCAGGCGCCGCTTCCGGAGTCGCGGTGTCGGCCGCATAAGCCTGGGCGCTCCCCGCCAGCAACAGGGCCAGGGGCAGGCGTTTGAGCCGTCGGGGCGATAAGGGTGACGCAAGGTTCAACGGACTCATGGGGAGGCTCCTGGTCAAAAAACACGCAACGGCTTTTCGCACTGCATATTCTTTAAAGTTATTTATTTATGTTTTTACAAAGATTTACTGCATAAGAGATTGCCTTTATAAGGAGTCGACCTAATGCATATCCAATGCATTTGCCCGATATTTTTTATGTGAAAAATGCATATCGATTTGCGCCAACTCAGACACTTCATCGCCCTCGCCGACCAGCGCAGTTTCGTCGCGGGTGCGCAGGCCGTGAACCTCTCGCAATCCGCCTTCAGCCGCAGCATCCAGGCGCTGGAACACAGCGTCGGTTGTCAGCTGGTGGATCGCGGACGCAAGGACCTCGCGCCGACCAAACAAGGCCAGATGCTGCTTGAACATGCGCGGCGGCTGGTCAGCGGCGCGCAGCAGATGGCCAACGAGATCAGCCAGTTCAATGGCCTGGAGGCCGGCGAGTTGCGCTTCGGTTGCGGCCCGGCGCCAGCGGCGGGATTGATTCCCCGAGCGATCGGCGCCTTCATCGGGCGCTATCCGAAAGCGCGGGTGCAGTTTCAGGTGGACGATTGGCAGAGCCTGAGCAAGCGATTGCTGAGTGAAGAGTTTGAATTTTTCGTCGCCGACACCCGTTATTTTGAAGCGGACCCGGACTACCTGACCCAACGCCTGCGCCCGCGCAAATGGCATTTCTGCTGCCGCGCCGGGCATCCACTGGCGGGGCGCGAAAGCATCAGCGCGGCGGAATTGATGAGCTACCCGATGGCCGTCAGCATCCGCCCGCCGAACCTGCGCAAAGTCATCGTCGACCTGAGCGGCCGCCCGGATTTCACGCCGAATGTGGAATGCGAAAACAGCTACAGCCTGTTGAGCGTGGTGATGCGTTCGGATGCGATCGGGATTGTCGGCGCGTATGCCGATGCGCTGCATCATGCCAAGGGTGAATTGGTGTGTTTGAAGATTGATGGGTTGGCGGATGATCTGGAGGAAATGTACACGCGGTACGGGATTGTCAGTCGCGCCGGGTATCGTTTGTCGCCGTTGGCCGAGGCGATGATTGCGCAGATCAAGGAGATAGATCAGCAGGATGAAGAGGTGTGTTCGCTGGAGAATCTTGCCGTTTGATAGGCCGCCTTCGCGAGCAAGCCCGCTCCCACAGGGGATTTGTGAACGACGCAATACCAATGTGGGAGCGGGCTTGCTCGCGAAGAGGTCAGACCAGGCGCTAATGCACCCACTGCATAAACCCCATTCCCCAAATGCACTTGCCTCAACCCCGCCCCACCAGCGAAAACCCTCGCCTGTCTTTCGATCGGTGAACCCTATGTCCCACACCCCAAAACCCGTGCGCAACGTGCTGTACATCATGTGCGATCAGCTGCGTCGCGATTACCTGTCGTGCTACGGCCACCCGCACTTGCACACGCCAAATATCGATCGCCTGGCCGCTGCCGGCGTGCGTTTCAGCCGCGCCTACACCCAAGGCACGATCTGCGGACCGTCGCGGATGTCGGCCTACACCGGGCGCTATGTCAGCAGCCATCAAGTGGCTTGGAACGCGGTGCCGTTGCCCCTCGAAGAACTGACCATCGGCGACTATCTGCGCCCCCACGGCATCCGCACCGCGCTGGTGGGCAAGACCCACGCCACGCCCAATCTGGATGCTTTGCAACGCCTTGCCATCGACCCGCTCAGTCAGCAGGCAGAGGTGTTCAACGAGGTCGGTTTCGAAGCCTTTTTCCGCCACGACGGGATCTTCCCCGACGACCCGCTATTCGACGACAAACGCGAGTCCGCGCCCTACACCCACTATCTGCGCGATCACGGCTTCGAGGGCCGCAACCCCTGGCACGACTGGGCCAACGCGGCCGAAGGCGAACGGGGCGAAATCCTCAGCGGCTGGAAAATGCGCAACGCTCATTTGCCGGCACGTGTCCCCGAACAGCATTCGGAAACGGTCTACACCACCGACCGCGCCATCGACTTTATCGGCGAGCAAGGCGAGCAGCCGTGGTGCCTGCACCTGTCGTACATCAAGCCGCACTGGCCCTACATCGCCCCGGCGCCGTATCACGCGCTCTACGGCGCCGATCAGGTGATTGATCCGGTGCGTGCAGCGGCTGGCGAGGCAAGCGATCACCCCGTGTACAACGCGTTTCGCCAGCATGAAGAAAGCCTGAATTTCTCCCGTGACGAGGTGCGCCTGAACGTGGTGCCGACCTACATGGGGCTGATCAAACAGGTCGATGATCAGCTCGGGCGGTTGTTTGATTTTCTGCAGAGCAATGGTCGCTGGGATGACACGCTGATTGTGTTCACCAGCGATCACGGCGACTTCCTGGGCGACCATTACCTGGGGGAAAAAGAGTTTTTGCTGGAGCCGGCGGTGGGGATTCCGCTGATCGTTCGCGACCCGCGTGTGGCGGCGGATATCAGTCGGGGATCGGTGGATGATCGACTGGTGGAAACCATCGATGCGTTGCCGACCTTTCTTGAAGCGCTTGGCCTGCCAAGCGCTGATCACCGACTCGAAGGACGCTCGTTGATCCCTCTGTTGCACGGCAAGGAAATCGATTGGCGCCGCTATGCGATCAGCGAATACGACTACGCCTTCCAGGCCCCGGCGCGGGAGCGATTGGAGCAACCGATCGACCGTTGCCGCATGACCATGGTGCGCAGCGAGCGCTGGAAGTATTTGGCGTATGACGGCTTTCGGCCGCAGCTGTTTGATCTGCTGAATGATCCGCAGGAATTAAAGGATTTGGGCGCAGACCCGGCGTTTGCAGCGGAGCGCGAAGAGCATGCGGGGTATTTGTTCGAGTGGGTGCGCGGGTTGAAGCGGCGCACGACCATCAGTCATCAGGAGATTGATTTGCGCGGGCAGCGGTTTCGTTATGGCGAGCCTGAGACCGAGAAGTTGGTCCAGATCGGCGTGTGGTAACCCAATCAAATGTGGGAGCGGGCTTGCTCGCGAAGAGGGCGTGTCAGTCGATGCAAATGTTGACTGACACACCGCTTTCGCGAGCAAGCCCGCTCCCACAGGGTCCGTGTTTCAAGCCCCTTTAATGGTCTGACTCCGCTGCCCCGCCACGCCCACCGGCACTTCACCCTTCAACGTCACCCGGCGAACAATCCGATCCTGGGTGCCGTAGTCGTCCACCGCGTAATGCTGGGTCGAACGGTTATCCCAGATCGCCACATCGCCGGCCTTCCAGCGCCAGCGCACGGTGTTTTCCAAACGGGTGACATGGCTCTGCAACAAGCCAAACAAATGCGCCGAATCCGCTTGGGAATAACCCTTGATGCGCTTCACAAAATGCCCCAGCAGCAAACTCTTTTCACCACTGATCGGGTGCACCCGGACCACGGGGTGTTCAGTCTCGTAAACCGTGGAAGTGAAGATCTTGCGGTAGCGCTCCAGCTTCTCCGCCGACACGTCGGGCTTGGCGCCGGCGTAGTCGTATTCGTTGCTGTGCACGGCGGTGAGTTTGTCCGCCAGTTCGCGCAGTTCCGGCGCCAGTTCGTTGTACGCCGTGGCAGTGTTGGCCCAGAAGGTGTCGCCGCCGAACGCCGGGGCCACCACCGAACGCAGGATCGAGGCTTTCGGGTAGGCGTCGACGAAGGTCACGTCGGTGTGCCATGAGTTGGCGCGCTGGCCTTCCGCGCCGTCGAGTTCCAGCAGGTAACGGGTGCCGTCGCGCACCGGAACGGTCGGGTGCGCCACGGGTTCGCCGAGCAAATGCGCGAAGGCTTCCTGGCTCTGGTCGTCGAGTTGGGTCTGCTCGCGGAAGAACACGACTTTGTACTGGACCAGCGCCTGCTGGATCGCTTCGACGGTGTCGGCATCCAGTTCGCCGGAGAGTTGCACGCCACGGATCTCGGCACCGATCCGACCGGCCACCGGATGGATTTCAAGCGCGTGAACAGCGGGTTTTACAGCTAAAGCGGCATTGCTCATGGGTAGACCCTCGATCGGACTGCTGACGGTTGAGCGGCAGCGAAACATTGCTCTATCTATATTCTATTTAGGTCTAATAGATATTCAGATGCTTCGTTGACGGAATAAGAGCTTGCATTTAAAACCTCAAGCAACCTTCGTCGCAAATGCCTTCGAGCTATTTTTAGGATGCCGCAAAAGCATATGGATCTTCGCCAGTTGCGCTACTTCATCGCCCTCAACGAACACCGCAGTTTTGTCCGCGCGGCCGACGCCATGGGCATCACTCAACCGGCGTTCAGCCGCAGTATCCAAGGGCTGGAGCAAGAGTTTGGCTGCGTGCTGGTGGACCGTGGCAACAAGGATTTGCGCCCGACACCCGAAGGTCAGGTGGTGCTGCAACACGCCCTGACCCTGGTGCAAGGCGCGGCGCTGCTCAGCGCTGAAGTGACGCAGATGACCAAGCTCGACGCCGGCGAACTGCGCTTCGGTTGCGGCCCGGCGCCCGCGGTGAAACTGGTGCCGGATGCGGTGGCGCAATTCATCAATGCGCACCCGAAAGTGCGCACCTGTTTTCAGGTGGATAACTGGGAAAAACTCAGCCGCGCGCTAAGCCGGGAAGAGATCGAATTCTTCATCGCCGACATCCGCCATTTCGAAGCCGACCCGAACTTCCAGACCCAGGCCCTGACGCCCAAGCGCGGTGTGTTTTTCTGCCGGCCGGGGCATCCGCTGCTGGTCAAGGACAGCTTGTCGACCAATGACATGTTCGACTATCCGCTGGCGACCACATTGATCCCGCCGGGCATTCGCAAACTGCTGGCGAACCTCAGTGGGCGGATGGATTTTTCACCGACCATCGAGACCGAGCACTTTCCGGCGCTGGTGAAAGTGGTGCTGCAATCGAACGCCATCGGCATCGGCACGGAAGAGGCGTTTGTCGAGGACATTGCCAAGGGTTCACTGGTGCTGCTGCACTGGCGCAACTTGCCGCAGAACATTGAAAGCATGAACGCGCGGTGCGGGATTGTGAGCCGCACGGGGTTCCGGTTGTCGCCTGCGGCGCGGGCGATGATTGAGACGTTGGTGGCGGTGGATAAGCAGCAGATTAGCGTAGCGGTTTAGGGCCTCTTCGCGAGCAAGCCCGCTCCCACAGTGGATCTCTGTCGGACACAACATCTGTGTACGCCGAAAATCTACTGTGGGAGCGGGCTTGCTCGCGAAGGCGCCTGCACAGGCGCCATAGATTCAGAGTTTGGCAGCAGCCAACTCAGGCACCACCCAATCCGTCACTTTGAACGGCTTGCGAATCAACTTCTGCTGCGAAGCCAAATCCACCGCATCCTGCAATTTCCCCAGGAACACCGGGTCCAGGGTCGACGGGAAGACTTCGCTCAACTTCTGATCCTTCAAATCCTGCTGAAGAATCACCGCCGGATAACTCGCCAGCCCCGACACCAACTGAATGTACGCATCCTTGTTGCTGTCCTGGGTCAGCCACTCCACCGCTTGCTGTTGCGCCTTCAGCAATTTCGCAACGACGTCAGGATGCTCGTCGACAAACTTGCCAGTGCCGACCAACACCGCCTGCACACTGCCCGCGCCACCCAGATCCTTGGTGTTCAACGGCAACTCGGCCAGCCCTTTGGCTTGCAACGCCGTCAGCCCGGAGCTGCCCCAGGACGCATCGATCTGCTTGGCCGCCAACGCCGCGACCGCACCGTTGAAGTCCAGGTTGATCACCCTCACGTCTTTCTCGCTCAACCCCTGGCTGGCCAGTGCTGCGTCGAAGGACAACTGCGTAGCGGTGCCACGGAAGATCGCCACGCGTTTGCCTTTGAGGTCTTGCAGGGTTTTGATCCCCGAGCCGGGCACCACGCCCAGATACTGTTTCACGCCCCGCGCGGAGGCGCTGAGCAGCCGCGTATCCAAACCGTTGGACTTACCGATGATTGCCGCGAGATCGCCGAGATAAGCCAGGTCCACCTGACCGTTGGCGAACGCTTCGTTGATCACCGGACCAGCGCCCTTGAAGAAACTCCACTGAATCTTGATGCCCTGATCGGCGAAGGCTTTTTCGTAGATCTGCTGGTCGCGCAAGACATCCGCGATACCGCCGCCACTGTGCTGGGTACCGGCGCTGAGGTCGGGCACGGCGATGCGGATTTCCTTGAGTTCATCGGCGTGGGCAGTGAACGCCAACAACCCCGCCAGCGCCGGAATGGCGAACAGACTGATGACACGTTTGAAGGGACGATTCATGGGTGCGGCTCCTGGTGGCAACGGCGTTGAGGAGCAGAACGTAGGCTGAATCTGAGCCAGCACTTAAATACTATAAATTCACATTTTTATATCTTTTAGGTCTATGCCAGTCAGGACGCGGCTCTTGGACGGGTATGCATAAACAGCATCGAAAATATTCTTCGAATGCATTGGATGCGTGTGGGCTGTAGGCCTTAAATGGCTTGGCTTATCTCTCAATAGTATTGATTTGAATTTTTATAGATCAAATTTGCATACACCTAAAACCCCTGTGGGAGCGGGCTTGCTCGCGAAAGCGGTGTGTCAGTCGCCATCAATGTTGGATGTGCTGACGCTTTCGCGAGCAAGCCCGCTCCCACAGGGTCAAAAACGGAGGTCATCCATGGCCCGTGTTTCCCTTCTCAGCCTGCCGCTGCTCGCGCCGCCGCTCAACGGCCAGCGTCTTTGGTCGAGCCTGAGTCAGCGACTATTGCCCTGGTTGCTGCCCGTCAGCCTGTTCACACTCTGGTGGCTCGCCAGCCGCAATCACTGGATGAGCGAGCAAATCCTGCCAGCGCCTTCGCTGGTCTGGAGCAGCGCCGTCGAACTGTCCCAAGGCGAGTTGTGGAGTCATCTGTGGATCAGCCTGCAACGCCTGTTCTGGGGTTTGCTGGCCGGGGTCAGCGCCGGTGCGGTGTTGGGCGCGTCACTGGGTTTCAGTCGGCGTCTGGAGCGTCTGGTGTTCCCGACGTTCGCCGGGTTGGCGCAAGTTCCGACCCTGGCCTGGATTCCGCTGTTCATGGTGTTTTTCGGCATCGGCGAAGTATTGAAACTGGTGGTGCTGGTGAAGGCCATCGTGGTGCCGGTGACGTTGCACACGTTGGTCGGCGTACGTGATGCGCAACCGAAACTGCGGGAAGCCGCCGCCGTGCTGCGACTGCCCACCCGATTGTTGATTCGTCGTCTGGTGTTGCCCGCTGCGTTGCCGGCGTTCATGGCCGGTGTACGGTTGGCGCTAGCGGCCGGGTGGACGTCGTTGCTGGCAGTTGAACTGTTGGCCTCCAGCGAAGGCATCGGTTACCTGATGGTCTGGGCGCGGCAGTTGTTCATGCTCGACATCGTCTTCGTGGTGATCGTGGTGATTGGAGTGATCGGCGTGGCCATGGATCGCGGTATCGGTCTGCTGGATAAAAAACTGGTGCATTGGCCGCACCCGGCCACCGCCGAGATTCGCCGAGGCCCGCGTTATGAAGGCTGGCAACGCCTGCAACCCTGGCTGCTGCCTCTAGCGCTGCTGGCGCTGTGGCAAGTGACTACGGATCAGCAATGGATCGACGCGAATATTCTGGTCAGCCCTTTGGCGGTTCTGGAAACCACCTGGCACGGTTTGCTCGACGGCACTTTGATCGGTGGCATGGCCCTGAGTCTGGGCCGCACACTCGGCGGATTGCTGCTGGGCGGTGGCCTCGGGTTTGCGTTGGGCTTGCTGCTGGGTTTGTCGCGCACCAGTGAACGGGTGCTCGGCCCAACCCTCGCCGCCATCCGCCAGATCGCGATTTTCGCCTGGGTGCCGCTGCTCACCGCATGGTTCGGCCTCGGGGAATTGGCCAAATGGGTATTCGTCGCCCTCGCCGCGTTTTTCCCGCTGTTCATCGCGACCCAACGCAGCGTCGCCAACCTCTCGCCACAACTCAACGAAGCCGCGCAAGTGCTGCGCCTGAACCTCGGCCAGCGCTTGCGCCGTTTGGTCTTGCCGGGCGCCGCGCCAGGGATTTTCGCCGGCCTGCGCCTGAGCCTGATCTACGCCTGGCTCGGCACTATCGGCGCCGAATATTTCATGCCGTCCAATGGCGGCATCGGCAGCCAGATGATCGGTGCCCAGCAACTGCTGCGCATGGACCTGATCATGGCCGGCATGCTCCTGGTGGGCCTGACCGGCGCCCTGCTCAACCTTATTGGCCAACGCCTGGAAATCCGCGCGACCCGCTGGAGACACGCATGAACGCACCGATTGTCAGCTTCAACCACGTGGGCAAATCCTTCGATGTCGATGGCTTCGAACTGGAGGCGATTCGCGAATTCAACCTGGACATTGCCGAGGGCGAATTCGTCGCCATCGTCGGCTCCAGCGGCTGTGGAAAATCCACGTTGCTGCGGTTGCTGGTGGGGCTCGATACGCAGTTTCGCGGACAGATCACTGTGGACGGCGAAGCGGTCACCGGCATCGGTGGCGAGCGCGGCATTGTGTTTCAGGAACACCGTTTGTTCCCGTGGCTGACGGTGGCCGACAACATCGGTTTGGGCCTGGTCAACGAAGCCCTGAGCGCCGAGCAAAAGCAAAAACGTGTGAATGATTTCATCGAACTGGTCGGCCTCAGCGACTTCACCCGCGCCTACCCGCACCAACTCTCCGGTGGCATGGCGCAACGGGTGGCGATCGCTCGCGGCCTGGTCGCCAGCCCACGGATTCTGCTGCTGGACGAACCCTTCGGCGCCCTCGATGCCCTGACCCGCCAGCAGATGCAGGACGAGCTACTGGCAATCCGCGCTCGGGCGAAAATCACCACGATCCTGGTCACCCACGATGTGGAAGAAGCAATCTTCCTTGCCGACCGCGTGGTGGTGATGGAGCCGCGCCCCGGCCGGATCAAGCAAGTGGTCGATATCGCCCTGCCCCATCCGCGCCAGCGCAGCAGTTTCGACTTCCACCAATTGCGCGAAGAACTGCTGCACGAACTCACGAGCGATGACCACTACCAACCCGCCGTGCCGGTGCAGATCCGCGACCTGCCGCTGTCCTTCATTGCCTGCTGAACAGGAGACTTTTGATGCCGCAACGTCCCAATTTTCTGGTGATCCTGGCCGATGACCTGGGTTTTTCCGATATCGGCGCGTTCGGCGGCGAAATCGCCACGCCGAACCTCGATGCCTTGGCCAACAATGGCCTGCGCCTGACCGATTTCCACACCGCGCCGACCTGCTCGCCGACCCGCTCGATGCTGCTCACGGGCACCGACCACCACATCGCCGGTATCGGCACCATGGCCGAAGCGCTGACCCCGGAGCTGATCGGCAAACCGGGTTACGAAGGGCATCTCAACGACCGCGTGGTGGCGTTGCCGGAACTGCTGCGCGAGGCCGGTTACCAGACGTTGATGAGCGGCAAATGGCACTTGGGCCTGACCGCCGAACTGGCGCCGCATGCACGGGGTTTCGAGCGTTCGTTCTCGCTGCTGCCGGGGGCGGCCAACCACTATGGTTTCGAGCCGACTTACGATGAGCAAACGCCAGGCCTGTTGAAATCCACGCCGGCGTTGTACATCGAAGACGACACGTTCGTTGATGAGCTGCCGAAGGATTTCTATTCCTCCGACGCCTTTGGCGACAAGCTTTTGCAGTACCTCAAGGAGCGCGACCAGACTCGGCCGTTCTTTGCGTATCTGCCATTTTCCGCGCCGCATTGGCCGTTGCAGGCGCCCGCCGATGTGGTGGAAAAATATCGCGGACGTTATGACGCCGGTCCCGAGGTGCTGCGGCTTGAGCGCCTGGAAAAACTCAAATCCCTTGGCTTGATCGATGCCGATGTCGAACCCCATCCGCTGATCCAACTCAACGCACAATGGGACGCCTTGAGCGACGAGCAACGGCAGGTGTCCGCGCGGGCCATGGAGGTTTACGCGGCGATGGTCGAGCGCATGGATTGGAACATCGGGCGTGTCGTTGATTACCTGCGCAAGCAAGGGCAATTGGATAACACCTTCATCCTGTTCATGTCCGATAACGGCGCCGAAGGGGCGCTGCTGGAAGCCTTCCCGAAATTCGGCCCGGAGCTGCTGACTTATCTGAACCAGCATTACGACAACAGCCTGGATAACATCGGCCGCGCCAACTCCTACGTCTGGTACGGACCGAGCTGGGCCCAGGTCGCGACCGCGCCGTCGCGTTTGTTCAAGGCGTTCACCACCGAAGGCGGGATTCGTGTGCCAGCGCTGGTGCATTACCCGCAGTTGTCGCTTAAAGGGCAGATCAGCCATGGATTTGGCACGGTGATGGACATCACGCCGACCATTCTCGACCTGGCCGGCGTGCGGCATCCGGGCAAGCGCTGGCGGGGCAAGGACGTGGCGGAGCTGCGGGGCAAATCGTGGCTGGGGTTTCTGTCCGGCGAAACGGCGCAGGTGCATGACGAACACACGGTGACCGGGTGGGAGTTGTTTGGACGGCGGGCGATTCGGCAGGGGCAATGGAAAGCGGTGTACATCCCCGGGCCGGTGGGGCCGGCGACCTGGCAGCTTTATTATCTGGGGAGTGATCCGGGGGAGATTCATGATTTGGCTTTAAGTCAGCCGGATAAACTCACCGCACTGATCGAGCATTGGCAGCGGTATGTGGATGAGACCGGGGTGATATTGAGTGAGTCGCCGTTTCAGCCGGATTGATGTCGCCTGAGCGACCGCTTTCGCGAGCAAGCCCGCTCCCACATTGGATCTTCAGTGAACACAAAATTTGTGAACACCCAATATCCCCTGTGGGAGCGGGCTTGCTCGCGAAGAGGCCATCAGACCCGCACACCTTCTACCGGTTGACTCTGAACTTCTTCCTTGCGAACAAACCGATTCGCCCGCCCAAACGTCCCGAAATCATTAAACCGCACCCCCATCTCGCGCATGACCTTATGCGCCACCGGCACGGTCATCTGGCGGATGTAAAACGGTTCCTTCACCACAAAATGGTGAATCCCGTGGCTGCTGCCAAAGTTGAAGCAGAACGCCTGTAGCGGCCACATCCACCATGGGTTCAGCACCTGGGTTTGCTGGATCACATTGCCCAGTTCAACGTCACCGTAGTAGTGCATGTTCGAGCTGACAAAGTGCAGGCAAAACGTGCGCAACACGTTCGGCCCGATGATCACCACCGCCGCGATGTCGATCACCTGCATCACCGACAACGTCGTCGCTGACCACTCAATCGGAGTGCCCAGCAAAGCCGCGATGCCATTCGCCGCGTGGAAGCCGAGAAACACATACCACGCGCCCCAGTGCACCAACGCCAGCGGCGCATACACCTTCAACGTACGCTTGATGATGCTGAATTTGTGCACCCAGGTTTTCGCCCGGAGCATGCGGATAAACGCCGACATCACGTTATCGCCGACCATCAGCAACCGCGCGATGCCCCACGGCTCGCCGTTGGTGATCGCCCGTTCTTCCATGTCGGTTTCGGTGCCGGACACTTTGTGATGATTGAGGTGCAGATGCCGACGAATCCACGGATTGATCGTGCTCGGCCGCGCCAGCCAGACCAGGCCCATCATCAGGTTATGTGGCAGCCGCTGTTTGCGGAAATACATGCTGTGGATCAGGTCGTGTTCCAGCTCATGGGTCAACGAAGCGAAAAATGCATTGAGCAACAGGCACACCCACCAGGCCATGTGCCCGGTGATGTAGAGCGCCGCCGAACCGATCATTCCGGCCAGCGCAAAGGCCAGAATGCCCGCGCCCAAGGCGTCCTGGTGGTTAAGAATCGGGTAGCTTTTTCGCAGCTCAACACCTCTGGCCAGCACCACTTCGCGAATATGTGCTGATCGTTGGGCTGCATTCAGTCGCTGGGGACTTGCAGAAGTACCGTCCATGCTTCCATCCTCTGGTTATTGATGGTCACATCCTGCCTTGTGATGCATTCCAGGGTAGTAGCCGTGAACGCCAACCTGTTGACCGGAAGCGCCAATCAGCATGACTGAACCGACCTCCCTCGCCAGCTGGACCCGCGCCCTGCGCAAGCAACTCGATGCGCTGGGCCTCGACAGCACCGCCCTGTGCCAACAGGCGGGGCTTGACCCGCAGTTGATGGACGACCCTAACGCCCGTTATCCGTTGTCCAACACCACGCGCCTGTGGGAAATCGCCGTGCAAGTCAGCGGCGACCCGGCGATAGGCTTGCGGGTCTCGCGTTTCGTCAGCCCGACTACGTTTCACGCGCTCGGTTATGCACTGGTGGCCAGCGGCAGTCTGCGGGAAGTGTTCGAGCGGATCGTGCGTTATCACCAGGTGGTCAGCGATGCGCTGGAACTGGAATTGACCCGCACCGAGGATCGCTACCGTTTTCGCCTGAAAGTCCCGCCCGGCAACCCGGCCCCAGCCTTCGAAGCCATCGACGCCTTTGCCGCGATTTACGTGCGCACCTGCCGCAATCGCCTGGGCCGCGACTACGCCCCGCTGGCGGTGTACCTGCGCCGGCCGGAACCGGCGGACCCGCACCAATGGCACAAAGTCTTCCGCTCGCCGGTGTACTTCGCCGCCGACGAAGATCGACTGGAATTCGCCCTGGTGGACTTCGACAGCCACCTCGACGACGCCAACCCGGAATTGGCCGAACACAACGAAACCGTCCTCAAACGCACCCTGGCCCAGCTCAAACCGCTGACCTGGGAACGCAAAGTGCGCGACGCGATTGAAGAACAACTGCCCGAAGGCGAACCCAGCGCCGAACGCATCGCCCAGGCCTTGCACCTGAGCCTGCGCAGCCTGCAACGGCACCTGGCGGACGAGGGTTGTCGCTTCGATACGCTGCTGAACGAAAGCCGCGAAAACCTGGCGCTGCTGCACCTGCGCGACCCGCAGTGCTCGTTGAGTGAGATCAGCTATTTGCTGGGGTTTGCCGACACGAGCAGCTTCAGCCGCGCATTCAAGCGCTGGACCGGGATGACACCGGGGCAGTTTCGGGATGGGTTGCGTTGACGAGCCTGGAAATGTATTGCCTGGGCTGACCCCTTCGCGAGCAAGCTCGCTCCCACAGGGGATCTCTGTTGGTCACAAATTTTGTGTCCACTGAAGATCAACTGTGGGAGCGAGCTTGCTCGCGATGGCGATCGTTAAGACGACACAGAATCGCTTACCGCCCCCGATCCCGCCGCAACAACTTGCGCACCCGCGCCACGAGCTCACTCACGGCAAATGGTTTGAGCAGGTAGTCATCCTCATGCAGCTCCAAGCCGCGCAAGCGATCTTCGATGCCGTCCTTGGTGGTGAGGAACAGCACCGGGGTTTCGCCGAGCTTGCGGATTTGTTGCTGCAGCTGCCAGCCGTTGAGGCCCGGGAGCATGACGTCGAGGATGATCAGGTCGTATTCGCCGGACTCGATGAAGCGGCGGCCGTCCATGCCGTTGAGCGCCACATCCACCGAATAGCTCGCTTCGCTCAGGCCGTTGGCCAGGCGTTTGGCGATTTCGGGTTCGTCTTCCACTAACAGGACACGCATGGCACACCTCGATTATTCAGGGGTACAGGCTAGGCGCGTTTGGGCTGGTTGCCCATCACAAACTTCAACATATTCCTCCTGTGGGAGCGGGCTTGCTCGCGAATGCGGAGTGTCAGTCGGCATTGTTGGTGGCTGACACGACGCCTTCGCGAGCAAGCCCGCTCCCACAGGGTTCGGTGGTTGCGGTTAGATTGTGGCGAGTGCTCGTAACCGCTCGGCATCGAGGATTTCGATTTCGCCATAACCTAACCCGATGATCCCCTGCCCCTGCAACTCCTTGAGCATTTGGTTGGTGGTCTGGCGCGATAGGGACAGCATCGACGCCAGTTGCTCCTGGGGCAATTGCAGCACTCGGCGCGGCGGGTCGATTTCGCCGTAGCCTTCGGCAATCATCAGCAGGCGATGGGCCAGGCGCGCCGGGGCTGGCATCAGGCTGAGCTGTTCGAGGTTGATGAAGGTCAGGCGCAGTTTGTGACTCATCAGCAGCGCCAGTTGCCGCCAGTACAGCGGTTGTTCATCGAGCAGTTTCAGCAGCGCCGACTGCGGGATATGCAACAGCGTGCACAGCCCGGCGCCGAACGCATCGTGGGTCCGCGGCTGGCCATCGAACAGGCAGATTTCGCCGAACCAGTGCGGCGGTTCCACCAGGCTCAACAACGCCTCCTTGCCCTGCTCGCTTACCGCACCGATGCGCACAGTGCCTTCCAGCACCGCGTACAACCCGCACGGCGGATCGCCGCGTTTGAACAGGCGTTGCCCCGCCGTCAACCGTCGCACCCGGGCCAGCGCCAGCAGACTATCCTGTAGGGAAACGGGTAAATGACTGAACCACTGCCCACTCATCAGGCGTGGACGCCAAACCTGCATATCCATTAACTCTCCTAGAGATTGTCGCCTGGCTGACAGAGCGAACACTGTACCCGGGGCATGATCAATCACCCTACAGGAGGAATAACAATGAAAAGCCTCGTTGACCATCTCAGTCAATACGCCGCTTACCATCGTGACCCACGCAATATCGCCAGCCACTTTATCGGCATTCCACTGATTGTGGTGGCGGTGGCGGTTTTACTGTCGCGGCCACAATGGGCCGGCGGCTGGATTTCACCTGCGGTGCTGGTGGCGTTGGCGTCGGCGTGGTTTTACCTGCGTCTGGAACTGCGCCTCGGGGTGCTGATGACGGTGTTGCTGGGCTTGTGCATTTGGGCGGGTCAGATTCTCGCGCAGCAAAGCACGATGGTCTGGTTGAGCAGTGGCGTGGGAATGTTTGTGATTGGCTGGGCGATTCAGTTTGTCGGCCATCACTATGAGGGGCGCAAACCGGCGTTTGTCGATGATGTGACGGGGTTGATTGTCGGGCCGTTGTTTGTGGTGGCGGAGTTGGCGTTTTTGTTGGGGTTGCGGCGGGATCTCAAGGAGCAGATTGAGGCGCGGGTTGGCGGGGTGAGAATTAATCCGAATCGCGCTGCGGCGTAGGACGCCTTCGCGAGCAAGCCCGCTCCCACAGGGGATTTATGTACGCCATAGATCCAATGTGGGAGCGGGCTTGCTCGCGAAGCTTTTGCTTTAGATGTTGGCGACTTTCTGCCAAACCTTGGGTTTGAAGAACAACGTCTCACCCTTGGCCAAGCCAACCAGGCTGTCGTGATCCTTCACCACTTCGGCCTCGATCAATTCGCTCTGCCCTTCCACCTTCAACGTCACCCGGGTGGTGGCGCCCAATGGCCGGATATCCCGCACTTCTGCCGCGTGGTGATCCTCCAGCTCATGCCGCGACAGCGACACTTCGTGCGGGCGGAACAGCACGTGATTGTCGTCGCCCAGGTGCAGACGGTTCGAATCACCGAGGAAGTGATAAACGAAATCGCTGGCCGGGTTTTCGTAGACGTCGCCCGGTGAGCCGATTTGCTCGATCACACCCTTGTTCATCACCACGATGCGGTCCGCGACTTCCATCGCCTCTTCCTGGTCGTGAGTCACGAACACGGAAGTCAGGTTGATGTCTTCGTGCAGCCGCGCCAGCCAGCGACGCAGTTCTTTACGGACCTTGGCGTCGAGAGCACCGAAGGGTTCATCCAGCAGCAACACTTTCGGCTCCACCGCCAACGCGCGGGCCAAAGCAATCCGCTGGCGTTGGCCACCGGACAGTTGCTCCGGGTAGCGATCCGACAGCCAATCCAGTTGCACCATGTTCAGCAGTTCGTGGACTTTCACCGCGATCTGGCTTTCGCTCGGGCGCTGGTTTTTCGGCTTCATGCGTAGGCCGAACGCGACGTTGTCGAACACCGTCATGTGGCGGAACAAGGCGTAGTGCTGGAACACGAACCCGACGTTGCGATCACGCACGTCGTGGCCGGAAACGTCTTCACCGTGGAACACGATGTTGCCCTGGTCCGGGGTTTCCAGGCCGGCGATGATCCGCAGCAGCGTGGTCTTGCCGCAACCGGACGGGCCAAGCAGCGCCACGAGCTCGCCGCTGTGGATGTCCAGGCTGATGTCGTTCAGGGCCTTGAACGCGTTGAAATTCTTGCTGACGTTACGCACTTCGATCGACATGAGTTATTCCTCCGCGGCGCTGGCGCGCAGGCGGTTAATACGGTTTTCGCTCCACTGCTTCAGCAGCAGGATGAAGAGCGCCATGATCAGCAACAGGCTCGCCACAGCGAACGCGGCCACGTGGTTGTATTCGTTGTAGAGGATCTCGACGTGCAGCGGCAGGGTGTTGGTCACCCCGCGAATGTGCCCGGAAACCACCGACACCGCACCGAACTCACCCATCGCCCGCGCGGTACACAGCACCACGCCGTAGATCAGGCCCCATTTGATATTGGGAACGGTGACGTGCCAGAACATCTGCCAGCCATTGGCGCCAAGCAGGCGCGCGGCTTCTTCTTCCTGGGTGCCTTGTTCCTGCATCAGCGGGATCAGCTCGCGCGCCACGAACGGCACGGTGACGAAAATCGTCGCCAGCACGATGCCCGGCAAGGCGAAGACAATCTGGATGTCGTGGTCCTGCAGCCACGGCCCGAACAGGCCTTGGGCGCCGAACATCAGCACGTAGACCAGACCGGCAATCACCGGCGACACCGAGAATGGCAGGTCGATCAGCGTCACCAGCATGCTCTTGCCACGGAACGAGTATTTACTCACGCACCACGCCGCGCTGACGCCGAACACCACGTTCAGCGGCACCGAAATCAGCACGGCGATCACCGTGAGTTTCAGCGCCGACAAGGCGTCCGGTTCAAAGATCGCGGTGAAGAACGCACCCAAGCCGTTTTTCAAACCTTGGGACACCACGATAAACAGCGGCAGCAATAAAAACAGGGTGAAGACCAGCCAGCACAGGCCGATCAGGATGCGCCGCGAAGTAGCGCTGCCACGGCGCGCAGCGTTGGCCGAAGAGGCGGCCGCAATAGACGATTGGGACATTATTCGCGCCTCCTTATGGGGTTTCGATGCGCCGCTGCAGCAAGTTGATCAGCAGCAACAGGACGAAGGAAACCACCAGCATCAACACGCCAATGGAGGTAGCACCGGTGTAATCGTATTGGTCGAGTTTGACCATGATCAGCAGCGGCAGGATTTCGGTTTTCATCGGCATGTTGCCGGCGATGAAAATCACCGAACCGTACTCACCGACGCCACGGGCAAACGCCAGGGCGAAACCGGTCAGCCAGGCCGGCAACAGCGCCGGTACCAGGATGTAGCGGAACACTTGCAACGGCTTGGCACCGAGGCAGGCAGCGGCTTCTTCGACTTCACGCGGGATGTCGGCCAACACCGGCTGCACCGTGCGCACCACGAACGGCAGCGTGACGAAAGTCAGCGCCAGGGTGATACCGAGTGGGGTGTAGGCGATTTTGAAACCCAGGTCCGCAGCGAATTGCCCGACAAGACCGGTCGGCGTGTACAGCGCGGTCAGCGCGATACCGGCCACGGCGGTGGGCAGGGCGAACGGCAGGTCAATCATCGCGTCGATGATCTTGCGGCCGGGGAAGGTGTAGCGCACCAACACCCAGGCCAGCAACGTGCCGATGATGCCGTTGATGATCGCGGCGTACAGCGCGGTGCCGAAGCTCAACTTCAACGCCGCCAGCACCCGAGGCGCGGTGACGATGGCGTAGAACTGATCCCAGGTGAGCTGGGCGGCATGCACGAACATCGCCGCCAGTGGAATGAGCACAATCAGGCTGAGGTACACCAAGGTGTAGCCCAGCGTCAGCCCGAAGCCGGGTATGACGGGGGAGATACGACGCGACATAAAAGTCCTTGGTTGAAAAAATCAATCAGCTAAACGCATCAATGTGGGAGCGGGCTTGCTCGCGAAGAGGGAGCATCATTCAACAATTACGTCGTTTGACACACCGCCTTCGCGAGCAAGCCCGCTCCCACATGTTCAGTGCCTAAGCTTAAGGCTCGCTGCGTGGCTTATGGCAGATTACTGCGCCTGGTAAATCTGGTCGAACACGCCACCGTCATTGAAGAATTTCGGTTGCGCAGTTTTCCAGCCGCCGAAGTCTTTGTCGATGGTCACCAGGTCCAGGGTCGGGAACTGCTTGGAATACTTCGCCGCTACGTCTTTGTCACGAGGACGGTAGAAGTTTTTCGCAGCGATTTCCTGACCAGCCGGGCTGTAAAGGTGCTTGAGATAGGCTTCGGCGATCTGCTCGTTGCCCTTCTTCTCGGCGTTCTTGTCGACCACGGCCACCGGTGGTTCGGCGAGGATCGACAGCGAAGGCACAACGATTTCGAACTTGTCCGCGCCGCCGTCTTCTTTCAATGCCAGGAACGCTTCGTTTTCCCAGGCCAGCAACACGTCGCCCTGACCGTTGTTGACGAAGGTGATGGTCGAACCGCGAGCACCGGTGTCCAGCACTGGCACGTGTTTGAACAGGGTCTGGATGTATTCTTTGGCCTTGGCCTCGTCACCGCCATTGGCTTTCAGGCCATAGGCCCAGGCCGCGAGGAAGTTCCAGCGTGCACCGCCGGAGGTTTTCGGGTTCGGAGTGATGACCGACACGTCATTCTTGATCAGGTCGCCCCAATCCTTGATGCCTTTAGGGTTGCCCTTGCGCACCAGGAACACGATGGTCGAGGTGTAAGGAGTGCTCGCATCCGGCAGGCGTTTTTGCCAGTCAGCCGGCAAGGTCTTGCCGAGTTTGGCGATTTCGTCGATGTCACCGGCCAGGGCCAGGGTCACTACGTCAGCACGCAGGCCGTCGATTACCGCGCGGCCCTGTTTGCCCGAACCACCGTGGGATTGCTGGATTTTCACGTTGTCGCCAGCGTGGTCTTTCTTCCAGAAGTTGATGAATTCGGCGTTGTAATCCTGATACAGCTCACGGGTCGGGTCGTACGACACGTTGAGCAGCACGTAATCCTTGGCAACCGCGGAACCCGCAAAAAGGGCGCTGGCCAGCGCGGCCAAAGCGAAATGACGAATCGACGACATGGTGAAAGCTCCTGGAATTCTATTGGTGTTGGCTTTTCTTATGGGTTTCTGGAATTGCGGTTGCCGGTTAAAAGATCGCCGCCTTCGACAGCTCCTACATCAATCCCCTGTAGGAGCTGCCGAAGGCTGCGATCTTTTGATCTTTTCAGCTCGGCTTGTTGGTCGGGTTCTGCAAGCGGAATTTCTCTTTGCGTTCGATCTGGACCACCTGCGCGTTGTGCACGGTGATTTCCACTGCGCCGAAACGCAGGTCGCGCAATGCGCTCTGGATCTCACGCAAAATGGTTGCTTCGTCCTGGCCGTCAACGCTACGTAGGGATGCGCTCATGGTGCTGCTCCTTCGACTGAGAGGTTGCCTGGCAGTGGCGGCACTGCTTGCGGCGTGAGGGCAATAGTAGATAGGCGCGGATATTCTTAAAAAGACTATTTAAGAATGTTTATATAACCAGAAAGTATTATTTGATGGGACAAGGGGTTGCGAGGGATTTCGCTTTTTCGAAAGCCACACAAAACCCCTGTGGCGAGGGAGCTTGCTCCCGCTGGACTGGGTAGCAGTCGTAAATTCTGCTAGCGCGGTGTATCAGACATTTTGGGGCGGCTTCGCCACCCGACGGGGGCAAGCCCCCTCGCCACACAAGCTCCCTCGCCACAAAAGTAGGTCGTGGGCCTCATCCAATCACCGGAGCCCGCGTCCAATCCAGTTGCTCAGCCGGCACCGGCCGGCCAAACCAGTAGCCCTGCCCCAGATCACATTCCTGTTCGAGCAGGAAACCCGCCTGCTCCACCTGCTCTATCCCTTCGGCGTGCACCTGCATCCCCATGCTTTTGGCCAACGCAATAATCACCCGCACAATCGCGCCATCGTCCTCGTCCCACGGCAGCCCGGCGACAAAACCCTGATCGATCTTGAGCTTCTGCACCGGCAATCGCTTGAGCCGCAGCAGCGACGAATACCCGGTGCCAAAATCGTCGATGGCCAGCCGAACCCCCAACTCGCGCAGGCGATGCATCTGCTCCAGCGCCACTTCCGGATCATCCATCACCGCGCTTTCGGTGACTTCCAGCTCCAGATACGCCGGATCCAGACCGGTTTCGCGCAGCACCTGCGCCACCTGCTGATACAACTCGCGGCGAGCAAACAAACGCGAAGACACGTTCACTGCGACAAACGACAACACCACGCCCGCCTGCTGCCAATCGCACATCTGCTGACAGGCCTGCTGCATGACCCAGGCATCGATCTCGGAAATCAGCCCCGTGCGCTCGGCGACGGGGATGAATTCTGCCGGCGAGATCAACCCGCGCTGCGGATGCTCCCAGCGCACCAGCGCTTCGACACCCACTAAACGACTGGTTTTGAGGTCATGGACCGGTTGGTAGTAGACGCGCAGCTCCTGCATTTCCAGGGCGCGGCGCAGTTCGAAGGCAATCTCGACCCGCTGCTGGGCATGCGCGGTCAATTCTTCGGTGTACAGCGCATAGCCATCGCGACCGGCGCTCTTGGCTTTGAACAGCGCCGAATCGGCATTGCGCAGCAATTGCTCGGCGCCCAGGGCGTCGCTGGGGAACAGGCTGATGCCGATGCTGGCGTTGATGAACAACTGATGCCCGTCGATCTCGAACGGCTGCTTGAGGCCATCGATGATTCGCTGCGCCAGCGCGGCGGCCTGCACCAGTTGCGGACAGTTTTCCGCGAGGACCGCAAACTCGTCGCCTCCCAGACGCGCCAGGGTGATGCCCGGCACGAACAGGCCCTTGAAACGCTCGGCCACGGCCTTGAGCAATTGATCGCCGACGTTGTGACCGAGGCTGTCGTTGATCATCTTGAAGTGATCCAGATCGATCATCAGCAAGGCGCAGCCGCGTTTGTGCAGTTGCGCCGAGGTCAACGCCTGCTCGACGCGATCGGTGAACAGCAGGCGGTTGGGCAGATCAGTCAGCGGATCGTGGTGGGCCAGGTGCGTCAGTTCGTGCTCGGAGTTCTTGATCGCACTGATGTCGGAAAACACTGCCACGTAATGACTGATTCGGCCCAGATCGTCATGAATGATGCGAATGGTCTGCCATTGCGGGTAGATCTCGCCGCTTTTACGCCGGTTCCAGATCTCCCCGCTCCACTGGCCGGCGCTGTTTAGCATCGCAAACATCGCCTGATAGAACGCCGGCGGGTGGTGGCCGGACTTGAACATGCTGGGCTGCTGACCAAGGACTTCTTCACTTTGATAACCGGTGATTTCCATGAACGCCCGGTTCACATGCACGATCAGGCCTTGGCTGTCGGTGACAAGCACCCCTTCGTGGGTGCAATCGAACACGGCGGCGGCCTGGCGCAGCCGTTCCCGGTCTTCACTGCGCTCACGCAATTTCGCGCCGATCCCCAGGCAGCGGAACAATCTGGCCCGGGCGAGGAAGATTAATCCGGCGCTGAGCAGCACCCAGGCGTAACCGTTGATCAGTTGCCATCGCAACAGTTCGGTGGAGCTATCGAAGAAACTGTTCAATAAATAACCACTGAACTGGAGCCAGACTACTGAAAGCACCAGGTAAAGCAGCGCTGCACGCAAGGCATCGCGGTGTGTGGCTGACATTCGACCGTCCATGTCCCTACAAAAGGGTTGGAATTATAGGTGAAAGAAACATCCAGCCACTCTTATCTGAAAGGGCGACTGGTTTTATCTGTGGGCTTAGTGATAATGCAACGGCTGTTTTTTTATTTATCGAGGGCCCTATAGCCTATGTGGTACGAAGGTTTTCTCGGCTTGTCGCCCTGGTCACTGGTGGCAGTCACCCTGCTGATGACCCACGTCACGATTGTTGGCGTCACGGTCTATCTGCATCGTTATTCAGCCCATCGCTCCCTGGAGCTCAATGCCGGCCTGAAACATTTCTTCCGCTTCTGGCTGTGGTTGACCACGGCGCAGAACACCCGCGAGTGGACAGCCATCCACCGCAAGCATCACGCCAAATGCGAAACCGTCGATGACCCGCACAGCCCGGTCATCAAGGGCCTTTCCACCGTGTTGCGCAAGGGCGCCGAGTTGTACCGCGAGGAAGCGGAAAACCCGGAAACCCTGCGCATCTACGGCAAGAACTGCCCCGAAGACTGGATCGAACGCAACCTCTACACCCGTTTCCCGCTGTTGGGCGTGGCGATCATGGGCGTCATCGACCTGCTGCTGTTCGGCACCATCGGCATCACCATCTGGGCCATCCAGATGATGTGGATCCCGGTCTGGGCCGCCGGCGTAGTCAATGGCCTGGGTCATGCCATCGGTTATCGCAACTTCGAATGCCGCGACGCGGCGACCAATCTGGTGCCTTGGGGCATCCTGATCGGCGGCGAAGAACTGCATAACAACCATCACACCTACCCTAACTCGGCAAAACTGTCGGTGAAGAAGTGGGAGTTCGACCTCGGTTGGGCCTGGATCCAGGTCTTCAGTTTCTTCCGTCTGGCCAAAGTCCAGCGTGTTGCGCCGATCGCCCACCGGGTCGAAGGCAAGGGCAGCCTGGACATGGACACCGCCATGGCCATCCTCAACAACCGCTTCCAGATCATGGCTCAGTACCGCAAGCTGGTCATCGCGCCGCTGGTCAAGCAAGAGCTGGAAAAGGTCGATCACTCGGTCCGTCACCAGTTCCATCGCGCCAAGCGTTTGCTGTCGCGGGAAACCAGCCTGCTGGATGACAAGCACCATATCCGCATCCAGAACATGCTCGAGCACAGCCAGGCGCTGAAGGTAATTTACGAGAAACGCTTGGCCTTGCAGCAGATCTGGGTCAAGACCAGCTCAAATGGTCACGACATGCTTGCCGCGATAAAGGATTGGGTGCACGAAGCCGAAGCCAGCGGGATTCAATCCCTGCGCGACTTCGCCGATCAGTTGAAAACCTACTCCCTGCGCCCAGCTGCCGTTTGACCTGTAGCAGTCGCAAAAACTGACGACGCGTTCTTTCACTGAAAAAACGCGTCGCCAGTACCGCCCGGCGGGAGCCCCCTCCCTGTCCCCGTCAGCCGGGAACTAAGCTCCGAATCCCCTATCTCAAAGACACTTCGCCATCCAGGCGGGACGAGACCTGTTATCAATTATTTCCCACCAAAGCGTGACAGCGCCTGCTGTGGCACAAGAAATAATCGATAAAGGGCCCACGTAGTGGCCGCTTTCGAAACCTCGAGCGGTGCACGCCCTTTGAGATCTGTGCCGATGGTCACCAAAAACCTACAAGACTCATCCCACCCGCAGTGGCCCGAGGCCGCGCAAACCCTGATGGCGCTCATGCATGCCCAAGGTGAAGTTGCACGCCTGAGCGAACGCGAACAACTCTTCAGCTCGCTACTGGTCAGCGTCAACGCCGTGCTTTGGGCATTCAACTGGGAAACCCGGCAGGTGCTTTACGTCAGCCCAGCCTATGAACGGATTTTCGGCCGTTCCGCCGGCCTGTTGCTGGCCGACTACAACCAGTGGCGCGACAGCATCTACCCCGACGATCTGGACTACGCCGAGCGCAGCCTGGCCGAGGTGCTGGTCAAAGGTGCCGTCGAAGACCGCGAGTACCGCATCATCGCGGCCGACGGCCAAGTGCGCTGGCTCAGCGACAAATGCTTCATCAACCGTCAGGCCGAACCGGGGCAACCGGTGATCATCGTCGGCATTGCCGAGGACATCACCGAAAAGAAGCAGATGGAAACCGAGCTGCAACGCCTGGCGACCACCGACGTGCTGACCCAAAGCAGCAACCGCCGACACTTCTTCGAATGCGCCCATCGCGAATTTGAACAGGCGAAGCTGCAAGGCGCGCCGCTGGCCTTCCTGCTGCTGGACATTGATGACTTCAAAGTGGTCAACGACAGCTATGGCCACCCGGCAGGCGATAACGTGCTGCAACACATTGCCGAAAGCGGTCGTGCGGCATTACGCCGGGGTGATCTGTTCGGGCGAATTGGCGGGGAAGAGTTTGCTGCCGTATTCCCGGGCTGCGCGCCAGACATGGCCATGCAAGTGGCCGAGCGCCTGCAACGGGAGATCCAGCGGTTGAGCTTCAGCCATGAAGACCAGACCTTCGGCATCACCGTCAGCCAGGGCCTGACCAGCCTCACCGCCGAGGACGAAAGCCTCGACAGCCTGTTCGCCCGCGCCGATGCGGCGATGTACGAAGCCAAGCGCCAGGGCAAGAACCGGATTATCTCGGCCTGACTGACTCAACATAGATCCCTTGTGGGAGCGGGCTTGCTCGCGAAGGCGGTGGGTCATTCAACTTTAATGTTGCCTGACACGACGCCTTCGCGAGCAAGCCCGCTCCCACAGGGGAACAATGCGATGCCTACTTCTTGCGCAGTCGCATCAGTTCCGGCAACCCAATCTTGAGCAATCGCGCTGTCCGGCTCTTGGCCAACTCCTCAATGCCTTCATGCTCGGTCAGGCGCGCCAGTTGCGCGGCCATGTTCATCACCAGCGCTTCGCGGGAGTAAACCCCGCCACCGAGTTGGTAGACCGCTGCAATCAGCTCTCGCAACTCCAGCGGCAAGCGCCAGCGAGTCCGCAGTGCCGAACCGTAGCTCGCGCCGAACTCGGCCAGGGCATCGCCGATTTCTTCCCACTCGTCCAGCTCGCCCCCGGCCTGCTTCCATTCCTGCAAGCAGCGCAGCAACGCCAGGTCACCGAGGCGGTGCAGCATTCCCGCGCAATAACAGCGCTCCTGATCCAGATCCAGCAAGCGCGCCAGGGTCCGGCCATATTCGGCGGTACGCAGCGACAAATCCCAATAGCGTTCGGCATAGTCAGCCAGCAGCGGATCACTGAGCCGCGCGCAACGCTTGAGGGCCAGGCCCAGAATCAGGTTCATGCTTTGCCCGGTGCCCAAGCGATGCAGCGCCTGCGACAGGGTTTGCACCCCGACGCCATGGTGCTGGGCCGCACTGTTGGCGGCGGCGATCAGCACAGCGGTGATTTGTGGATCATTGCGGATCTCCGCTTCCAGCAGCGTCAGATCGAGGCCATTGGGATTCAGGCTGCGTTTGACCGCCAACTGCACGTCAGTCATCAGCGGCGCGCCGTCAGTCGATTCACGTCGACGCTCCAAGTACACCGACAACGTCATGCCCGGCGACAGCGCCGGCACCTCGCAGGACACTTCCTCACCGGCGTTCAGCAGCAACTCTTGCAAGCGATGAGTCAAGTTTTCCATGTCGAGGGGTTTGGTCAGGTACGCGGTCGGCGCCAAGGGCAAAGCTTCGCGCACACTGGCGCTATCGTTGCGGCTGCTCAACAAAATGAACGGTAACGGCGGATTGCGTTTGCGCTGACGAACACTGCGCAACACGTTCAGGCCATCGATACCGGGCAATTCCCAGTCAACGAGCACCAAGTCGTAAGGCACCGTCGCCAGCAGCTCCATCGCTTGCTGGCCATCGGAGCACAGGTCCAGCCGTGCGTCGCAACGCACATTCAACAACACCTGCTTGAGCAGGTCGCGGGACCAGGGGTCGGCCTCGGCAATCAGCACTCGCGGAACAGCGGGTAGAACCACAGCGGTCATTCGTACCTCCAACGGCAATGCATGAACCTTAGTCAATGCTGGCCATTCGATACAGCGCGATGTGTTCCGCGGACACGAAAAAACCCGCCGAAGCGGGTTTTTTTGTCGATCAGGTCACACTTGGCGATCAGAGTTCCGAGAAGCACTCTTCGATGATTGCCAGACCTTTGTCCAGTTGCTCGTCCGGCGAAGTCAGCGGTACCAGGACGCGCAGAACGTTGCCGTAGGTGCCGCAAGACAGCAGGATCAGACCTTTATCGCGAGCCTTCGCCACAACGGCTGCTACTGCAGGAGCGTTAGGCTTGTGGCTGTCGCCATCGACGAACAGCTCGACCGCGATCATCGCGCCCAGGGCACGGACTTCACCGATCACCGGGTACTTGGCCTGGATGGCTTTCAAACCAGTAACCAGACGCTCGCCGACTGCCTTGCAACGGTCCAGCAGGTGTTCTTCTTCGAACACTTCCATTACGGCCAGGGCCGCGGCGCAAGCGATCGGGCTACCAGCGTAAGTGCCGCCAAGGCCGCCTGGAGCAATGGCGTCCATGTATTCGGCTTTACCGCACACACCGGCCAACGGGAAGCCGCCAGCGATGGATTTGGCGAAAGTGGTCAGGTCGGCAGCAACGCCCATCTGTTCCATGGCGAAGAAGGTGCCGGTACGGCCAGCGCCGGTTTGCACTTCGTCAGCGATCAACAGGATGCCGTGCTGGTCGCACAGAGCGCGCAGGCGCTTCATGAACTCTTTAGGCGCGACGTAGAAACCGCCTTCGCCCTGAACCGGCTCGATGATGATCGCAGCGATATCACGCGGTTCGGCGTCGTTCTTGAAGATGCGTTCGATGCTGGCGATCGAATCGTCGATGCTCACACCGTGCAGTTCGTTCGGGTACAGCGCGCGGAAGACGCCGCCTGGCATCAGGCCCATGCCGGCCGAGTAAGGCACGACTTTACCGGTCAGGCCCAGGGTCATCATGGTGCGACCGTGATAGGCGCCAGTGAACGCGATCACGCCGGCACGGCCAGTGGCGGCGCGGGCGATTTTCACGGCGTTCTCTACCGCTTCGGAACCGGTGGTCACCAGCAGGGTTTTCTTGGCGAAATCACCTGGCACCTTGGCGTTGATTTTTTCGCACACTTCTACGTACGGCTCGTAAGCCAGAACCTGGAAGCAAGTGTGGGTCAGCTTGTTCAGCTGTTCGGTCACGGCGGCGATGATTTTCGGGTGCACGTGGCCGGTGTTCAGCACAGCGATACCGCCGGCGAAGTCGATGAACTCGCGACCTTCAACGTCAGTTACGGTGGCGTTCTTCGCGGACTCGGCGAAGATCGGGTGAATCTGGCCAACACCGCGTGGTACTGCGGCTTCGCGGCGTTTCATCAGGGATGCGTTAGTCTTGCTCATAAAGTCCTCATTCACCGCTCATCGGGCGGCGTAGCTCAAGGAAAATGCGGCGGGGAGGCAACTACGACAGCATGCGATGATCGACTGCCACAGCTTTCCCGGCCACAGAGAAAATTCCGTTTGAAGCGCAGAAAGGGACAGCGCTCTCGTGCCCTTTCTGCTTGAAGCAAAACGCCTTGCCGGGCTTAGATGCCCAGGCAGAGGTATTTGATTTCCAGGTAATCTTCGATGCCGTACTTGGAGCCTTCACGGCCCAGGCCCGACGCCTTGATGCCGCCGAACGGCGCGACTTCGTTGGAGATCAACCCGGTGTTGACGCCGACCATGCCGTATTCCAGGGCTTCAGCCACACGGAACACACGGCCCAGGTCACGGGCATAGAAGTACGAAGCCAGGCCGAACTCGGTGTCGTTGGACATCGCGATCACTTCGGCTTCGTCTTTGAAACGGAACAGCGGCGCCAGTGGGCCGAAAGTTTCTTCCTTGGCCACGGCTGCATTTTTCGGCACGTTGGTCAGGATGGTCGGCTCGAAGAAGTTGCCTTCCATCACCTTGCCACCGGCCAGAACGGTTGCGCCTTTGCTGATCGCGTCAGCAATGTGCTCTTGAACCTTGGCCACGGCTTTTTCGTCGATCAGCGGGCCAGTGGTGGTGCCTTCTTCCAGACCGTTGCCGATCTTGAGTTTGGCCACAGCCACTTTCAGCTTCTCGGCGAACGCGTCGTAGACCGAATCCTGAATGTACAGACGATTGGCGCAGACACAGGTCTGGCCGTTGTTGCGGTACTTGGAAATGATCGCGCCTTCGACGGCCTTATCCAGGTCCGCATCGTCGAACACGATGAACGGCGCGTTGCCGCCCAGTTCCAGGGAAACCTTTTTGATGTCCTTGGCGCATTCGGCCATCAGCTGACGACCGATTTCGGTCGAGCCAGTGAAGGACAATTTACGCACGATCGGGTTGCTGGTCAGCTCGCTGCCGATGTCGCCGGCGCTGCCGGAAACAACGCTGAACACACCGTTCGGGATGCCGGCGCGCTGGGCCAGTTCAGCCAGAGCGAATGCCGAGAATGGAGTTTGCGAAGCAGGCTTGAGCACCATGGTGCAACCGGCGGCCAATGCTGGACCCGCCTTACGGGTGATCATCGCGGCCGGGAAGTTCCACGGGGTGATCGCTGCGGTCACGCCGATTGGCTGCTTGATCACGATCAGGCGCTTGTCCGGCTGGTGACCCGGAATCACATCACCATAGACGCGCTTGGCTTCCTCGGCGAACCACTCGATAAAGGAAGCGGCGTAAACGATTTCGCCCTTGGCTTCGGCCAATGGCTTGCCTTGCTCGAGGGTCATCAGGCGAGCGAGGTCGTCCTGGTTCTCGATGATCAGCTCGAACCAGCGACGCAGCTTGTTCGCGCGGTCCTTGGCGGTCAGTGCACGCCAGGCCGGCAGCGCTTTGTCAGCGGCTTCGATTGCACGGCGGGTTTCGGCAGCGCCCATCTTCGGCACGGTGCCCAGAATTTCGCCCGTTGCCGGGTTGTTGACCTTGATCGTCTGACCGTTGTCCGCATCGACCCAAGCGCCATCGATAAAGGCTTGCTGGCGGAACAACTGGGTGTCTTTAAGCTGCATGTCGGCTTTCCTTAACAGCACCGCGACCAGCGCGGAGCGAATTATGATTGTAGAAAGGCGCCTCGAAGGCTGCCGTCAGGGAAATCATTCACCGGGCTGAAGCACATAAATAGCGCACTGATTGAAACTCGTGCGGTTCAGCACCCAGACAAGAGCGTTTGAAATCTCGAACGAATCCTAGGATCAATGCTGGAAAAGGACAATAGGCCGTTCGAAAAAAAGAACGAAAACGGCGCATTTGCCTATTTTTTCTGATCAACGTAGCAAACGGCTGTTACAGCTTGGAAAAACACAGGCTATTCAGCAGCATGGACGCCCGCAACGCATATGAGTATCATGGCGCCCGCTTGCACCAGTAGCTCAGCTGGATAGAGTACTGCCCTCCGAAGGCAGTGGTCGTGGGTTCGAATCCCGCCTGGTGCACCATATAGAAGAAACGAGAAAGCCTCAGGCCCGTAGGGTCTGGGGCTTTTTTTGTGGGTGCTCGATATCTCAGAACGAAACAGATGCTGGGACATTCAGTTGTTCGGTTTAGCCGAATAACTGAACCCGATAAAAAACCGCCGAAGCGGTTTTTTTGTCATTCAGTCGTCCAATCAAACTCGTCATATTCCTCATCGTCCTCGTCCCCCTCCTCAAACACCTCATCCTCAACAGTGTCTTCCTCAGGGGCGACTCCTTCCTGCTTGTTCAGCAGAAATTCCTTACGACTCTCGGCAATGGCCCGTCTCAACTCCTCCCCTTTATCAGGGCAGTTGAACATTTGGGCGATGCGATCGATTTTTTTCGCCACGGCTTCCTCCAACGCATCGGCTATGCCCCGATAGTGCGCGCTTTCGGGGGTTGTTGCCAAATTGGTGGAGGGTCTTTGGCTCAGTTTTTCTTCAAGGCCTTGAGTCGGGCGGTGAGGTTTTCGTTAGGGAACCGCTTGTGCAAGGTCTTCAACAGTTCATCGGCGGCCTGGGTTTGACCGGTTTTTTGCAGGCGAATCACTTCGTGCAATTGATCATCCAGCGTTTTCACTGGAGCAGCCGCGCGTTTGCTGACTTTTGCTTCATCAGCCATTTCCGCGTTGACCGATTCGCTCTGAGCGGGCGCGGCGAAATCGGCCATTGGCGCTGCGGGTGCTGGTGCGGATATCGCACCGGCGGGGGCGGACAATGAACGTGCAATCGGTGCCGGGGCTTCTTTTTTGGCAGCAAAGGATGACGTTTTGGGCGCGGGGGCGGAGTCGAACTGCGGCTCTTGTTCCGGCGTGCGTTGCACCAGCGCCAACATCAGCGCCACGCCAACCAGGCTGGCAAACGCAACCTGCCAACGGGGTTTCTGGCAAGCCTGAACCCAACGCTGCCATAGGCTCGGTTTACGCTCAGGTGTTTCCCGGTGTGCAGCGGCCAGGATGAAGGCGTCGAGATGCGCCGGTGGGCCATCGTGGCTGTGTTCACGATAGTGTTTCAACACTTCGTCTTCTTTTGTAGAACGGGCGTCAGTCATGTCAGTACCTCCTCGGCCAGCAGCCGACGCAGTTTTTGCTGGGCGTAGCGCAAGCGGCTTTTGACGGTTTCCAGCGGTGTTTCGGTGAGGGTGGCGATTTGTGGCAGGTCGAGGTCGCCGTGGGCGCGTAGCAGGAAGACTTCGCGTTGATCGGCGGGCAGGGTTTGCAGGGCGGTTTCGAGGCGCTGGGTGTCGCGGCTCAGGCTCAGCAGTTGCTCGGGGTCGGCGGCGTTGTCGATCACGGCGTGGGCCTGTTCGTCGTAGCTGTCGTGCAAGGGGTTGTGGATGCCATGTTTGCGCCAGTGGTCGATCAGTCGGTTGCGGGCAATCTGGTAAAGCCAGGTACGAAAATTCGCCCGGCCTTGTGGCTGACTGGTGCTGCGGATCAGGCTCAGCCAGGTCTCCTGATAAACCTCTTCGGCGAGTTCGGCTTTGCCACTGAGGCCGAGCAGGAATCGATAAAGGCCCTGGCGATGGCGGGCGTACAAGATCTCGAACGCCGGCCCGTCGCCCGAGCGATAACGCGCCAGCAGCGATTCGTCGCTGCTGGCGTCGGTGCTCAATTCAGGAGCAGTCATATCAGCGATGATCCCTTTCACTCGATGCGGTTGGCATTGGACACCTGATTCGATGCCGTGGAAAGCCGCAGGCTCTGGGCCAATTCGACCAACTGCACAAACTCCGCGCGCAGGCCGAAGCGGTCTTCACCCCGGGCGCCACGGGCCAGGGCTTCGGTGTCTTTCAGGCTGAAACTGCCGGTGTAGCGGCCGTCCTTCAACTGCTGGGAAAACGCTGCCACCGCCGCGGCAAAGCGCAGGTCATCACTGGCAGGCGCTGAACTCAAACCGATCGGCCGCTCAATCAGACGACTATTCCCACCTTCCGGCAGTTGGTATCGCACACGCAGCATCGCCATTTCCCCGGATTTACCGGAAGAGACTGACGAAGAATCACCATACCGCAACGGCTCCAACCAACCCTTCTCGCCCTTCGGCACAATTTCATACAACGCCGTCACCGTATGCCCTGCACCGATTTCCCCGGCATCGACTTTGTCGTTGTTGAAATCCTCACGCTTCAACGCGCGATTTTCATACCCCAACAACCGATATTCACTGACCTGCGCCGGGTTGAATTCCACTTGCAGCTTCACGTTCTTCGCCACCACATCGAGGGTCGAGCCGAGTTGATCCACCAGCACCTTGCGCGCTTCACGCAGGTTGTCGATGTAGGCGTAGTTACCGTCGCCGGCGTCGGCCAGTTGTTCCATCAGGTGTTCATTGTAGTTATCCACACCAAAACCCAGGGTGGTCAGGGAAATGCCGGTCTTGCGTTTATCCACAGCCATTTGCTTGAGGCTGTCGAAGTCGCTGATGCCGACGTTGAAGTCACCGTCGGTGGCCAGCAGGATGCGGTTGATGCCTTTGGGGATAAATGCCTGTTGCGCCATCTGATAGGCGAGTTCGATGCCTGATGCTCCAGCGGTTGAGCCACCGGCAGTCAATTGGTCGATGGCTGTACGAATCTTCGCTTTTTCCCGTCCGGAAGTCGGCTCCAGTACCACACGGGATTCTCCGGCGTAGACCACCAGTGACACCCGATCCTGTTCACGCAATTGATCGACCAATAGCTTCAACGTGCTTTTGACCAAGGGCAGCCCCTCCCGGCGGTCCATCGAACCGGACACGTCCACCAGAAACACCAAATTCGCCGGAGCCAATGACGCCACCGCACGATCCGAGGCCTTGATGCCGATGCGCAGCAAGCGGGTATGCGGGTTCCACGGCGACGGCGCCAGTTCGGTGGTCACGCCGAACGGCGAGCCATCGGTGGGCAAGGCGTAATCGTAGGGAAAGTAATTGACCATCTCCTCCAGCCGCACCGCACCTTCGGGTGGCAAACGCCCTTGATTCAGCAAACGGCGGACGTTGGCATAGGCGCCGGTATCGACATCGGCACTGAAGGTCGAAACCGGCGCTTCGGCCACGCTGTGGATCGGGTTGTCCGCCAGCGCCTGATATTGCTCGCGCTGCTCATCCCGATAACCGGGCGGAGCAGCTTCAGACATCGGCGCAAAACTGGCCATCGGCGCCGCCCGTACACTGCGCTTTGCCATCACGGCATCCGCCATCACCGCTTCAGGCGACACCACGGCTTCAGTTTTCAACTCACCTTGAGCCGGTGCCGGTGAAGATGACGACGGCGCCACAACAGCGGAATCAGGCTTGGACGAAACACCGCAACCCGCAACGGCCAGCAGCAGCCCAATGGCGAAACCATGGGCGGCCGGGCGGAGAAAATGCAGAGGGAGGGACATGGGGGCTGACCTCAGGAGGAAATTGATCCATTCATCCTCTGAGACGGACAGCCCGCCAGGTTCGGGTTAAACCGCTGTGAAATAAATCTTCAGCGGTGATAACGCCGCACCACGCTGCTGTTGCGCAGCACGTGATCTTTGATCTTTTCCAGCAATTGCGCGCGGGTCAGGCCGGCCGGCAAGGCGTCCGGTGCCAGGTCCAGGGCGTAAATCTGGATGATGTAGTGGTGCGCGCTGTCGCCGACTGGTGGGCAAGGACCGACATAAGTCGTGGTGCCTTTGACGTTGGTGCCGCCGACGCCTTCGAGGGCGGATTTTGCACCGACACCCGCCGGGATCTGGTGGGTGGTTGCCTTGATGCCGTAATGCACCCAGTGATCGACGCCCTGGCCTTTCGCGCCGTCGGGGTCATGCATGACGATGGCGTAGCTGAGGGTGCCTGCCGGGCCGGCGTTCCAGTTCAGGGCTGGGGACTGGTTGTGTCCGCCGCAATTGGGCGCATCGCTGGCAGCCGCCGAAGTAAACAGTCGATCATCCGTGACACCGGGGATATTAAGGGTGAAACGCTCCTGGGCCTGCACGGGCAATTGCACGCAAAGGGCGACTGCAACGGCCGCCAGCCAAGGGTTCAGAGAGGTCAATCGGGTCATTACCGGAGCACCTTGTGCGGGTTGGGCCGTCGTCGGCTGGCAGACTATAGCCGGACCGTTCGCGCGGTGGCAGTGGCAATTGAGCTGAACCTCGGGATAAGGGCCAAACTCAATAGAGAAACACCTGCCTGGAGAGCGCTCATGGCACTGCACCGCGTTGCCCGTTTCGCCGATGTGCCGGAAAACCGGGGCCTTGAGGTCCGGATCGACGACACCAAGATTCTCCTGCTGCGGGTCGGTGATCAACTGCGCGCCTTTCAGGGCGAATGTCCCCACGCGGGGGCGCCGCTGGCCGAGGGCGCGCTGTGTCACGGCCGGCTGATCTGTCCGTGGCACAAAGCTGCTTTCCGAATCGAAGACGGCGCGCTGTGTGAGCCGCCATCGTTGGACAGTCTCAAACGCTACCCGCTGGAAATGCGCGAAGACGAAGTCTGGGTCGACGATCAGCCCATGTCCGACCCGCACACGCCGCCAGCGGACGATGAACGCACCTTTGTGATCGTCGGCGCCGGAGCCGCAGGCACAGCAGCGGCGGCTGCGTTGCGTGAGAAAGGCTTCGGCGGTCGCATCCAACTGATCGACCGCGAGGCTGACGCCGGCTACGACCGCACCGTACTGAGCAAATTCGTGATCGCCGGGGAAATGCCGCCGGAAGAAGTCCCACCGCTGCGCGACGAGGAGTTTTATCGCAAACAACGCATAGAACGCATCCACGGCGAAGTCGCGAGCCTCAACGCGCAAGACAAAACCTTAACACTGGCCGACGGACAAACCCTGAGCTACGACGCGGCGTTGCTGGCGACTGGCGGCATTCCCAAACCTCTGGAATTACCCGGTGCCGACCTGCCGCAAGTGTTCCTGCTGCGCTCGAAAGATCAGGCGCAGCGCATTATCGACGCGGCCAAACCCGGCCAGCGGGCAGTCATCATCGGTGACAGTTTTATTGCCTTGGAATCGGCTTCATCCCTGCGCACTTATGGGTTGGACGTGACCGTACTCGCCCGCCACGCCGTCCCCTTCGCCGCCCAATTTGGCGAGGCCGTCGGCAAGGCGATACGCGCCCTGCATGAGGCACATGGCGTGGTCTTTCACACCGAGGGTGAAGCTGCGTCCATCGAGGGAACCGGCAAAGTCGAGGCGGTGCTTCTGGATAACGGGCAACGCTTACCGGCGGATCTGGTGCTGGTCGGCATCGGCGTGAGCCCGGCCACTGCGGTGTTTTCCGACCTGCCCAAGGAAAAAGACCAATCACTGAAAGTCGACGGCGGGATGCGTCTGGCCCAAGGCCTGTGGGCGGTCGGCGATATCGCCACCTTCCCGCTCAACGGTCAGCCGCAACGGATCGAGCACTGGCGTCTGGCGCAGCAACAGGCGCGGATCGCGGCGACCAACATGCTCGGCGGCGACGAGCATTATCTCGACGTGCCGTATTTCTGGACCTGGCACTTCGGCAAAAACTACGACTACCTGGGCCATGCCGAGAGCTGGGATGAAGTCGAATTCAAGGGTGATCCAGACCATCCACCGTTTATTGGCCTGTTCGGCAAACACGGGGTGGTGGTGGCTGCGGTGGCCTGTGAAGAAGAGCGGGCGATGGCGATGCTGGCCGAGCGGATGAAACAGCCACTGCCGGTGGATGAGGCGTGGCGGCTGGTTCGGGATTTGAATTGACGCTGAATTCTGTAGGAGCGAGGCTTGCCCGCGAAGGCGATCTTGCGGGCGCCTTCGCGGGCAAGCCTCGCTCCTACAGGGATTTGTGCCGAGTTTAGAGATGGATCACCGGTTCGCGATTGTCGTCATCTTCCGCCGGCAATCGAATCACCAACGGATGCTCCAGCGGTGCCAGCCGCGTCACTGGCGGCGCCGGATCAATCGGAAAGTAGTGCGTGACCACATGGCTCACATCGCCATCCTGGTTGTTGTGAATCGTCATCGAGCCCGGCGTGCGCAATTTCTCCAACCGATCACCGCTCAGCTTGAAGCTCTTGCTCAACCCGTGATCATCCACCACCGGTGCCGGCAAACGACGCTGGGCGAAGCTTTTGCTTTTACGATGTTGATAACGCGCCCAGGAAATCAGGATCACCGCGTTCAACACCGCCACCCACAAATAAATCTGCAAGGTGCCGAGTGCGTCGAACACCGACGCATCGATGCGTGGCCCGTCGTGGGTATCGATCAGCGGCCACAACCCGCGCACCAACAGATAGAGCAGGCCGATCCAGGCCAGCACCGTGAAGCAGGCATCGATCACGACCAGAAAGGGCCGCTGCCGGGTTCTGATAATTTTCATTTGATGACCTCTTCCTCTTCATCATGCAGCGGTTTGATACCCCGGTCAGGGCTGACCCAACGCGCGCGTTTCTGATGTTGGCCGAACAGCACTTTGGGGAAGCTGACCAGCGTGGTAAGCAGACTGATGAGCCAGAACATCAAGGGATACCAGACGACCCAGAACATGGTCTTGCCCAGGCCTTTTTCATAACGCCGGTCGATCAAGATACTGACCGCAAATTGCACCAGGCAGACCATCGCCAGCAGCAACCCGGTAAACGCCGGTGGCAGCAAATGGTCCACAGCAATTGCAGAAGGCATTTCGATGAATTTGCCCACGGCCCAGAAGATCACCGACAGCAGGAAAGTGAAGGCCCAACCGGTGGACAGGCAGTATTCGAACAGCAGCGGCCACAGGTAGCGGTGGCGGTACTGCCAGATGCCGCGAATGTTCTTGAACAGCACTTCGGCGCCGCCCTGGGCCCAGCGCAGACGCTGCTTCCACAGGCCGCCGAGGGTTTCCGGCATCAGAATCCAGCACAGGGCGCGGGGCTCGTAGAAGATGCTCCAGTGATCCAGTTGCAGCTTCCAACTGATGTCGATGTCTTCGGTAATCATGTCCGGGCTCCAGAAGCCGACCCGATTCAGCGCCGTGCGCCGGAACGCGACGATCACCCCGGAGACGGTAAAGATCCGTCCGAACACCCGTTGCGTACGCTTGATCAAACCAATGATCGACGAGAACTCGCCGACCTGCACCCGTCCCACCAGCGTCGAACGGGTGCGAATACGCGGGTTGCCGGTCACCGCACCGAGGCGTGCGTTATCGAGCATTGGCGCGACCAGATACGCCGCCGTGTTCGGCGCCAACAGCGCGTCACCGTCGATGCACACCAGATATTCGCTATGCGCCGCAATGGCCCCCATGCGCAGGGCCACGGCTTTGCCCTGGTTTTCCGCCAGGTGCAGCACCCGCAGGCGGGGATCTTGTGTCGCCAACGCGTCGAGCACGGCGGCGGTGTTGTCCTTGGAGCCGTCGTTGATCGCGATCACTTCGATGTTCGGGTAATGCTGGGCCAGCGCCGCGTGAATGGTGTCGGCGGCGTTGTCGCCTTCGTTGTAGCAAGGGATCAGGATCGAAATCAGCGGCTCGCCGGCCAATGGCGGCGGCAACGTGTCGTCCTTCCACGGCCAGTGGCGTTCCCAGTGCAGCCAGAAATACAGGCCACCGGCGATCCACAGCCCGGACATGAACAGGGGATAAAAGAACACGAAGTCCATCAGGAATTGCCCGGTGACCAGGAAGATCAGCCCCAGGGGTATCCCGAGGACGATCGCCAGTACCAGCAGGGCCAAAAGTCTATCCAGCATGTTATGGATTCCACTTGTTGGAGAGCGCGGGCCGTATGGTTTTCAGGTCCGGCTGGTTCTCGAGGAAATTGTCCGGGTAGTAGCCGAAACTGGTGGCGCCCTGACGCTTGAGGCGGCCCATCCAGTCGCTCAGCTGCGCGCCGTCGATGTCGGAATCGGTTTGTTTCGTCCAGTCCTTGGCCTGCAATTCGAACACCGTGCGATTGAGCGCACCGGGACGCGCCTTAACCGTGGCCACCAGCGCTTCGAGCCATGGCCCGGATTGCGCGTGGCTTTGTTTTTCCATCAGCGGCATGGCCATCGGCGCCGTCCAGTTGTAGGCGCCAAGGAAGTCGTCGAGGTTCTGCGCAAACCAGGCTTCGCTCTGGGGATTGAGCATCGGCTCGGCGAAGATATTGCGCGCGGTCAGCACCTGCGGACCGCGAATGGCGCGGACCTTGGCGGTGAGTTCGTTAGTGAAATCGATCAGGTAACGGCTCTTGAACCGCGTCCAGCGTTGCAACGTGGCCGGATCTTCGCCCAGCGCCGCAATCGAACCCGGCAAGCCATTGGCCGCGTATACCTTGAGGGCTTCGGGGCTGGCGTCTTCGAAGTCCGAGAGCACCGCGTCATCGTGATAGAGAATCCCGTCCACCGAGGTCAGGCGTGCGACGTCTTCGTAGATTTCCCCAATGATCCGTCGCACATTCGGGTCGAAGGGCGACAGGCGTTTGTACTGGTCCGGATCAACCGACGTGGTGCCGGTTTTCGGGTCCCAACGCGTGACACGCGGCAGCTTGGAATCCAGGGCAAAACTCAGCACCGGCATCCAGGCGAAGACTTGGACGTGAGCGCGAGTACGCAGCTGCCAGGCCACGCGGTCGAAGATGTCGGCGCGCACCGGCAAATGGCGGTTCGGGAAGTACAACGAATGCACCAGGCCATCGCCTTTCGGGTCGGCGAAGGCTTGCAGGAACACCGTGTTGGCGCCCATATCGGCCATGCGCTGGATCAGTTTGCCGAGGTTGATTTCCTGCTGGGCCGGGTCGGCGTCGTAGACGTTATCCAGGTCCACATGCACCACACGCATCGGCGATTCGGCCTGCACCGAAACGATGCTGTTAGCGAAGTGCTCGCCGTCCGGGTCCGAAGCCACCAGAAAGCGCGGGCTGCTCATCAGGTTGTCGAGGGCATCGAGGCCGTCGTCCAGGGTCAGGGCCATTTTGTAGCCCTGCTCGCTGACCACTTGCAGCGAAGTACCGTCCGCCGCGCCGTACGGCCAGACCCAGATGCGCGGCTTGTAACCGGTGACTTTGCGGATTTTCTCGGTGATGGTCGCGACGTCGCTGCGCATCCGCGCCTGGAATTCGGCCTCGGTTTCGTAGCGACCGTTGACCGCGTCATAGCGACGAGTCGCAGCCGCCGGTTGCAGATTGCCTTGAGGGTTGGCCAACACGCCCTTGTGGCTGGCATCGGTGTGCGCGGCGATTTCTACCAGACCGGATGTCGAAATTTCGCGGATCTGATCCCAGGTCAAGAAGTCCGAACGCTGGCGCGGTGTGCCGGCGAAATCCACCGGTTGGTTCAGCGGCGTATCGATCCACACCCCGACCGGCGCCAGCAAGGCGTGCCAGTTATAGGCGCGCAACACCGGCAGCACGCGGGTATAGAAGCTTGAATAGCCGTCGTCGAAACTCAGCAGGATCGCCTTGGGCGGCAGCTCTGGACCGCCATTACGCGCGGCGATGATCTGGTCGACGGTGACCGGTTTGTAGTTGTTCTCCCTTAACCAGGCGAGCTGCTCGATCATGCGCTCGGTGCGCACCGCCACAACAGCCTGGTCCGGGTCGCGGTCTTCGACGTCGTGGTAAGCGATGCCGAGTACATGGTTTTTCGGCCACGGCTTTTCGCTGGCCGGCAACGTGCGCTCGGACGGCGGCGTGAACGCCGGGGCTTGCTGGGCGCAGGCGCTGACCAGCAGCGCTCCCAGCAAAAGGATGAAACGCGAGATAAATGGCATCTTCAAACTCTTCTAGAAGCGGTAAGTGAGGTCGACGAGCAGGCGCAGATCGGTTTCGCGGTCGCCGTCATAGGGCCGGTTGATCACAGTCAACAAGCCGCCCACCTCGAAGACGTCATTCCAGCTGTAGCGCTGGCCGTAACCCAGCAAGCCAATGCCGCCGGTGCCGTGATCGCGCTGGCTATACGTGCCCGCGCCGGCCTGGAATTGCTGGCTCCAGGAGGTTTCGTAGCGGCGATAAAGCACGTGGTTGACGTTGACTGTCGGCAGCACGCTGAAGTCGGATTTTGGGTTGAAGTACGGCACGTCCTCGGACGCGGAGTTGTGGCTGGTGCCGACTTCCAGGCCGAGATCGACTTGCACTTTCGGCGCGGTGTAGACGCCCTCGCGTCCGGTAAGCAAGGCTTCGACGCGGTTGTTGCCGTCGCTGAAGTGCGACGGGCTGACCGCGAGTTTCCACTCGCGGCTTTCATTGGCGCGCCAGCGAATGAAACCGCTGCCGCCGTTGGCCGTGACATCGCTGTTCAATGCGCGCAGCGGTGTGTCGGCCGAGAGGTAAGCGAGGCTGCCGCCGTACTGCCAGTGATCGTCGATGTCCCGGGCAATCGCCAGGCGTGCGCCCTGTTTGTTGCCGTAACCGAAGTTGTGATTGGAGACTTCCGCTTCCAGGGTCATGTCGCGAGTGCGGCGCTCAACGCCAAGTCGTTGCGTGCGATCACGCCCGGTACCTTCCTGGAAATCACCGGTGGCGTAACCGACACCGGCAAAAACGCGCCAGTCTTCGTCGATGGGCGGGCTGTAGAGCACGGTTTCGATGCCGAAGTCCTTGCTGCCGGACACCGCACCGGCGCCGCTGTCGCCACCGCCATTACTTTTGCCGCCATAGCTCTGCACCCGCAGCTCGGCCATGTCATGCACCTCGCGCTGGCGCTGCAAACGCTGGACCTGACGGTTGTCCGGAAAACGCGCGGCCACATCGTCGGTCAGCGCGTCCATCTGCCGCCACTCCTGCAAATCCATGGCGGTGTGGGCTTGAGCGACTTCAAGGCCCACGTCTCGCGGGACCATGCTCTCGGTTTCCTTGAGCTGCAATTCCGCGCGACGTGGCCAGTCCCGGGCCAGGTACAAATCGGCCTGGGCCAGGCGCAAACCGATATTGCCCGGCGCCTGATCGACCAAGGTTTGCAAACGCTGCTCACCGGACGGCAGATCGGCGCCGTAAGTCCCGGCCTGGGCGGCGAGTTGTTGTGCGTCCATCCATTCATCGTTGGGATTGCCCACCGGCAAGCCCTTGAGTTCGACTCGTGGCTTCTGGGTTTTTGCCAGATCCTCGGCGACTGTGCGCGCTTCGTCAGCCTTGTCGCTTTCGAGCAGCGCGTAATAGAGCGCGGTGCTGTCTTCGAGGCGATCACCGACGTCAGCGTCTGGCGCGACCAGCACTTTGCGATAGAGATCAGTGGCGATTTCTGGCTTACGCTGGTCCAGGTAGGACGACGCCACCCAACGCAGGGCGTAGGTCGGAATCTGCACCCCTTCGCCATTGAGTTTCTGGTATTCGCTGATCACATCAGCGGTGCGCGCACGAGCCTTGAGCGCGCCCATGCGGTCGATGCGCCAACGGGTGACGTCGTCGTGGGCGGCCGGGTCCGGGGTCCAGGTGGCGAGCAATTTGTCGTAATCGGCCAACGCTCGGTCGGCGATCACATAACGTTCTTTTTCGCTGCGGGTCGCCAGCTCCGCCAGACGCACGCGCTCGGCGGCGAGGTCGCCTTCGATGCGCCGCAATTGCACCGGATCGATCAGCCCCGGCCGTTGCTGAGCCAAGCGCAAGGCCGGTTCCGGCAGGCGCGCACGTTGCAGGGCAAACACGTATTCACGGGCGACTTCCGGTTTGCTGCCGGCGCGGATGAAGGCCTGATCGTATTCGAACAGGGCGTCGTAGTTATTCCCGGCACGGGTCAAGGCATAGGCCAGGGCCAATCGCCGGGACGGATCCTCGGGTTTAGCAGCCACCAAGGCTCTGGTGCGGGTCACGGCTTCGTCGGGTTTGCCGGCGTCAGCCTGAGTCATGGCCAAACCGAGTTGCAGGTCCGGGTTTTGTGGCTCCAGCGCCAGCGCCTTGTTGTAGAGCCCGGTTGCCGAGTCCCAGCGCTTGAGGTTGCGATAGGCGCGGGCGGTGGCGGTCAAGGCCTGAACCGGCAGCACGCGGTTGCGGCCTTGGGTTTCATAGACCTGCACCACTTCGGCGTCCAGGCCGGCCCAACTGGCGATCTGCAAATGATCGCTGACCTGGCTGGTGGTGGCCTGGTTCACCGGCACCTGGCGCAGTACGGTCAGCGCTGGCGCGTAATTGCCCGCACGGGCATCGCGGACCATCTGGTCATAAGGCGTGTCGGCGAACGCCAGCGCCGGCCAGAGCAACTGGCTGCACAGCGCAACGCGAAACAACGGGCGTAAGCCACGATGAATAAAGGGACCTGCAAAACGCGGCATTCGTCAGCATCCTTACACGGCCAGCCGGGTCGCAATGCTCCCCTTGCCCATTCGTAAAAGCCGGGTCGACAGGACTCGGCTAACTTGTCGGGGCGCAGTCTTGCACGCGAGTTTGGTCAGCTATTCAGAACGCAATATTTATTCAGATTCGTGACATCACTTGGCCCTGTTCAAATCCCGGACAGCAAAACGCCCGGCGTCTGAGGCCGGGCGTCGCTGTGTAACCCTTGGTTTTACTGGACTTGCCCAGCGCCGCCGAGTTTGCCCATGACGAAGCCGACAAACTGCTCGACGGTCATTTTCTGGCCGTTGAATTCCACCTGATTGTTGGCGTAATGCAGTTTTGTGACGACGTCTGAGCCTTCCAGTTTGGCCAGTTGCGTGCCCACGGCCATGCTGCTGAACATGTCGCTGGTGGCGGTTGCCTGATCGACGATGGTCTTGGCGTCGGTCTGGCCATCCGCTTGCGCCTGAATGCTGAGCAGGTCAACCAGCATTGGCTTGGACACTTTGATGTTGATGTCCAGCAACGCGATCAACTGGCGGACCAATTGGTCTGGCGGCAGGTCCATGGAGGCCGGTTTAGTCAGGTCCAGCACCAGGTTGGCGCGGCTTTCACCGTTGGCCGAGTTGAACGACAGATTCTCCAGAGCGAACTGCGGACCGGCGGCCAACAGTTTTTCCAGACCAGCCTTCACTTGCTTCTCTTCTTCTGGCGTCAGGTTCAGCTCGGGGGCTGGCTCACCGGCGGCAGCGGCTTTGGCGGCGGCTTGCTCGTACGGCTGCAACTTGGTCTGGTAAATCTCCATCAACGACATGGTCGACGGGATGTCGAGGTTCTTCAGGCTCATGGCCATCTGAGCAGAACCAACGGTTTTACCGTTGAACGACACTTCGCCAATCTTGTAATCCGCACGCCCGGAAGCGCTGGTGCCGGATTCTTCGGTCTGGTTCTTCATTTCGAATTTGTTGACGCCCACGACCGACTGCTTGGGACCGAAAGTGGTCTTGCTGCTGGTCAGCTCGACGGTGTTTTCGCCGGTGTAGTAGCCGTAAGTGCTTTTGACCAGGTTGCTGGCCACGGTCAGGCCGTTCATCTCGACGGTGACCGGCGCCTGATCTTCCGACACGGTGGTCAGCTTGAGGCTGTCCATGTAGCCGTCTGCCTTGACCTTCTTGGCCTCGGCGCTGGCGGCGATGTCCATGTTCAAACCGGAAAACTTCAGGCTGGACTTGTCATCCAGTGCCACTTCCAGCGGCAGCAATTCGAAAGTGCCGTTGGTGGAGTTGTCATAGCCGATGTTGACCACGCCTTTGACCGGCGACTGGCCGTTGGCGGCAGCGAACCATTTTTCCGTGGTCGAAGTCTTTTCCAGCTCGAAGTGGTTGGTGGCCATAACCGGCAACCATTTCAACGAAGCCAGGCGCGAGAACGGCAGCGGGCCGTGTTCGACGCGATCGACGAAGAGCAATTCGACCGGTGCTTCACCGAACATCTCGCCTTCGCCCTTCAGGCGATAGTGAGCGGTGCTGCTGAACACGCCACGCTCCAGGGACACCAGTTCCAGGGACGCCGTGCCGTTTGAACCGACCAGCGCGGCTTGCAGTTCTTTGTTGGCGTCGGCGACGGAGGCGTTGAGCACGCCTTCCAGTTTAGTGCCGGTGTACCAGGCACCGCCGGCGCTGATTGCACCGATGGCAACGACAATTCCGAGAAGCACGCCTGCTGATTTATTCATGAATTACCCGATCAATGTCCGTTGTTGAAAATGTGGTCGTCTTCCCTGAACCCATGACGGGCCGTGGTCACGACTGCGCAAAAGTGCGATGGAGATTAGCATTTGCGGGGCGAGAGGGCTTAATGATTAAAGGTTAAAGAGTGTCTATGGACAGGTTACGAGGGTTGAGAGTTTCAGCGACCATAAAATCGCCTTCGCGGGCAAGCCTCGCTCCTACAGAGGATCGCATCCGTCCTGTAGGAGCGAGGCTTGCCCGCGAAGGCGTCATTCCAGCCACCATCGAATCAGGAATACTGCATTTCAATCTCATCCAGCTGATGATCAAAGCTTTTGAGCCGCGCCGTCCACGTATAGACCAGCACTTCAAAATCCCGATTGATCACCGCCCCGCCCGTCACTTCCGCGCGCGGGTCGCAGAAGTCCAGTTGATAGCGCTCGCGGGCCATGGCGTTGGCGACATCGGAGAGTTCGCGGGCGTTGTTGAGCCAGTGCCAGCCTTCTTCGGTGACTTGCTTGTCGAGGGCCAGGCATTGGGTCTTCAAGGCTTCGAGGCTTTTTTCCAGCGGCGTGCCGGTGAGTTCGCCCATGACTTCCTGGAACGTGCGCCCCGGTTGCCAGTAGCTGCCCCAGAAGTAGCGATCAAACACCGTTTCGACCCGACGCAGCGCAACCTTGGTGTCCCAGATCAGCACCAGCGTCTTGCCTTGCTCGAGGTGTCTTCTTTTGATGCGCGTGCCCTGGACTGAAGCCCAGGCGACCACGACGATGGACATCACGGCAATCAGTGCCGCCGCGCTGTCGAGGAACACCAGCGCCTTGTCGATCTGGTGGGCGAGCATGATGCCGTAGAAATAGGTGGCCGACAGCAACACTAATGCCGCAATAGCGCACCAGAAGCCGGGAGCATAAGGGTTTTTCATTATTAGAGTCCCCATGACCAACGCGAGCCTTGATTGACGGGATCGTCACGCGATCCCGTCAAGTCAAAGCATAGCAACGGCCTCAGGGTTTGCCGGGCTGTGACGCTTGCGTTCGTCCGCTTTCCCAACCGCCGCCGAGGGCGAGGAACAAATCGATCTGGCTCATCGCGACCTGAGTGTTGGCCGACGCCAGTTGCGCCGTGACATCGGTGTAGGTGCGGGTGGCTTGCAGGTCCGCCAGGAACGACGCGCGGCCAGCCTGGAAGAAGCGGTGAGTCTGGTCCGCCGCCAGTTGCGCCGACTGCTCGGCATCGGCCAGGGCATCGCGGCGTTGCAGCAGCGCGGAGTACTGGGCCAGACCGGTTTGCGTCTCGCGGATCGCGTTGAGCACCACGCCGTCAAAGTGCGCCAGCGCGCCTTGGGTCGAGGCTTCGGCCTCACGGATTCGCGCGCGGGAGCCGTTGGACGGTACGGTCCAGCTCAACAATGGGCCGAAGCCCCAGCGATTGGTCTGCGGTTTGCCGAGGTTTTCCAGGGTGCCGACGGTGCCGATGGACGCGCCGATGCTGATGTCCGGGTACAACTCACCAGTAGCGATGCCGATACCGGCGGTCGCGGCGGCCAAACGGCGCTCGGCCTGACGTACATCCGGGCGACGCTTGAGCAGCGTGGCGCCGTCACCGACCGGCAACAATTGCGCAATCTTCGGCAGTTCGGCGCAACTGGCGGTACCGGCCGGCAGTTGATCCAGCGGTTTGGCCAGCAGCATCGACAAGCGGAACAACCCGGCCTGACGTGACGCCTCATAACGCGGCATGTCGGCGCGCAAGGATTTGAATTGGGTTTGCGAGCGGGTGACCTGAGTTTCATCGCCACGCCCGGCATCGCGCAGACGCTGGGTCAACGTCGTGCTCTGGGCTTGCAGATCGAGGGAATGCTGAGCGATTTCCTGCTCTTCATTGGCCGCGCAGACTTGGGTGTAAGCCCGAACTACATCGGCCACCAGGGTGATGCGCGCCGTGTCCGCCGCCGCTTGGGTCGCATCGGCGTTGGCCTTGGCCGCCTCGATGCCGCGCTGCAAGGTGCCGAATAGGTCGAATTGATAAGACGTGGTGATGCCGATGTCGCCGACGTTGGCCACTGGTACTTTCTCAGGCAACAGGAAGGCTTCGCCGGATTCCTGCAAACGCTGGGCGCCCATCTTCACGCCGCCGCTCCAGCCGCCAGCAGCCTGGGCTTCATCGACCTGCGCCCGGGCCCGGGACAGGTTCGCCGCCGCCACGCGCAAATCGGTGTTAGAGGCCATAGCCTGCTCCACCAACTGATCGAGACGCGGGTCTTGATACAAGCGCCACCAATCACTGGGCACCGGCGCCGAGACCACATCTTTGTCGTTCGTTGCGAGGTTGCCCTGCAAGTCTTCACGGTGCACGGCGGCTTCGTCCGGCAAGTGATAATCCGGCCCGACCACCTGACACGCCGACAGCAACAGGCCTAACCCGGCCACCGCCAAAGCCGAGGCTTTGCTCATTTCGCGGGCTCCTCGGTTTTATCGTCGATGATCGACACCGTCGCAGTGCGACCGGCAATCATGCGGAAATCCGCTGGCACGTCGTCAAAGGCGATCCGCACCGGAATCCGCTGGGCCAGCCGCACCCAACTGAACGCCGGGTTGACGTTGGGCAACAGGTTGCTGCCGCTGCTGCGGTCGCGGTCTTCGATGCCGGCGACGATGCTTTCCACATGCCCGCGCAAGCGAGCGCGGCCGCCGATCACGCGGATATCCACACCTTGGCCGACGTGAATGCCGTCGAGTTTGGTTTCTTCGAAATAGCCGTCGATGTGGAACGAATTGCTGTCCACCACCGACAACACGGGCCGCCCGGCGGTGACGAATTCCTGGGCGCGGGGCGCACGGTCGTTGATGTAGCCGTCCACCGGGCTGCGGATGGTCGAGCGATCGAGGTTGAGCTGGGCGCTGTCCACCGTCACCAGCGCTTCAGACAGCGCCGATTGCGCACGGGCAACTTTCGACAGGCTTTCTTCAAGCTGTTCGCCCGGCACCAGATTGCCGAGGCCACGGTTACGCTTGGCCTCGCGCTGGGCCTGGGCCAGGGTTTCTTCACGATCGGCTACGGCGGCTTTCGCCTGGCGCAGGGCCAGTTTGAAACGGTCCTGGTCGATGCTGAACAGCACCTGGCCGCGCTGCACCAACTGGTTGTCGCGCACCTGCACTTGCTGGATCAGGCCGGACACATCCGGGGCGATCTGCACGATGTCGGCACGGATGTGCCCGTCCCGGGTCCAGGGCGCGAACATGTAATACATCACCATGCGCCAGACCACGACAACGGCGAAGCTCACGATCAGCAAGGTCAGCAGGACGCGACCAATGGTCAAAAAAGGTTTTTTCATGTCATCAGGTATCGACTGAGTGAGTCCACGGCGCCGAGCAGCAAAGCGTAGAGAGCCACGTTGAACAATGCCCGGTGCCAGACCAGACGGTAAAAGTGCAGGCGCGTGAGCACCCCGTGCACCAACAGGTAAAACAGGTAGGTAATGCCCATCAGCACCAGCAGCGTGGGCAGGAATACACCGCTGATATCCAGATCACCGATCATAAAGGCGCTCCATCGATGCCATGGGGAAGCGGTTCTTCGAGTGCGCTGGTGCCGACGAATTCAACACCGGGCAACAAGGCCAGGCGCAACCCGCTCAACGCGTGCAGCAAATGTAGCCGGGCGCCGTCGTCGCACTCGGTGTTGAGGGCGCGACGAGTGCGGTCGAGGGTCATCAACAACGGACTCGGCGCCGGCAAACGCTCACCGGCCTTGAGGCACGCCTTGAAGTACTCACCGACTTCCGCCACCACTTGCTGCAGCAACACTTGCGGCACGCCGAGCACTCGCGGGGTGTAGGCCAGCAGGTCGAGCAGGTTCAGCGCCACGCGCACTTCGCGCAGGGCGACGCCAGTGTCCTGGCCGATCAAGCCCAGACGCGGCAAGTGCTGCATCAGGCGATCAAGCATCTGCACACCCAACTTGCGATGTTCAGATAACGTCGCCGGTTCGGTAAGGCTGACGATGTCGCGCCAACTGAAACGGGTCAGGCGCTTGGCCGCCAGTTCCGCGCCGAACGGTCGCGCAATCAGCGTCCAGACAAACGCGAACAGCAAGCCAATCGGCCCGGCCAGGTTGGAGTTGGCGAAGCTGAGGAAATCTGCGTCGTAGGCACCCTGGATACTGATGAAGGACGAGGTATTCACCAGCGTCAGCAGCATGCCCAGGTAAAACTGCGGCTTGACCGTCAGGGTGCCGATGCAGATAAACGGCACGGCAAACGCCAGCACCAGCATCGGGAAGTCATGCAGGTTGGGCAGGACCAGAAACAGGTAAAGACTGGCGAACAACACCGACATCGCCGTCCAGAAAAAGAACCGGAAAATCTGCGGCGCCGGGTCGTCCATCGAGGCGAAGAAGCTGCACGCCACCGCTGCCAGAATCACCGCGCTGCCGCCATCGGTCCAGCCGAGCAGAATCCAGAGCACCGAGGCGACAATGATCGCGCTGACCGTGGACATCGCCGAGTAAAACATCAGGCCACGGTCGAGAAACGGCGTCAGCCGACCGAGGCGCCAGTGGCGATACACCGCGCGCCAGTTGTCCTGGCTTTCGCACTGGATGGCGTATTGCAGGCTGCGGCAGTCTTGCCACAAATCGATCCACTCGCCGAGGCGATACAACGCGTTGGAGAACAGTAATTGCTTGCGATCCTCCAGCGCCTCGGAACTCGGTTGCAGCGCTTCGAGCTGGTCTTTCAGCGCCTGCCAACGCTCGAGGTCGGCGTCTTTGTGCTCAAGCCATTCGGTGGTCGCGGCCAGCAGTGGCGCGAACTTATCCACAAGCTCAGGCGTGCGCCGTTCCAGAGCGTAGAGCGCATCATCGAGGGCATCGATCACCGGCAGCAGGTGGATCATCCGCCCGCGCAATTCCTTGGTATTACGCACCGTTTGCGGCCGCGCGCCTTCGTGGGGCAACTGGCCGATCATCAGCTCCAGGCTATTGAACGTCGTGACCATCGCCGAACGCAGGGCGCTGACTTCCTCTGGCTGCACGTTACGACTGAGGAACCGCAGGCTGTAGGTCGAGGCATCGGCGAACCATTTATTCACCGAGTCGTTGAACACCGGCGCCAGACGTCGAGGCCAGAACATCGCACCGACCACCGCCGCCACGGCGATGCCGAGAAAAATTTCTTCGGTGCGCGCTTCGGCGATGTCCCACACCGCCAGCGGGTTATCCAGCACTGGCAGGGCGATCAGCGGCAAGGTGTAACCGGCGAGCATCAAGGCGTAACTGTTGGCGGTGCGCAGATGCAGGGACAGGAACAGCAAGGTCCCGGTCCACAACGCGATGATCACCACCAGCACCCACGGGCTCTGGACAAACATCGGCACAAAAAACACCGCCGCCGCCGCGCCCATGAACGTACCGACCGCGCGGTACAGCGCCTTGGAGCTGGTCGGGCCGACAAACGGGCTGGAAACGATATACACCGTGGCCATCGCCCAATACGGACGCGGCATTTGCATCAGCATGGCGATGTACAGCGCGGTCATCGACGCAGCGAAAGTACGCACGCCGTAGAACCAGTCCCGCGCCGGGGGAACGCCTGTCCAGAAACCGCTCAAGACTGGATCACCGACGGATAACTCGCGGCTTCAAACGCCCGTAGCACACGCAGTGCCGCTTCAAGATCGCCCTGGTCGATGCCTTCCAGCACTTCGTGGCGCAGACGCACCAACTCGACCTCGACGGCTTGCACCAGCTCCCGACCGGTGTCGGTCAGGCTCAGGCACTTGGCGCGGCGGTCGTGAGCATCTTCCGTCCGGCGCACATAGCCGGAGTTGCACAACTGATCGAGCAAACGCACCAGCGACGGACTCTCCATCCCCGCCGCCTGCGCCACCGTCACCTGCCGCACACCCTCCCCCAAACGCCCGATCATCAACAACGGGACGGCGCAGGCTTCGGAGATTCCATAATTGACCAGCGTGGTCTGGCAGATCTTCCGCCAATGCCTGGCGGCCACCACCATGGCACTGCTGATGTTCATCTGGAGAGCGTCGAGGTTTTTTGGCACGGGGGAATGACACACTGTTAGTTTGCTAACTATCAATATCGCATTCGAGGGAAAGGGTGGTCAAGTTTTGAAACAATTTGGCGATCAACGACACCGCAGTTACTTTCCAATAGATGTCATTCAGAAATGTCTTCATATGTATTTGGCACAATGGGTAGGTTGTGAATTCTGAGTCTCGCGCCTAGAATCTCCCAAAATGGGAGAAACTCGATTCGTGCGAATAATTGCCAAAGGGACATTGAAAATTTTCTGGGAAAGTAGCCCGGCCTACGCCGACGCGGTCACTCCTCTCTCAGAGTGGTATCGACACATGGAGAAGTCGTCATATCGCACACCCCAGGAAGTAAAAGCCGAGCTGAGAACCGCCAGCGTTCTAAAGGGTGGACGTGTGGTATTCAATATTGCCGGCAACAAGTATCGAGTGATCCTGGCAATTGACTACGAACGGCAATTGGGTTTTGTGCGCTTCGTCGGCACGCATGCCCAATACGATCAGATCAATGCGGAGACTGTGTAATGAACATCAAACCCATCCGAACCGATGAGGACCTCACCAATGCGCTTTTGCGTATTGAGCAACTGTGGGGGGCGGCTTTGGACTCACCTGAGGGTGACGAACTCGAGATACTGGCCCTGCTGGTCGAAAAGTATGAAGACGAGCACTTTCCGATTCCAGCCTCCGACCCCATCGAGGCGATCAAATTTCGCATGGACCAGCAAGGTTTGACTGCCCGAGACCTGGAAGCCTTTATCGGTCCCAGCGGTCGAGTATCCGAAGTGCTGAACCGTAAGCGCCCGCTGAGCTTGAAAATGATCAAGCGCCTGCACGACGGATTGCGAATTCCTTATGAATGTTTGTTTGCAGAGATAGTTTGAAATTCACTGGGCTCACCCTCCTTTGAACGAAGGAGGGCAGAAGTGGGAAATTAGAGCCTATAGGTCATCCAGACTCACCGGGATCGGTTTTTCATGCCTTCGCGAGCGGATGATTTCTGACAATTCAAGATCATCGAGACGCTCCATCAAGGCCTCGGGAACATCGGCAGGAACCTCGACCGCAGGCCCGCCACGGATGTCACCCAGTACCACTAAAGGATTTTTCTTCATCTCAGACACGATTTTTCACACCCCCCGCCCCTTCCTCATCAACACATCCAACTGATCCACCACCTCCGCCCAATCCGCATCATCCAGAATCTCGTCCCGCAAAAAGGCAGCTTGGCTTTCGGACCAGAAAAACGCCTGTGCCAGGTGCAGTTCCGGTTTGAGTGGTGAATGGGTGGCTATGAATTGGTCAATGCTTTCTGCGTCATCAGGCAAGCCGAGTTGTTTGAACAGGGAGGGCAGGCTGTGGGTCGGGGATTCCATGTTGGGCTCCTGGGTGATTGGGGAAATTGTTCGCGGGCAAGCCTCGCTCCTACAGGAGAACGCGATCCCTTGTAGGAGCGAGGCTTGCCCGCGAAGGCTATATCACTGACACCGTAAACCTAATGACTCAACTCGCAAACCTCCGCATGCGGCACCATTTTCAGGAACTCCGGCATGCTCATGTGCAGCAGGTTGTTGTGGTTGCCGGCTTCCAGATAAATATCTTTCTGCCGGGTCAGCAACGGGTCGATGAGCATGTCCAGGCCATAGGATTCACCCAGCGCCGGCACCGCGCCGCGTTCGCAGTCGTTGAACAGGTGCGCCAGGGTGCTTTCCCGGGTGATTTGCCATTCGCCGCTGCCGCGTACTTTGCTCAGGTCCAGGTGACGGCTGGCGGGGAGCACGGCCATCAGGTAATGCCCGTGGTGGTCGTCGAGGATCACCGATTTGGCCACCCGTTCGGCAGGAATGCCCGACACGCGAGCCGTTTCAAGGCTGCTGGCCGAGTGCGGGTGGGTGACGATGTCGAATTCGCATTGAGCCCGATTCAGGCTGTCCTGCACGGTTCTTGCCATACGCATGATGCACCTCGGTGTCCGCTGCAACGACAAACGGACGATGGTTAACGCTGTTTCTTCCACTAAAAGTCTAGGCCCGCCGACGCCTTCGCGTGGGAAATCTGCCCGTCGGAACCACCGCAAAAACTGGTCAAAATTCGTACAACTCACAGCTCAGCTAGACTCAATACAGAACCACCCGACTCTCGCGGAGGGTCACGTGAACATTCGTTGCTGTGCTGTGGCGCTGTTGTTGGCTTTGAGCGGATCTGTATTCGCGGCGGACACGGTTTTCCTGTTCGCACCCGATCCCCTCGGTATGTGGCTGATCGTGTTTGGCGTCGCGTTTCTGGTGGCCGAGGCGACCTTGCCTAATTACGGCGTGATCGGGCTCGGCGGGCTGGTGATGTTCGTCGCCGGCGCGGTGATCATGAGCAATACCGAGGTGCCCGTGCCGCTGATCATCGGTCTGGGACTGATCAGCATCCTGCTGCTGATTTTCCTGGTGATTCACGCCCTGAAAACCCGCCCGCGCCGCATCGTCAGCGGCGATGCCGGACTAGTGGGCAGCGTGACGCCGGTGATGGCGTTGCAGGCCGACAGTGCCTACAACGGCTGGGTGCATTTGCAAGGCGAAAAATGGCAAGTGCTCAGCGCAACGCCGCTGCAACCGGGGCAGAACGTCCGGGTCGTGGGGCGCAAGGGATTACTGCTACAAGTGGCCGCGGCTGACGCGGCGCCGGCTGGAGAATAACCATGGGCCTGCAACTGGGTTTTGCCGCGCTGCTGCTGTTGGTGATTGCGCTGGCGGGGTCGACCTTTCGCATCCTGCGTGAATACGAGCGCGGCGTGGTGTTCCAGCTCGGACGCTTCTGGCAGGTCAAGGGTCCGGGTCTGATTCTGCTGATCCCGGCGGTGCAGCAAATGGTTCGCGTGGATCTGCGAACCATCGTTCTCGATGTTCCACCTCAAGACGTGATCACCCGGGACAACGTCTCGGTGAAGGTCAACGCGGTGCTTTATTTCCGCGTACTCGATCCGCAGAAGGCGATCATTCAGGTCGAAGACTTCCTCATGGCCACCAGCCAACTGGCGCAGACCACGTTGCGTGCGGTGCTGGGGAAACATGAGCTGGATGAATTGCTGGCCGAGCGCGAGCGGTTGAACGTGGATATCCAGCAAGTGCTCGACGCCCAGACGGATAACTGGGGAATCAAGGTTGCCAACGTCGAAATCAAGCACGTGGACCTTAATGAATCGATGGTGCGTGCCATCGCCAAACAGGCCGAGGCCGAACGGGAACGACGGGCCAAGGTGATTCACGCCGAGGGCGAATTGCAGGCTTCGGAAAAATTGATGCAAGCGGCGGAAATGCTCGGGCGTCAGCCGGGGGCGATGCAGTTGCGGTACATGCAGACGTTGAGTTCGATTGCCGGGGACAAGAGTTCGACGATTGTCTTTCCGCTGCCGATTGAATTGCTCAAGGGGATGGCGGATTTGTCTTCGAAACCTTGAGGAAGATCAAAAGATCGCAGCCTTCGGCGGCTCCTACAGACGGTGTTTCCAACCCGAAACGGCGGCAACCCACGTCCCGTAGATACCGTCTTGAACCTCACCGGGCAAGCGCAAGTTTCGGGTCATAAGGCTGGCCCGACTTGAGCACGCCGTAAACGAAGTGCAGCAGCTTGCGCATTGCTGCACAGATGATCTGCTTGGGGGCCTTGCCGTTGGCCTTCAAGCGATCCTTCATCGCCATGATCGCCTTGTTATGCTGCAGCGCCACCAGGCCAGGCATGTAAAGGCCTGCCCGCACGCGCGCTGAGCCGATTTTCGAGATCACGGTGCGGCCTTTGAGCAGTCCCGAGTCCTGTAGCTTGGGGTTCAACCCTGCCGCAGCGACCAACTTGCGAGGATCGTCATATTTGCGCAGGTCGCCCAGCTCAGCCAGCAGCCGCTCAAGCGTTTTCTGCCCGATACCGTCGATGGTCACGATCAAGTCGCGCATCTCGCGCATATCCGGGTCGTCATCGATGTGTTTTTTGATCGCTTTGTGCGTTTGCGCGATCTCTTTTTCGATATGACGCAGCACGGAGTTGATTGAGCCTTTGACCTTTTCGTCAGACACCTCCAGACGATTGAGCTCCATTCGTTCCATTTCCTGAAGGTCATCCAGGCGGCGAACCAAGGCTTTCAGCTGGCGATACTTCAGAGGCTCCGGCGCCCACAGCTGAAGCTTTTCAGCCTTTTCCCGGGCGAAGTCAGCGATCAGCTTGGCGTCGCTTTTATCGGTTTTGATCCGGCGCAATTCGCTGCCGGCGTAGGCATGGGTCGTGGCCGGATTGACCACACAGACCCGGTAACCCTTGTTGTAGACGAACTCAGCGAGTTCCAGGTGATAGACACTGGTGGCTTCCATCACGATTAGCGCTGAAGGTTCGACCTGCTTCTGCAACCAAGCTTCAAACTCGTTGAAACCCTTGGCGTCGTTAGCCAGTTTGGCTTTGGTTTTGTGCTTGCCGTTTGGCAAATGTGTAGCGATATCAAAGGTGTTTTTAGCAACATCAACGCCGACGAAACTGGACATGACCGTCTCCCCAATTAGATCCCTTGCGATCATCACTGCACTCTGTCCAACCTTGTGAATGCGGGCTCTCGCCAGAGACGGGCCCAAGATACCGTTCGAACTGTACGAGTGAGTGTGGAGGGCTGGAGCACAATCTACGTCACAGGCAAAAAGCCTAAGGAGCTGCACGGCTTCCAGGTCCCTCCCTCGATGATCAGTCGAGAACTATCGCTCCTGACGGAGCGATAGTCGAGATACAAGGAGCTGCCGAAGGCTGCGATCTTTTGATCTTTCCTACAAACACCCTTGTCCGGCAATCCCGTCGGAGATTTCCTTCAAGTTGTAGCGGCATTGGTGAACTTGTTCCGGTCCGGAGCCAGGTCTAGTCTGGCTTTGTCACTGAATAAACGGTGACACGGACGTGCAAGTCCGACGAAACTGTTTAGGTTGCAATTGCCATATAACCCAATGAGCCTTTATTGGCTCGCTGCTTTATGGCGGCTGCGCGCAGGAGATCCTCGGATCTGCTGGGTGTCCTAAACAGTCCCGGTCTTGCACACCTGCGCTCGGCCGCCACCCCATTCGCGTGCAAGCGAACGGTGACGGCTCTCACTTACTGTTTAGGATTTTTATATGCACAAGATCACTCCGAATCCTCCAGACAACTCTGGAACCGATTCCCCCGAAGCACTCGACGCCGAAAAAATGAAAGAAGCCGCCGACCGCGCCTTCGCCCATTACTTCCCCCCGGCCGAAGAAAAACGATCCAAGCGCCAGAAATACCAGCTCTTCGCCGTCGCCGAGGGTATCAACGACCCCGAAGCCATGCTGGCCAATGCTTCCGAAGACTTGATGTCCATCAGCGCGATTGCGGCTGACCTGGCAGACGATGTCGAAGGCACACGCCGTTCGGTAGTCCTGGCGATCAGCCGTCTGTCAGATGGCGTTCAATTGCTGGTGGAGCGAGTGCTGGATCACCATCAGGCGATGGCTGAAGCCAAGGTCTAGCCGTTAAATTTCGGTGATTTGAAGGGCGCCTTCGCGGGCAAGCCTCGCTCCTACAAGGACAGCGCAAATCCTGTAGGAGCGAGGCTTGCCCGCGAAGGGGCCATAAGCTTCAACATCCATGCAGGCCGACACACCGCCTTCGCGAGCAAGCTCGCTCCCACAGGGGATTGAGGTCGGACACACCATTTGTATTCACCGAAGATCACCTGTGGGAGCGGGCTTGCTCGCGAAGGCGTCAAACCTGCCGATCATTTTCCAGCGCCAGATACGGCCCCCGCGCCCAACGCTCTACCCGCTCAACCAAAAGCGCCGAAGCCTCGCGCCGCTTGCTGTCACTGTCCCCGACAAACACTTCCGACGGCTGCTTGGCATGCCGCCCAACCGCCGCAAACACCCGCTCTCGCTGCACATCATCCAGCCCAAAAAACCCGGCCAACCGCCCCGCCATGGCCCCTGGCAACTCACTGTAATTCACCGCCAACCCGCCAAACTCACGGCATTGCGCCAACCCCAAACCCAACAACCGCCCCAACCGTCGCGCGATGTAATCCTCACGGCTATCGGAGGCCAAATCATCATCCAACCCGCTAGCCCCAATCATCCCCGGCACCATATGCATCCCCGGCCGGCGCAGATGGGAAACGGCAATTTCCAGCGGATCGCGGTACAAAAACATCCAGGGCGTCTCAGGAAAACACTCACGCAACAGCGGCAGTTCAGCAATGTTCCACGCATCGAGTTTGATCACCAACCGTTGCTCCGAACCTCCGCGACGCTGGCCATAAGCGGACATCAACCCTTCAATCGCCCTACGCCGTTCAGCCGCCGGCAAATCACTGCGCAGCAACGCATCGAGCGGCGGCGCTTCGCTGATAACGATGTGATCATCAAGCCGCGCAAGCATCTGACTGATCAACGTCGACCCGCACCGCGACGCGTGAAAGATAAACGCACTCGGCGCCAATCCCGGACTCATCACCTGCCAATCACTAAGAACAGCCAACGGCGTTTGCCGACGAAACGCCTGGTTAAACGGCAGCCGCAGCGCATCATCTACAGCCTCGCGAAAAAACGGCTGATGCAGCGGCGTATCACCGAACCAACACCAATCCACCAGCCATTCGCCGGCCTGCTGCCAGACCCGAATCGGCAACCAACCTTCCAGGTTCAGGCGTTCCATTGTTCATTCCATTGGCGACGACCGTTGCGCATCGCGGCGCGCAGTTCTTCGCGGGAAAACACCAGGCCTCGCTCAGCCGCCATCTCTAAAACGCGGGCGACGAAAACCTCTGTATCCACCAAGCCCTGCAACGCTTTCGAAAGCTGCGGATCACTGGCCACTAAGCGCTGAAATTGCAGCAAAGCCCCGTCCCCACCATCAGGCGCAGGCGTGGTCGGCAGACCATCGACAATCGCCTGCTCCAACCAAGGACCAGGACGGCAATCCAGCACCAAATGAACCCGCGCCGAACAATCGCGATTGTCCACGCGATGCGGCCGCGACAAATCAAGAAACCAACACTCCCCCGCCGCCATCGGCATGCGCTGGCCATCGAGCATAAAGTCCACCTGAGGCGGACTCAGCAGCGGAATATGCAGGCGCAAATCGGCCCCCGGCTCGCCCAGGTCATAATCGCGATGTTCATGAATTTGCCCGCCCGGACCGAGCCGCAACAGGCGCGCCGAAACGATGTCCAGCGGCAGGTCGCGCAAGCCTTGCTGCCAGCGCACATCCCGCCGCCACGGCGCACGCACCAACGGTGCACCAAGACCCGGCGACAATTCGGTCAACGCATCCGCCGCCGAAATCAGCGCCACGCCGCTCCAGTCGCCGGCGAAATAAGCCGTGTTGAAATGACCGTGCCACTCGTCTTCGCCAATCGCCGCCAGCGCCTGCAACAGCAACGGTAGATCCACCGTTACTGGCAGGCGAGAGAACGCGGCTCGACTCATCGTTGTGGCAGCACCGAACATTCACCGAGCCAGGTCAGCAAGCGGTCAAGACAGGCCTCCACCGACTGCCCGCCGGTGTCGAGCACCAGCGACGCGGACGGCGGCGATTCGTAAGGCGCGGAGACGCCGGTGAAACCCGCCAGATCGCCGCGACGGGCGCGGGCGTAATGCCCCTTCGGGTCGCGCTGCTCGCACACCGCCAGGGAGGCGCTGCACCAGACTTCGCGGTAATCCTCGCCGAGGCGTTGGGCAAACATCTCCCGCAGTTCCACCAGCGGCGCAATCATCGCCAGGATCACAATCTGCCCGTTCTCCACCAGCAACGCGGCCAGTTCACTGGCGCGGCGGATGTTTTCCTGACGATCGCTGTCGGTAAAGCCCAAATCGCGATTGAGCCCGACCCGCAGCCCGTCGCCGTCGAGCACCACGCTTTGCACGCCGCGTTCGAACAACGTGGCGTGCAGCGCCTGGGCCAGGGTTGATTTGCCCGCCGCCGGCAAACCGGTCAGCAAAATCGCCGTGCCGCGATGGCCGTTGCGGGCCTCGCGTTGGGCACGGCTGATGCTGGCGGTCGGCGCCAGTAAATTACTGGGCCGGGGCATGGGCCGCCACCGGCACCGCAATGTTGCCCGACGCCCACGCCGCTTCGCGATTGGCCAACGCGGTGGCGATGGACTGGACTTGAGTGGATTGCACTTCATCCGGCATCGGGTCGAGCCCGGCGCTGGCGAAGATCTGGCCGTAGGCGTTACGCAGATCGGCGTAGGACAGGTCCCGGCGCAAATCCGCCTGCAAGGTGTTCAGTTCACCCTGGATCAAGTCCAGTTCGCCGATGCCGGCCGCCTGGTGACGGTTACGCAACTGGCCGAGGATCTGCCCGTCGATGCTCGACAGTTCCTGGTTGGTCTGGAACTGATGCAGCGCTTCCTGATAGTTGGCGTTGGCCACGTAGAGCTGCGCCAGCACGGCGATGGACATCGCCTGACGACGGGCCTTGGCCACTTCTTCGCCGGCCTTGGCCACGTTGATCGCCGCCGGGGCAGAAATCACGTTGAACAGGTTCCAGGTCAATTTCACGCCGTAGTCGGCCCACTTGTCGTTGACCAAAAACGAGTTGCTGTCGTAGTGCCCGCCGGCCGAAAACTCGATCCCTGGCAACAACCGCAACATGGCTTTGCGGGTTTCAGCGGTGCTGATACGCGTCTGGTAATCCTGCTCGCGCAGTTCTGGACGACTGGCCAGCGCCTCGTGTTCGAGGCTGGCCATGCCGACTTTCAGTTGCGGAATGGTGTAGTCATCCGGCGTCGCCAATTTCAGATCGGTGCCCATCGGCAGGTTGATCAGGGTCGACAGTTCGGTCTTTGCCAAGGACAACGCGCGGCGCTGCTCCTGCAACTGACGGGTCGCCTCGATCAGCGAGCGCTGGTAACCCAACGCCACGACCGGGTCGCCGATGCGTTGTTCGCTCATGCTCTGGCTGTTGTTGCGCGCGGTATCGACCCGCGCCATCAGGCTGTCGATTTGCGTAAGCAAGCGTTCGGCGGCCACTGCGCGCCAATAGGCCGAGCGCACGTCCTGAACGATCGTGTTGATCACTTTGCGCCGGCGTTCCTGAACGATCAGGCGCTGGTCACCCTGCTGCTTGGCGCTGATGTAGCTGACGCCGAAGTCGAGGACGTTCCAGACCATGGTCAGGTCAGCCACGCGACGGTCGCGGTCCTGGGAAGTCGACGGTTCCAATGACTGGGTGCCGGTGAGCACGCTCTGGCTACTGGAAGCGCCGACGTTGCTACGTCCGACATAGCCTGCATCCAGGGCCATGCGCGGCAGCATGTCGAAACTGGCGAGGTCGAGTTGGCGTTTGGCCAAAGCCTCTTCCATGATCTTGAGCCGGCCTTCTAGGTTGTACTTCACCGCGCGGGCCATCGCCTGGTGCAAGGTCAACGGACCGCTGAGCGGTTCCTGACCTGTGTACATCGTCTGCATATCGCTTTTGGCACGTTGCTCGCTGACGCTGCGTTCAATCGGTTCACTTTTGACCGCACATCCGCTGATCGCCAGCGCCAGCAGGCTGGCGCCGAATAACTTATGACTTCTTTTCATCCCTGGATCGCCCCTAGGTGCCGCACTGAATTATGTGTGTGTTTCAAGCCTGCATTTCGCTGATGCCGACTTGTTGCAAAGCCGCGGCCAGGCTGTTGACCTGCCGTTGCTCGGTGTCTTTGATTTCTTGTAGTTGCTGACTCAGGCTCGGCGCGCCAAACACGCCGCGCAGGCCTTGGGCAGCGTCGCCGCCACGAATCGAATGACTGCCGAAACTGTTCAGCGAATCGCGCTCGGCGCTGGTGTCCTGATTGAACAGGCTCGACAACGTACTGGTGCTGAACACACCGCCATCGCCGCCACCAAACCCGAGGAAGCCGTGGCCCGAACCATCGCCCGTGCCGCTGTCGCTGCTGCTGAACACCTGGGCAATAAAGCTCGGCGCCAGCGCCCCGCGGTTGATGAAGATGTCGCCCAATGGCCGGATGCCGTCCCCCAGCACCCGGTCTTCGAACAACGGCGCAAACGTCAGCGGCGAGGCCAGCGTGCCGGTTGGCGCGGCGAAGATGACCGGTTGCAGCGGCAGGTGCGGCTGGTCAGGAACGGTCACGGGTTGCGAGACGCGGAACTCCGGATCCGGCGGCACCACCACAATCGTCGCCGACGGTGCCGGCACGGTGTTGATCGCGTAACCGTTCGATTGGCTGGTGCCGCTGCCGGCGTTGCCCGAGCCGTCCGTCACGCCCGCGACGTTCAGGCTGATCGCGTTATTGGCGTTGCTCAGGTTGCTGGTCGGCGTCAGGGTCGCGGTCCAGGTTTTGCCACCGTCGTTGCTCGACAGGTTAGACAAAGTGCCGTTGGCCACGTTGACGTCGGACAGGTCGAAACCGCTCACTGCTTCGTTGAAGGTGAAGGTCACCAGAGAGGTCTGGCCCACGCCCAGGTTCGGGTTGGCCACAACGACCGTGGCGGTCGGCCGCTCGCCGTCGATCACGTAGTTGTTGGACACCGCCACGCCATCGCCGGTGTTACCCGCCAGGTCGCTGACGTTGCTGGTGTCCAGCGCGATGAAGTTGCTCGGGTCGGTGATGTTGGCGGTCGGCGTGAAGGTGCCGATCCAGGTCTTGCCGCCGTCGCTGCTGGCCAGGTTGGTCAGTTCGCCGTTGGTCACGCTGAGGTCCGACAGGTCGAAGTTGTTCACCGCTTCGCTGAAGGTGATCGTCACCAGCGTAGTCTGGCCCATGCCCAGGTTCGGGTTGGCGACCACGATGGTTGCGGTCGGCCGCGTGGCATCGAGCGCGTAGTTGTTGGAGATCGCGATCCCGGCGCCAGCATTGCCGGCGGCGTCCGCGACATTGCTGCTGTCGAGCAGGATCAGGTTGGTGGTGTCGTTGATGTTGGCCGTCGGGGTCAGGGTCGCCGTCCAGGTTTTGCCGCCGTCACTGCTGAGCAGGTTGGACAGGTTACCATTGGCGACGCTGAGGTCCGACAGGTCAAAACCGGATACCGCTTCGGTGAAGGTGATGGTGACCGTGGTGGTCTCGCCGATGCCCAAGCGGTTGTCCGCCACCACGATGGTCGCGGTCGGCCGCGCGGTGTCGATCGCGTAGTTGTTGGAATTGGTCACACCCACGCCGCTGTTGCCCGAACCGTTGATCACGCCGGTGTTGTCGAGGCTGATCAGGTTGGTGGTGCCGGTCACGTTGGTGGTCGGGGTGAAAGTCGCGGTCCAGGTGATACCGCCGTCGCTGCTGCTGACATTGCTCAACGTGCCGTTGGCGATGGTCAGGTCGGCGTTGGTGAAACCGCTGACGGCTTCGCTGAAGGTGATGGTCACCGCCGACGTTTCACCGGCCTTGAGGGCGTTGTCGGCGACCACGATGGTCGCGGTCGGCAAGCTGGTTTCTACCACGTAGTTGGCGGAATCGGTGGTGCCTGCGCCCGCGTTACCGGCCACATCGGCGATGCCGGTGTTGTTGAGGGTGATCACGTTGGTCGCGTCCGTCACACCAATGGTCGGGGTGAAGGTCGCGGTCCAGGTAATGCCGCCGTCGCTGCTGCTCACCGCACTCAAGGTGCCGTTGGCGATGGTCAGGTCACTGTTATCGAAACCGCTGACCGCTTCGCTGAAGGTGATGGTCACCAGCGAGGTTTCGCCCGGTTTCAGGGTGGTGTCGCTCAACACGATGGTGGCGGTTGGGCGCTGGCTATCGACGGCGTAATTATTCGAATCGGTGGTGCCGCTGCCAGCGTTGCCGGACAGATCCTGCACGCCAGTATTGTCCAGGCGCACGATGTTGCTGGTGTCGGTGATGCCGGCCAACGGCGTCAACGTGGCTGTCCAGGTAATCCCGCCGTCGCTGCTGCTGACGTTGCTCAGGGTGGCGTTGTCGATAGTCAGGTCGCTGTTATCGAAACCGCTCACCGCTTCGCTGAAGGTGATGGTCACCAGCGTGGTCTGGCCGACGCCCAAGGCTGGATCGGCCACGACGATGGTCGCGGTCGGACGCTGGGTGTCGATGGCGTAGTTGTTGGAGTCGGTGGTGCCGCTACCGGCGTTGCCCGAGGCGTTTTGTACGCCAGTGTTGTCCAGAGTGATCAGGTTGGTCGCATCGGTGATCGCGCTGGTCGGCGTAAACGTTGCCGTCCAGGTAATGCCGCCGTCACTGCTGCTTACCGCCGTGAGTGTGCCGTTAGCGATGGTCAAATCGGCATTGCTGAAACCGGTCACGGCTTCAGAGAAGGTCACGGTCACCAGCGAGGTTTCACCGATGTTCAGCGAGGTATCCGCGACCACTATGGTGGCCGTCGGCAGCACGGTGTCGATGGTGAAGTTGGCCGAGTTGGTGGTACCGGTGCCCGTGTTGCCGGCAATGTCGGTCACCCCGGTGTTGTTCAGGACGATCAGGTTGGTGGTGTCCTTGACGCCGACTGTCGGGGTGAAGGTCGCGGTCCAGGTAATCCCACCGTCACTGCTGCTCACCGCACTCAAGGTGCCATTCGGCACGCTCAAATCGCTGTTGTCGAAACCGCTGACCGCTTCACTGAAAGTGATAGTCACCAGCGAAGTTTCGCCCGCGCTCAGGGTCGGATCGGCGACCACGATGGTCGCGGTCGGACGCAGGCTGTCGATCACGTAATTGTTGGAATCGGTAGTGCCCGAACCCGCGTTGCCGGCCAGGTCCGCGACACCGGTGTTGTCCAGCGTAATGAGGTTGGTCGCGTCGTTGATGCTCGCGGTCGGGGTGAAAGTCGCGGTCCAGGTCACGCCGCCGTCGCTGCTGCTGACGGCGGTCAATGTGCCGTTGGCGATGCTCAGGTCGGCGTTGGTAAAACCGCTCACCGCTTCGCTGAACGTGATGGTCACCAGCGAGGTTTGGCCCGCCGCCAGGGTTGGGTCGGCCACCACAATGGTCGCGGTTGGACGCTGGGTGTCGATGGCGTAGTTGTTGGAGTCGGTGGTGCCGCTACCGGCGTTGCCCGAGGCGTTTTGTACGCCAGTGTTGTCCAGAGTGATCAGGTTGGTCGCATCGGTGATCGCGCTGGTCGGCGTAAACGTTGCCGTCCAGGTAATGCCGCCGTCGCTGCTGCTTACCGCCGTGAGTGTGCCGTTGGCGATGGTCAAATCGGCATTGCTGAAACCGGTCACGGCTTCAGAGAAGGTTACGGTCACCAGTGAGGTTTCACCGATGTTCAGCGCAGTGTCGGCAACCACGATGGTGGCGGTCGGCAGCACGGTGTCGATGCTGAAGTTGGCCGAGTTGGTGGTGCCGGTGCCCGTGTTGCCGGCAATGTCGGTCACCCCGGTGTTGTTCAGGGTGATCAGGTTGGTGGTATCCCGCACGCCCACTGTCGGCGTGAAAGTTGCGGTCCAGGTGATGCCGCCGTCGCTGCTGCTCACCGCACTCAAGGTGCCATTCGGCACGCTCAAATCGCTGTTGTCGAAACCGCTGACCGCTTCGCTGAAAGTGATGGTTACCAGCGAAGTTTCGCCCGCACTCAGGATCGGGTCGGCGACCACGATGGTGGCGGTCGGACGCAGGCTGTCGATCACGTAGTTGTTGGAATCGGTGGTGCCCGAGCCAGCGTTGCCGGCCACGTCCGCGACACCGGTGTTGTCCAGCGTGATGAGGTTGGTCGCGTCGTTGACGCTCGCGCTTGGCGTGAAGGTCGCGGTGTAGGTGATGTTGTCGCTGGTGGTCAGGCCGGAAAGGGCGCCGTTCGCGACAGTGAAGTCGGCGAGGGTCAGGCCGGTCACCGCTTCGCTGAAGGTGATGGTCACCAGCGAGGTTTGACCCGCCGCCAGGGTTGGGTCAGCCACCACGACAGTCGCGGTTGGACGCACGGTGTCGATGGCGTAGTTGTTGGAATTGGTAGTGCCGCTGCCGGCGTTACCCGAGGCGTTTTGTACGCCAGTGTTGTCCAGGGTGATCAGGTTGGTCGCGTCGGTGATGGCGCTGGTCGGTGTAAACGTCGCTGTCCAGGTAATGCCGCCGTCGCTGCTGCTCACGGCGGTGAGTGTACCGTTGGCGATGGTCAGATCGGCGTTGCTGAAACCGGTCACGGCTTCAGAGAAAGTCACTGTCACCAGCGAGGTTTCACCAATGTTCAGCGCGTTGTCCGCGACCACGATGGTCGCCGTCGGCGCCACGGTATCGATGGTGTAATTGCCGGAGTTGGTGGTGCCCGCGCCGGCGTTGCCAGCCAGGTCAGCCACGCCGGTATTGGCCAGGGTGATGACGTTGGTCGCGTCATTGATGCCGGCAGTCGGGGTGAAAGTCGCAGTCCAAGTGATGCCACCGTCGCTGCTGCTCACGGCGGTCAACGTGCCGTTGGCGATGCTCAGGTCGGCGTTGGTGAAACCGCTGACCGCTTCGCTGAAGGTGATGGTCACCAGCGAGGTTTCGCCGGCACTCAGGGTCGGGTCGGCCAGGACGATAGTCGCGGTTGGGCGCACGGTATCGATGGCGTAGTTGTTGGAATCGGTGGTGCCGCTGCCGGCGTTACCCGACGTGTCGCTGATCCCGGTGTTGTTCAGGGTGATCAGGTTGGTCGCGTCAGTGATGCTGGTGGTTGGCGTGAAGGTCGCGGTCCAGGTGATACCGCCGTCGCTGCTGCTCACCGCCGTCAGCGTACCGTTGGCGATGCTCAGGTCAGCGTTGGTGAAACCGGTCACGGCCTCGCTGAAGGTGATAGTCACCAGCGAGGTTTCGCCGATTCTCAGCGCGTTGTCCGCCACTACGATGGTTGCCGTTGGGCGCACGGTGTCGATGGCGTAATTATTGGAATCGGTGGTGCCCGTGCCGGCGTTGCCCGCCGTGTCGCTGACCCCGGTGTTGTCCAGGGTGATCAGGTTGGTCGCGTCGTTGATGCTGGCGGTTGGTGTGAACGTCGCGGTCCAGGTGATGCCGCCGTCGCTGCTGCTCACCGCGGTGAGCGTGCCGTTGGCAATCGTCAGATCAGCGTTGGTGAAACCGGTCACGGCTTCGCTGAAGGTGATGGTCACCAGCGAGGTTTCGCCGATTTTCAGCGCATTGTCGGCCACGACGATGGTTGCGGTCGGGCGCTGGGTGTCGATCGCGTAGTTGTTGGAGTTGGTCGTACCGGTGCCGGCATTGCCGGACAGGTCCTGCACGCCGGTGTTGGCCAGGGTGATCAGGTTGGTGGAGTCATTGATGCTGGCGGTTGGGGTGAAGGTCGCCGTCCAGGTGATACCGCCGTCGCTGCTGCTCACGGCGGTGAGTGTGCCGTTAGCGATGGTCAGGTCGGCGTTGGTGAAACCGCTCACGGCCTCGCTGAAGGTGATGGTCACCAGCGAGGTTTCGCCAATGCTCAGCGCGTTGTCGGCCACGACGATGGTCGCGGTCGGGCGCACGGTGTCGATCGCATAGTTGTTCGAATCAGTGGTGCCGGTACCGGTGTTGCCGGCCGTGTCGCTGATCCCGGTGTTGGCCAGGGTGATCAGGTTGGTCGTGTCATTGATGCTGGCGGTCGGCGTGAAGGTCGCCGTCCAGGTGATGCCGCCGTCACTGCTGCTCACGGCCGTAAGCGTGCCGTTGGCGATGGTCAGGTCGGCGTTGGTGAAACCGGTCACAGCCTCGCTGAAGGTGAAGGTCACCAGCGAGGTTTCGCCGATTTTCAGCGCGGTGTCCGTCACCACGATGGTCGCCGTCGGGCGCTGGGTGTCGATCGCGTAGTTGTTCGAGTTGATCACACCGAGCCCGGCATTGCCGGACAGATCCTGCACGCCAGTCTTGTCCAGGGTGATCAGGTTGGTGGTGTCAGTGATGCCGGCGGTCGGCGTGAAAGTCGCGGTCCAGGTGACGCCGCCGTCGCTGCTGCTCACCGCCGTCAACGTGCCGTTGGCGATGGTCAGGTCGGCGTTGGTGAAACCGGTCACGGCTTCGCTGAAGGTGATGGTCACCAGCGAGGTTTCGCTGCTGTTGAGCGCGGTGTCCGCGACCACGATGGACGCGGTCGGCGCCACGGTGTCGTGGATCACGTAGTTGTTGGAGGTGCCGGAACCGGTGCCGACGTTGCCCGCCAAGTCCTGCACACCGGTGGTGTCGAGGGTAATGGCGTTGGTCGGTGCATTGATATTGCCCGCCGCCGTCAGGGTCGCGGTCCAGGTGATGCCGCCGTCGCTGCTGCTGACTGCGCTCAGCGTACCGTTGGCCACGGTCAGGTCGGCGTTGGTGAAATTGTTCACGGCCTCACTGAAAGTGATGGTCACCAGCGAGGTGCCGCCGGAGTTCAGGTTGGTGGTGCCGACCACGATGCTCGATACGGTCGGCGGGGTCACGTCCGGTGCGTAGTTGGTATTGAGCGTGCCGCCGTCGTTGAAGATGTTGCTGACAGCGGCCGGAGAGCTGCCGGTGCCGCCGCCGCCCGATGCCTGTCCGCCCGAACCGCTGCCGCCGGCATTGCCGGCCATGGCGCCGAAGTTGGCCGCCGTCATCAACAGCGTGCCTTTGTTCCAGATCGCGCCGACGCCTTTGCCGCCCGCGCCACCTGGGTCACTGGAACCGCCGTTGCCACCACCGCCGCCACCGCCACCACCGGCCGCGACGTTGTTGGAGATCACCGACGTACCGACGACCGTCAGGGTGCCGGTGGAAGCGTTGTAGATGCCGCCGGCTGCCGAAGAACCGGCCCGGCCGACCTTGTCCCAACCGGAGCCACCGCCGCCACCGCCAATGGACACGGTGCCGTTGGTCGCCGTGCCACCGTTGCCGCCGTTACTGTAGTTGGAAGCGCCGAGGCCGCCAGCACCGCCGGTGGTCGTACCGCCGTGACCGCCCATGTAATTGGAGTTGTAGGTACCGCCATTACCGCCACTGCCCGCCCCGCCGGCCGTACCGGCATACACACCAGTGCCGAAACCGGCGGTGCCGCCATGACCACCGGTTTGACCACCCAGTGCACCGCCACCGCCACCGCCGCCACCAACCGCACCGCCGACATAAGGAGCGGTGACACCACCGCCGCCACCGCCGCCCGAGGCCGCGTTATCGGTCACCGTGACGTTTCTGAGGGTCAGGTTGCCGGAGTTAAGAATACCGCCGCCCATCGCCCCGGCGCCGTCCGTACCCGCCGCCGCGCCTACACCGGCCACCATGCCCTGCTTGATGACCAGGCCATCGAAGGTCGCGGTGACGCCGGAGTTCACCTGCAGCACGCGGGTTTTGTACTGACCGTTAAGGGTGACGTCGGCAACGCCGTCGTTATTCAGGTCACCATCAATCGTGACGTTCTTGGTGATGGTCAGCTGCGTGTTCAGCCCGACGATCATGCTGGTGTTGAAGGTGACGGTGTCACCGGCCACGGCATTGGACAGGGCGGTACGCAAAGAACCCACGCCGCTGTCGCTGTTATTGAGCACGGTCACCGTCGCCAGGCTGTACTGGTAACCGGCCATGGACGCGTCGGACAACACGCTGCGGCTTTCGATGCTGCCGGTGGTGATTTCCAGGTTCCAGTCGCCGCCCACACCGGTACGGTTGGTGGACGCGGCAATATCGCGGCCGGTGAGTTGCGCCAGCGAATCGACAAAACTCACGCCACGCTCACCTTCGCCGGTATTGCAGGCGTAGATCAGGATGTCGCCACCGACGTTCATATCCTTGCCGATCTGCGCCAGCACGTCGCTACGCGCGGCGACGTTATCCGCCGACAGGTAGCTGTTGCCCAGCCACAGGTCGCCGGAATAGCCGTGGGCGATGATCTGCACCGAGCTCACGCCCTGATGGGTGTCGAGGTAAGCGGCGATCTGCTGCAAGCCGTCCTTGCTGGCATCCAGTGTCACCACTTCGGTGCCCGGTGCCACGCCGTTGAGCAGGCTGTCGGTGTCTTTGATGCGTGAATCGACGAACACCACGCTCTGGCCGGGTACGGCAGTAGGTGTTGCCGCAGGTGCGGAGGTCGCGGCGGAGGCGTTGTCCGCCTGGCCATGCGTGTCTTTGCTGGCGGTCGGGTGATCGGCCGCTGGCGGCTTGGCAGCGTCAGCCGTGGGGTGACTGTCGGGCTGGGCCGCATCGGCCACGGTGGCCGCAACCGCGCCGTCGAACAGCATGCGCGGTTCCAGGGACATGATCATCGGCGATGCCAGCACGCGAGCGCCCTGGGCCTTTTTCGACTTGCCGTTGTTCCACCACATGCTGCTCACCCGAACTCGAACTTTTATGACTGCCAAGAAAAAGCCGCGATCAATTAATTGATCGCGGCGTCGGATTTCATACGAATGACATTGGCGGCGCTGGAGGACCCATCGTGCCAAAAGGAAAGCTCAGCATATTTGTCGAACAAGTCCGGCGGCAGGATCGTGCGCCGTGACTCCAATGCAACCTTGGGCTTGACCCGATGCAACCCCGAGACGCCGAGGGCCTGGTCAAACTCCGGCGCGTCGTAGACGAGGTTATCGAAGTCATGCTCGAACCACGGCTCGCCAATGAATTCGTAGACCAGCCGAAGGACCCTTTCGGGCGCCTGACTGAGCAGGTCGTAATCGACAATCAGCAAGGACTCGGCGTTTTCGCCGTAGTAGGCTTCCTTGAGCGCGGTCCAGGCGAAACCCACCAGGCGATTGCGCTGGGCCAGGGTTTCACAACGGCTGTAGACGGTGTTGCGCTCGACTTCGTCGTTGAACAGCTTGGTGTTCTCGAACGGGTTGGCGCGGTAGAGGCGCTCGAGGCTGTCCATCACCCAGGCGACGTTGCGCACACAGGCAATGGTTTTGGCCTTGGGAAACAGGTCCTGCAACGCGGGCAGGCGCGAACACCACTGGCGATTGGTATCGAAGACGACGGGTTTGTCGGCCTGGTCGGCGTAGTAGGAGTCGAACAACCCGCGCAACAGACGGCGACGCAATGGCGTGTCGATGACCGAGCCAAATTCGCTGCCGGCGCTGCATTGTTCGAGAACGCTGGTAAAGAGGGTGCCAACAGGGCTGCTCATGCCGGCATGAAAGCGTGGGTTTTGCAGCAAAATAGCCGCCAGCAGGGTAGAACCTGAGCGTGGCAGCCCGGATATAAAGTGATACTGCTGCAATCCCTTCACCCTAGTCGAAAGTCCCTTTATATGTCGGAGCGTAGTCTATGAAGCGGGGGCCGACTAGTGGTGTTTTGATATCAATTTGAAGCTAAAAATACGGGCTTGATCTGAAAGTATTGAGCCAGATGGGTTGAATCGTTTCAGCAGCTTAAAAATTTGTTGGTTGGGGGTCAGAGATCCAGTTCAAGGCTTGCGGGCTGACATCAAAAATAGCCGTGCACGGTTGTTGCCAGCCTCCGTTTCACTGACTTTTTGCCAGCCTGTGGGTAGCGGGGCGAATTCGTCTGGCTGGTCGGCGGTGCTGATCAACCATACTCGACCCGTACCTGGCGGCAGTTCACTCAGGTGGTCGAGGTAGATTTTTTCCGCGTTGTCGTCCACAAGCGTGCCAAACCCGTAGGCATTCGGACGGCTGGAAGTGCCATCGGTCAACGGAGGGGTATAGAGCATCGGCGCGGCGTCAGTGCGGTTGTAATAGACATAGGGCATGTACCAGAGCAGGTCGCTGATGACGATCTGGTCGCCCTCGACGTAATGCTGATTAACGAATTCCACCATCACGCTGGTCTGGTCATTCACATCAATCGTGGCATTGGTCTTCAGCCCCACCAGCTCAGTGCCGAGCAGCAGCACCAGCAACGCCAGCGCCAGCACGCGAAAGCCATCCCACAACCGGTCGATGGCCAGCGCCAGGATCAGCGGCAAGCCCAGCGCAAAAGCGGTCAGGTAGCGCTCGACAAATACCGGCGAGATAAACGATACGCCGTACACCGTCAGCAACGGCAACAGGGTGTAGATAGCGAGCAAGGCACTCCAGCGAAATAGACTGCGGTCGCGCACAACCGTCACCGCGATCACCACCAGCAACAGCAGCGGCAGTGCAATGAAGATTGGCCAGGGCAAGGCATCGCCATCGTCCTGAATCAGAAAGTCCCAGACCATCGACGGCAGTGAACTCAGGGTAACCGGCAGTTCCCAGCCCACATCACCGTTGGCTTTTAGCTGATCGAGGTGCTGCAGCAGATCGATCAGGCCAGGCAACCAGGGCATGAACAACGCGACTATCGCGACGTTGCTCAGCCACCAGGCCGGGCGGGTGATGAGTTTCACCGGATGGGTTGGATGCAGGCGCAGCAGCAACAGATAAGTCCAGTGGGCAACCACGCACAGGGCCGTGAAGTAGTGGGTGTAGAACCCCGCTGTCAGCAGTAGCGCATAGATCGCCAGATAACGCGTGCGCAGGGGGTGCTTGACCCAATACACCAGCGCGATTGTCGCTCCGAGCAACCACAGCCCCAGCAGCGAATACATGCGCACTTCCTGGCTGTAGCGCACCGCTGTGGGCAGCAGCGCCAGCAACAAACCGGCAAGCAGCGCGGCCCGGGGATTGGCCACCAGCCGCACCAGCCAGAACCCCAGCGCCACCGTGGCAATACCCGGCAATGCGCTCAAGCTGCGGATCGAGAAAATGCCGTCGCCAAATAATTCGATCCAGCCGTGCAGCAGCATGAAATACAGCGGCGGGTGCACGTCATGGGCGGCGTGAAACCAGATATCGCCCAAGGAATATTGGCTCATCAGCAAACTGGAGCCTTCATCGCCCCAAATAGCGGCAGCGGTGAGGTCGTAAAAACGCACGGCAGCGGCCAGCACCAGAATCAGCCAGAACCCGTAATCAGCCAGCCATTGCGGCAGCGGCGACAACGCCGTGGCACGAGTACGCCCGGCACGCCCATCCGGCTTGCCGGCAAGCTCTGTTTCCCTGCGGTACTCCATGAAACTTCCCCGCCTGGTCGAATAAAACCCAATCACTCCAGCACTCTGGAGTTGCCGTTCGATGCTGCCCCCATCTCTGCAAGAACGCAATCCGGCGACTTTCACACCAGCGTCTACGCTACTACTGGCCCGAGCAGTAGCGTCGGGCCAGTACGCTCCTCTCCAAAAAACCACATGGATATAAAAACTATGGACGTGTTTCTCGGAACCATTCTTCCCTTCGGCTTCTCGTACGCCCCAAGCGGCTGGATGCAAGCCAACGGGCAGACGCTGCCAGTCAACCAGTACCAGGCATTGTTCGCTTTACTGGGTGTGACCTACGGCGGCAATGGCTCGCAAAACTTCATGCTGCCCAACCTGTGCGGGCGCTTGCCGATGCACCAGGGCCAGGGCATCAATCTGACGAACCGGGTGATCGGTGAAGTCATCGGCACAGAAAATACCAGCCTGCTGGTAGCCAACCTGCCGCCGCATGCCCCCGTCATCACCGCCACCGCCACGTCGGCCCTGACCGCCTCCACCACGGTCAACCTGGTGAGTGTGCCGAGCACTCCAACCACCACACCGTCGAATGACAACGCCTACATCGGTGCCTCCGCAGCCACGGGGCCGAGCTCCGCCGCGATCTTCTCGACCGCACAGGGCGCCAACCCGATAGCGCTCAAGGGTGTCGACAGCACCGTGGGCGGCACCGTCAACGTGACCGCCACCGCGCAACCCATCGGCAGCGGCACGCCACTGGGCATTATCAACCCGGTCCTGGTGTTGAACTTCTGCGTGGCCCTGCAGGGTCTTTTCCCTTCACGCAATTGACCTTGGCGTCGGGGCCGATGGCCCCGACCCTTTCATTTTTTCAGGGAGCAGATTCATGCTTGATCAGATTACCGGCGAGCACTTCCGCCAGTTGCTCGGCACTTCCAGGCCGCTCTATCTCAGCGATGGCAGCGAGATACCGGTGGTGATCGTGTCCGTGGTGGATAAGCCCAACGCACGCATGTCCGCTACCGGGCGCATGCCGTTTGGCGTGGAACTGAGCAGCCCGGCGCAGACAACCTTTATCGACGGCCCCTGCGCCATCGAGCTGCCCGAGTTGGGCCGGATCGAAGGCATCGTCGTCTCTCGCACCCCGGAGCTGGGGCGCGACGCCAGCCACACCTACTTCGACATCACCGTCAACTGACTAGCGCCGACTGCGGCTGGCCCGGATACCAGACCAGCCGCTCGGCCGCCACGTTGCTTTCCTCGACCTGAAACCCCAGCGCCAGATAATGTCGGCGCGCATGCGGATTGTTCGCCCAGACCACCGTTGCCACCGGGCAGCGCACCTGTTCGGCGGCTTTCTGCACACCCTGCAACACCGTGCGGCCATAGCCCTTGCCCCGCGCGGCCGGGATAAACGCCAGGTACAGCACGCGAATTTCATTGGTGCCGAAATCGGCAGTCAACGCGCCAATCGGTGTACCGAGTTTCTCCACCACAAAGTGCATGGCGTTGGGATAAGACTCCCCGGTGCCCTGCTCCTGCACTTTGAATTGCTGGGCGATCACCTCTTCCACCAGCTCCTGCTCGCCGTCGATCCATTGCAGATCGGGCCGCGCGGCGTGGTAAAGGTTGTGCAAAAACGGCCCGTCGGTAGCACCGGACGGACGCACCACCAGATCACCCACGTCATTGGAATTGTTGTTCAGCATTGCGATGTCTCCCTGCGCTAAAAACCACTCTCCCTCACACCCAACGCCGCCATCCGGCGCCAGGCCGTACCCAACAAGGACTCACTGCGACCTTGCACGATCACCACACCGCGCAACGGCTGCACAGGGGTGGCGATGTTATCCAGCGTCGTCAGGCGTACCGCATATTGCGCCTGAACCGGTTCCGGTCGCTGGTTTTGATCACGCCGCACCGCGATGGGGCCGTGGTGATCGGATGTCAGGGCTTCGAGATCAATGAAGCCGGCACCATTGGCGTCGATTTCGCTTAACTGCACGGCGACGGCCGGGTGCATCGGGTCCTCGGCAATAAAACGCCCAGTGGCACCGGGCGCGATCCGCCACAATTCGGCTTCGGCCAGGTAACCACGCAATCGCGCACCGTCTTCGACCACTCGGGCCAGGGGTTCCTTGGGCGACAACCAGCGACCCGCGATCAGTTGCGGCAACAGGTCCCGCACCTTGCCGGTCTGCGGCGCGCGAATCAGCAAGCGCTCGCGCTGCGCCGCCAAACCGCGATATTCGGCCACGGCTTCGGCCAGACGCTGCTCGACAATCCCGGCATCGGCAACGGTTTCACTGCGGCTGGCCTGACGGCGCATCTGCAACTGCTGGATCTGGATTTCCCGGCGAATGATGGCCTGACGTGAATCGAGATCCGGCGATTCCAGCTCAATCAATACGTCACCTTGGGCGACTGATTGACCATCGCTGACATTCACCTTTTTGACCCGCGCCGCCACGGGTGCATGCAACGTGCTGACGCGCCCGGCCTCCAGCATCGACGGCACTTCCACCGCACTGCGCCAAGGCACGGCCAGCAGCAAGACAATCGCCACCAAGCCCAAGGTACTCAGCAACACACGCGGTGCGTGGGCCTGATCGCGGCGGGACCACCACTCGCGCCATTCGCGCACAATCGGCAGGAAGATGAACCACACCAGTTCCACCATCATCAAGAAGATGCCCAATAGCTTGAAGAACAGGTGATACACCGCCAGCGCAATCCCGAAAAACAGCACCGCGCGCCACAGCCACGAGCCGTAACCCCAGATCAGCAAACGCCGTTGCATCGACGGCGACCAGGGCTCCGGTGCCGGCGCGCCATAGCCGAACAGGGCCTCACGCAAACGCCAACGGCACAAGGCAAACGCCCGACCTTGAAGGTTGTCGACTTCCCATAAATCGCTGAGCAAAAAATAACCATCGAATCGCATGAACGGGTTGAGGTTGATCACCAGTGTGGTGATCCAGGTGGCGCTGGCGAGCATGAACGCTGCGGTGCGCCCGGGGCCATCGGGCAACAGCGACCAGGCCAGCAGCGCGATACACGCCAGCACCAGTTCCGCCAGCACCCCGCCGGCACCGATCAGCAACCGCGCGCGTCGATCATTGACCCGCCAGGCGTCGCTGACATCGGTATAAAACATCGGCAGCATCACCATGAACGCCACGCCCATGCTTTGCACCCGGCAACCGGCGCGCTTGGCCATGAACGCGTGGCCGAACTCGTGGCAGAGCTTGGCAAAAAACAGCGCCACGCCAAACGCCAGCGCGCCGCCAAGGCTGAACAAGTGCGGGAAGGTCGCGATAAAGCGCTGCCAGTCCCGGGACACCAGAAACACGCCGAGCATCAGGGTGACCGGCAATCCGATGCGCAGCGCATACGGACCAAAGCGCTCCAGCCACGGCCAGGCGCGGTTGAGAAACGCATCCGGGCGCCACAGTGGAATGCGGAAAAACAGGTATTGGTGCAACAGGATCTGCCACAGCGACTGACGTTGCGCGGCAGCCTTCAGGCTGTAACTGGCGCGTTGTTGCGGATCGAGCGCGCTGATCAAGTCGTGGCCGCGCAGGAAATTCAGCAGTTGATCAAGCTCGGCACCGTCCAGTGGCAAACCTGGCTCGCGGTTCGCCGCTTGTAAGACTTTTTCGGGGTCGCCCAGGGACCAGTGGCGCAGCAGGCGCATGGCCGCAGTGCCCAGTTTGAAATAGCGACCGCGCACCGGATCAGCCAGGGTCCAGCGCGGCGAGCCGTCGAGGGCCGGGGCCGCCGCCTGCAATTGCAAGTCTGCCCGCAGGCTCGGCAGGCTCATTTACAGGCCCACGCTTTGACGCAACCCGGCCAGCGGTCGGCGCAACAGATACAACGCCAGTGGCGCGCGGTCGCCGAAGATTTTGGCAGTGCCGCGCAAGCCGATACGTGGGGGCGCCGCGTCGAAATTCGCGTCCAATCGGTAAGCCAATTGTCCGCCAGCGGTAGGCTGCGCTTCATAGGCCGAGCGTTCGAGTTTGGCCTGGTGGCGTTGCAACGGATCGCTGTCGAGAAACAGTGAAACCTGCGCCCCCGGCTCCAGCGCAATCGCATCACCCACGGCCAATTCGATACGCAATTCGGCCTGGTTCGGGTCGGCGATTTCCATCAAGCGTTCACCGGTCTGCACCGGTTTGCCTGTCCAACGCTCGGCGTCGGCAAACACCGCAATGCCGTCCCGCTCAGCGCGGACTTCGCTGCGCTTGAGCAATTCACGGGCGTAATCCCGTTCGGCGCGTTTTTGTTCGACCCGTGCCGCCAGCAGATCGATTTTCGAGCTGGATTCGGCGTCAGCGAAGGAGCGCTGGGAATTGGCCTTGAGTTCGGCCTCGGCCACGCCCAAGGCGCGCTGGGACACGTCGGCCTGGGCTGTGAGGGTGGTGTTTTCGAATTTCAGCAGCAGGTCGCCGGTTTTCACCGTTTGGTTGGGTTTGACCAGGAACTCCGAAATCACCCCGTCCAGCGGTGCGGCGACCACTCGGCCACCCAGCGGCACCACTTCGGCGGGCGCCAGCACCGATTGGCGCACCGGGATCAACAGCGCGAGCAGTGCCGCTGCCACCAGCAGCACCTGACGTTTACGTGTCCAGCGCAGTCGCCACGGTTTGCGCGGTTGCAGCGCCAGCCAGGCGTGGCTGTAGGTGTCGCCGAGTTGCGAGAGCAGAACTTGTTCGGAAGGGTTCCAGGGCGTGTCCCGGGCCAGCCACAAACCACCGAAGACGTCGCCTTGATGATCTACCAGCGGCAGCCAAAACACTTGGGCGGCGGACAGGCTTTGCCAATCCGCGCGGATCGACTCGCTGAGCCCATCCTGCGGAATCACCCGCGCCTGTTTGAGGATGTCGAGCTTGAACAGTTGCGCCACGGCCTGCTCGACGAACGCCACGAACGGTGCGTTCGGATCAACCGCGCTGACCCCGGTCACGGCTTGCACCTTGCCGGCAATCAACAGCGCCGCATGGCGGAAACCGAACAGCGCCTGGCTGTCATTCACCAGGCTGTAGGCCAGTTGCGCCGGGGTGCGCGCCGCACGGGTCAGGCGTTCAAGGTCAAGAAACCGGGCGAACACCTGCTCGGCACCACCGCTGATCGGAGCGTTCACTTGAGCTCCGCGAAACGCGCCGTTCCGCTCATGCCAGCCAATAGACCCGTGGCGTTGGGCAGCGTCGCCACCAGCAACAAAGTCTGGCTGCCTTCATCGATCCGCGCACCGAGGCGCTTGACCGTGGCATCCAGCGGCTGACCGGTTTCATCGGGGACAAAACTGAAGGTCTGGCCGGGCTTGAGCTTGCCCATCCAGCGCGACGGAATCAGCAAATGAATTTCCAGCGTGCGGTTATCCACCACATCCAGCAACGGCGCGCCGGCCGCCACGCTTTCATAGCGCTGGACCTTGCGCTCGACGACCTGACCGTCAAACGGCGCCAGCACGCTGCAGCGTTTCACTTGAACCTGATAAACCTGGGATTGCGCCTGAGTCTCGCTGACCTTGGCCTCGGCCCGCGCCACTTCAAAACGCCCGACCGAATTCAACGCCGCCAGTTGCCTGTTGTGCGCCAATTCTTCACTGGCCCCACGGCTGGCGGCTTGCGCGGCATTCAGCTGAGCCTGAAAACCCGAGCAGTCAAACTTCGCCAGCGTATCGCCCTTCTTGAACGACTCACCCTCGCTGAACGGCAACTCGACCACCCGCCCCGGCAACTCACTTGCAAGCACCGCCTGATCCCGAGCCCGCAGCACACCGCGAGCCTCGCTGCTGGCCTGCGCAGCACCACCGGCGGCATTGTTTTCCAGCAACGGATCGTCTGGCGCAGGCGTTTGCGCCTGTACTGCGCACGTTACAAAGGCTAATCCAACAACCCAACTTCCAAAACGCGGCATAACCGTGACTCCCTGACGGATGGTCGGAGTCTACGACAGCGGGGGTTTGCGTCAAGCGAATAGCCATCACGTTTTGGAAAAGCCATGTATCAAGAAAGTTGCTGACCTATAGGACGAATTCAACCGATCGAAAATATAACCTTGAAGGAATATTCCATAGCGTGCATATTCAGCTCCCATGAATTGGGATATTGAATACACCGACGAGTTCGGCGACTGGTGGACGGATCTGAGCGAAAGCGAGCAGAGTTCTGTCGCCGCGAGCGTAAAACTACTCGGGCAGTTCGGCCCCGGTTTACGCTTTCCTCATAGCAGTGGAATCAATGGATCGCGGCACGGCCATCTTCGTGAATTACGCGTTCAGCACGCAGGTCGCCCTTATCGCATCTTGTATGCATTCGATCCAAAACGTTGTGCGTTGCTATTGATAGGAGGAGACAAAACCGGTCAGGATCGATGGTATGAAGTCAACGTACCGTTGGCCGATCAGCTGTACGATGAACATCTCGACACATTGCGCAAAGAGGGTCACAACGATGGCTAAGAAATTTGCCGAACTCGAAGCGCGGATGACACCCGAATCCCGGGCACTCGCCGATTCGATTTATGAACAACACATCAAGGAAATGCCGCTGCACGAATTGCGTCAGGCCAAAGCGCTGAGTCAAGCCACGCTTGCCGAAACACTTCATATCAACCAGGCCGCCATTTCTAAAATGGAGCGCCGCACGGATATGTACATCAGCACCTTGCGCAACTACATCCGCGCTATGGGCGGTGAGCTTGAAATCATTGCGACGTTTCCAGACGGCCAAATCAAGATCGAAAATTTTGCTGGATGAGCAGCCTCCCTGGCTGCTCGCAACGACACCAGCCCAACGATGCTCATTTTCTCTCTATTTTGCGACCTCAAAAATGGGGCTAATGACACTCACACCCGATCCTGCTAAAGAACGAAAAAACCGATAATCGCCAGCCCCCACCAGCACAAACCAAGCGCTACCCAAATTCCGTTGGCAAATGTCAGCTTCGAATTACCAAGCCCCTCGACATCACCCGCCAAATAATTGATTGCATTCTGTACACGCAATAAACAGCAGGTTTGCAGGAACAAAACCAAAAGGCTCAACGCAAAACGAATTTGCACATCTGGTAACCACATCAACGCGGAACCGGTGCACGCCAGCAGGATGACAGCCAATGCCAGACTGCGCGGATACCAACGGTACTTTAGGTTTGAAGCGCCTATTCGATGATCGATTTTGGTGAACAGGGAATACACAAAAAACACGCCCAGGATGGTGCGGAACAAGGGCAAAACCTTATTACCCGTGGCCGCACGATAAAGCTTCCAGTTTCGATAAAACCAATAAATAAGGAAAAAGCCGCTAGTCGAGACGAATAGCAGCGCTAGCTTGCTTTTACACACGACATAAAAATCGGGAGGTGCTGTTGCAGCGCCTAGAAATTCAACAGTCGCGGGAGAATCAGAGAGGGCAATCATAGGAGGCGTAGCCGTGGTCATTGAGTGGCCGAAATGCTAACGCCTGATGGGCTGCAATAGTGCCCACACAAAAAAATAGGACGATTCCTACATCCAGTCTCTCAATTTCACTCAGGATTTTTCCGCCACCGGATAAACCGACTCCCATCCCCCACCCAACGCCTTGTACAACCCCACCATCGCCAACGACACACCTGTCGAGCTCTCAACCCATTGCTGCTGAGTCGCCAGCAACTCGCCCTGCACGGTCAGTACGTTGACGAAATCCACCACGCCTTCGACGTATTGCTGTTGTGCGGTGCGCAGGGCGATCTGGTTTTGGCGCACGGCTTCGGCGAGGCTGTCGCGGCGTCGTTGGCTGGCGTTGTAGGCGGTCAGCTGGTCGTCGATTTCATGCCAGGCGCGCAGCACGGTTTGTTGGTAGGCAATGGCGGCTTCCTGTTGCTGGGCCTCGCGCAGATTGAGCATGCCGCGCAGGCGGCCGCCGTCGAACAGCGGCAGGCTGAATTGCGGGCCGATGCCGAATGAGCGCGAGCCCCAGGAACCGAAATCGCTCAGTTGCATGGCTTGGGAACCGATGTTGCCGGACAGCGTGATTCGCGGATAGAAATCACCCTTGGCCACGCCGATGCTGGCGGTTGCGGCATGCAGGCGGGCTTCGGCCTGACGGATGTCGGGGCGGCGTTCGGCCAGTTGCGACGGCAGGCCGATCGCGACTTGACGCGGGGTCTGCGGCACCGGGCCGTCGGTGGATAACTCGGCTTGCAGCGCTTGCGGCGGCTCGCCCATCAACAGGCTCAGGGCGTTGATCAGTTGCGATTGACGCTGCTCCAGCGCTGGCAGGCGCGATTCGATGGCCGCGACTTGGGCGGCGGCTTCGGCGACGTCCAGGTCCGTGGCGACGCCGTCGGCAAGGCGCAGTTGCGAGAGTTTCAGGCTGTGCCTGGCGACGTCGAGGTTTTGCTCAGTGACGGCGCGGGTGTTCTGTA